>NC_014410.1:1537500-1849563 GCF_000145615.1 Thermoanaerobacterium thermosaccharolyticum DSM 571
ACCGCTACACCAGGAATTCCGCTCTCCTCTCCTTGACTCAAGCTATTTAGTTTCAGATGCATACCCTCGGTTGAGCCCAGGTTTTTCACATCTGACTTTTATAGCCGCCTACGTGCTCTTTACGCCCAGTAATTCCGGACAACGCTCGCCCCCTACGTATTACCGCGGCTGCTGGCACGTAGTTAGCCGGGGCTTTCGTATGGTACCGTCATTTCTTTCTTCCCATACTATTGAGCTTTACGACCCGAAGGCCTTCTTCACTCACGCGGCGTCGCTGTGTCAGGGTTTCCCCCATTGCACAATATTCCCCACTGCTGCCTCCCGTAGGAGTCTGGACCGTGTCTCAGTTCCAGTGTGGCCGTTCACCCTCTCAGGCCGGCTACCCATCGTCGCCTTGGTGGGCCGTTACCCTCACCAACTAGCTAATGGGACGCGGACTCCTCCTATAGCGGATTCCCTCCTTTCTTCGAAAAGCGATGCCGCTTCTCGACATTATCCGGTATTAGCACCCCTTTCGAGGTGTTATCCCAGTCTACAGGGTAGATTGTCCACGCGTTACTCACCCGTCCGCCGCTAAGTTCGTACCGTAGTACTCCCTTCGCTCGACTTGCATGTGTTAGGCACGCCGCCAGCGTTCGTCCTGAGCCAGGATCAAACTCTCATGTTTATATCCTTTTACTCTTCTTACTCTTACTGGCTTTATCTCACTGTTCGGTTTTCAAGGTTCAACCTCGCGTCAAGCGACATTGTCTATATTACCACATTTATTTCTCTCTGTCAACATTCTTTTCGCTGGTTTGTTTTGGTACTTTGCTTCGCCGCTTTCTCAAACGACATGTGTTAATATACCACGTTTTAAATTGATTTTCAAACACGACATTTGGTCATATACTATAATTATAGACAATTATGTCTATATATTTTTATTATACTCTTTTTTACGAATCTTTATTACATAATAAATATTTATTCTTATAAAAATAACCTTATTGAATCATTTTTGCCTATGTGATATAAATTACTTAAACGATATTAGATTAGGAGTGTTGATATGACAGATGTTATTCTCAGAAATGAAAATTTAAAAAGAGTATTAAGTGGTCATCCATGGATATACAAAACTGAAATTGATCATATAGAAGGTGAATATGAACCTGGCGGCATTGTAGATGTCTATGATTATAAAAAAAATTTTATAGGTAGAGGATACATAAATCTTAAATCCATGATATCAATCCGTCTTCTTACATATGACAGAGATGAATTGATAAATGAAGAATTTTTTAAAAAGAGAATTTCAAAAGCTTGGGAATACAGAAAAAAAATCATGAAGGATTTAAATTCTTGTAGAGTTATTTTTGGAGAAGCTGATTTTTTGCCAGCTCTTATTGTCGACAAATTCGGTGATTATCTCGTTATACAGACGCTTTCCCTTGGTATGGAAAGATACAAAAATTTAATAGTCGATATACTTGTTGAATTGTTGAAACCTAAAGGAATATATGAAAGAAATGACGTAAGCGTTAGAGAAATCGAAGGCCTTCCCAAAACAAAGGGCTATTTATATGGCAATTTTAATACGATTCAGCAATTTGAAGAAAATGGTGTAAAATTTTGGGTTGACCTAGAAAACGGTCAAAAGACCGGTTATTTTTTAGATCAAAAAGAAAATAGAGCTGCAATTAAGAAATATGTAAATGAAGCCGATGTTTTAGATTGTTTCAGCCATACAGGCTCCTTTTCAGTTCACGCACTGCATTATGGCGCTAAAAGCGTAGAAACTGTTGATATATCGCAAACAGCTTTGGATATTGCCAAGAAAAATATAGAGCTTAACGGATATTTAGATAGATGCCATTTTACATGTGATAACGCATTTGATTTGTTAAAGAAATACGATGAAAAAAAGAAAAAATTTGATGTGGTGATTCTTGATCCACCAGCTTTTACCAAAAGCAAAGAAACAGTCAAAGACGCTATTAGAGGATACAAAGAGATAAATCTACGTGCAATGAAAATCATAAATGAAGGCGGATTTCTTATTACATGCTCATGTTCGCAGCATATAAGTTCCGACACTTTTCTAGATATAATTAAAGATGCAGCATATGATACTCACAAAAACATCAGGTTAATTGAAAAAAGAACACAGTCAAAGGATCACCCGATTTTACTAGCTTCCAATGAAACAGAATATTTAAAGTGCGTAATACTGCAAGTATTTTAAATTGTCAAAATAAGAGGTTGTTTCAGCCTCTTATTTAAACTTCCTACTACCAGGCTTATCAACTGGTAACCCTTCTTTGCATAGCGGGCAGTCTTTACTTTCATACGATATAACATCAAGCGATATTACAGATTCAAATTTTATGCCGAAATCAACTTTGCCATTGCTTCTATCCACTATACATGCAACACCTACAACATTTGCATTGTAATTTTTTACAACTTCAATAACTTCTTTCACGGAACCACCTGTTGTAACAACATCTTCTACTACAAGTACATTATCACCTTCATTTATTTCAAATCCTCTCCTAAGCTTCATAATCCCTTCTTCTCTTTCCGCAAACAGTGCTTTTGCGCCTAACTGTCTTGCAACTTCATATGCAAATATAATACCTCCAATAGCAGGCCCAATTACAATATCTATTTTTTCACCACTAAATCTTTGCACTATTTCTTTTGCAAACAAAGCACTGTATTCAGGATATTGAAATATTTTTGCACATTGAAGATACGTATCGCTATGTCTTCCTGACGTCAGCAAAAAGTGCCCTTTATTTAGTACTTTTAAATCACTTAATATTTTTAATATTTCTTTTCTATCCATCCCCACTTGTCCTTTCTTAGATATTTTAGTTTACCATAATATTTATACGTTAATACTATTGATTATCTGATTTATATCGGAAACATTGTTTTTGTTCATGTATTTTTTTATATCTTCAAGAATATCCATCGTACATGTTGGATTAATAAAATTATAAGTTCCAATTGCAACAGCAGTTGCACCAACTATCATAAACTCTATAGCATCTTCAGCAGAAGAAATTCCGCCCATCCCTATCACTGGAATTGACACGGCTTTTTTCGCTTCATATACATATTTAAGTGCTATAGGCTTTACTGCAGGTCCCGATAAGCCTGCAAATATATTTTTGAATATTGGTTTTCTTGAGTTTATATCAACTGCCATGCCTGTAATTGTATTAATAAGCGACACTGCATCCGCTCCACCATCCTCGGCCGCCTTTGCATAAATTTTTATATCAGCAACATTTGGCGTCAATTTTACAATCACAATTTTGTTTGTTACGCCCTTAACTCTTTTGGTTATTTCGTATATACTATTGGGATTTACTCCAAATGCCATTCCACCTTCTTTTACATTTGGACATGAGACGTTAAGTTCCAACGCATGTACACCATCTATATCAAGTTTTTGAGCCATAGTTACAAATTCTTCTATTGTTTCACCTGCTATATTTACAATTACTTTTGTGTCAAATTTTTTTAAGAATGGCAATTCGTCTCTAAGAAATCCGTCTACACCAGGATTTTGTAATCCTACACTGTTTAAAATTCCTGACGGTGTTTCATATATACGTGGTGGTGGATTACCTTCTTTGGGATTTAAAGTAAGCCCCTTTACCATTATTGCTCCTAGCTTATTTAAATCAACATATTGTGAATACTCTTTGCCAAAGCCAAATGTGCCAGATGCTACAAATACAGGATTTTTAAATTCTAAATTTCCTATATTAACTTTTAAGCTCAAAACACCACCTCCTTAGCCCAAAAAACAGGTCCATCCTTGCAAACTTTTTTATAGTGGTATCCATCCTCAGCTACAGTCTTACATGCACATGTCATGCACGCTCCAATCCCACATCCCATGCGCTCTTCTACTGATATTTGACATGGTATCTTATATTTTTCTGAGATATCTTTTACAGCATTTAGCATTGGTTTAGGTCCGCAACCATAAATTATATCAGCTTCATTTATAATTTCTTTCATAGCATCTGTTACATATCCTTTCATGCCATAGCTTCCGTCTTCTGTAGTTATTAAAACATTACCATATTTGCTAAATTCATCTATAAGAAAGGCATCGCTTCTAAAACCAAGTACGATATTGATATTTTTTGATTTTAATTTCTTTGAAAGAAATAGTAGCGGAGGTATACCTATACCGCCTCCAACTACAAGAATGTTATTATATTTATCAAAGATATCAAAACCGTGTCCATGAGGCCCAGTTACATCAATTTCATCGCTAATTTTCATCTTCGAAAGATTATACGTTCCTTTTCCTCTTACTTCGTATACAACTGTCATTTTGTCTTTTTCAAAATCACATATGCTAAACGGCCGCTTCAATAAAGTATTTCCACCACAGTTTATCATGACAAATTGTCCTGGCGTAGGGATATCTGCAAAATCAAACTCCATCCTAAATACGCCACTTCTTATTTCATCATTTCTTATGATAGTGTGTTTCATATTCCACCTCAACAAGCTATATACTTTCTTTTTAATAGCGCATTATTTATCATACCTCTCATCAGAACAACTTCAGACCTTGCTGCCTGTGCATACTCATATTCAGAATAAACGTCTTTCCAGTATTGACTTTTGTAAGCAAAGATAACTTTTCTGGAAGAGTTCACTATTGCGCCTAAATTATTTTCATCAAAACAATTTGTTACATCTTCTGCCGTGGCACCTTGAGCACCATACCCAGGTACTAGAAAAATCGCTGACGGCATTTTTTCTCGGAGTATTTTAGCTTCTTCTTTATGGGTCGCTCCCACAACAGCACCTATTGAGCTATATCCTAGCTTGCCTTTCACAAGATTAGAAATCTTATTCACCATATTTGCTACATTCTCATATACAGTACCATTTTCAGTTTCTAAATTTTGAATTGTATATGACCCTTTATTTGATGTTTTCACAAGTATAAACAATCCCTTTTCATGCTCAATAACATCGTGTATATATGGAGTAATAGTATCTTCTCCCATATAAGGATTTACAGTAATTGCATCAATATATTCATTTTGCAAATATGCTTTAGAATACATCTCCGCCACATCAGCTATATCCCCTCTTTTTACATCCGCTATAACCATTAACCCTTTTTCTTTAGCATATTCTGCTGTTTTGAAAAATATATCAAAACCATCCGGTCCATAAACTTCATAAAATGCAACTTGAATTTTCACTGCAGGAACTACATCAAAGATCGAATCTATTATTCCTTTGTTGAAATAATAAATAGCTTCAGATATTCCCTTAACATTATTTCCATACTTTTTAAAAGTTATTTCTTTTATAAATTCCGGAATACTTTCAATCCTAGGATCTAAACCTACAACTGTTGGATTATTTTTAGACTTTATGGCATTTATTAATTTATCTGAAAACATATTAAACACCTCTATTTAATATTTATTCATTTTAACGTATAATTATTCTATATATATTATACATTACATTCTTCAAATTTGCCATTGTTTTTATAAATTATTTTCCCGTCTACTAATGTATATTCAACAACACCAGTTAATCTTTTACCGTTGAATGGAGAATTTTTACCCTTTGATTTAAAATTATCTACATTCACCGTATATTCTTTATTCGTGTCAACTACCGTTATATCTGCAGCATTGCCCACTTTTATTCCATATGATGTTTTTAAAAGCTTTGCTGGATTTATAGACATAAAACTTACTAGATCTTCTAAAGTAATCAAGCCATTCTTTACAAGATATGTGTAAATTACAGAAAAGGCAATCTCGATCCCTGATATTCCGAAGGCTGCTATCTCATATGGAACTTTTTTGTCATCTTTTGTATGTGGAGCATGATCTGTAGCGATAACGTCTATTGTCCCATCTTTTAAACCATCAATAAGCGCATCAACATCTTCTTTTGTCCTTAAAGGGGGATATGCTTTCGTGTTTGTATCAAATCCATCTACAATGTCTTCAGTAAGACATAGGTTATGCGGTGTAACTTCTGCTGTTACATTTACTCCATCTGCCTTGGCTCTCCTTATTAGTTCCACACTATCCTTTGTTGATACATGTGCAATATGAAGTCTTGCACCGGTAGATTTGGCTAATATTATATTTCTTGCAACCATGACTTCTTCTGCTTCATGGGGTATTCCCCTTAAACCTATCATAGTTGATATCAAACCATTATTCATGACACCTTCACCGCTTAACATTTTATCTTCACAGTGGGTGATCATCAGTAAGTCGTACATGCTGCCGTATGTCATTATTCTTTTCATAAGGCCGGCATTCATTATTGGATGTCCATCATCCGATAATGCAACAATACCCGCATCTTTTAATTTTGCCATTTCGGAAATTTCTTCACCCATCATTCCCTTAGTCATTGACCCTATAGGTATTACCTTTGAATATCCATCCCTTTTTGCAATGCTTTTTATATATTCTACGACAACTTCATTATCTATCACTGGATTTGTATTAGGCATACAAGCAACTGTTGTAAATCCACCTGCAACGGCGGCATGCGTACCTGTCTTTATAGTCTCTTTTTCTTCAAATCCAGGTTGCCTTAAATGTGTATGCATATCGACAAATCCCGGTAAAACATATTTGCCATTAGCATCTATAATTAATGCATCATTTAACTCTATCGTTTTTTCTATTGCTTTTATTTTTCCATTATCTACTAAAATATCTGCTTTCTCATTGGTTCCATATCCATTTATCACTGTTCCACCTTTAATAATTGTTTTCATTATTTTTTCTCCTTTCGCATAATAATTTTAAAAGTGCCATTCTAACTGCTACACCATTTGTTACTTGCTCCTCAATTACCGAATACCCTGAATTTGCTGCTTCGGATGAAATTTCTACATTTCTGTTAATTGGTCCTGGATGCATCAATATGGCATCCTTTTTAGCAAGTCTCATCCTTTCAGATGTAATGCCAAAATATCTGACAAACTCATCTTTTGATGGAAATAATCCGCTTTTTTGTCTTTCTAGCTGGATTCTAAGTCCCATTACAACATCAACACCATTTATAGCTTTGTTTATGTCGTAATAGACTTTTACACCTAATTTTTCAAAAGTTTTTGGCAATAATGTAGCAGGTCCTGCTAATCTCACTTCTGCTCCCAATTTCAAAAGTCCCCACATATTTGATCTTGCAACTCTAGAATGAACTATATCGCCAATGATGACTACCTTTAATCCTTTAAAAGATTCTTTTTTTTCTCCTATTGTCATTAAATCCAATAGAGCCTGTGTAGGATGCTCATTTAAGCCATCTCCGGCATTTATTATAGATGCATTTAAATATTTTGCCATAAGATGCGGAGCTCCTGACATGTTGTGACGTGTTATAATCACATCCGCTTTCATCCTCTCTACTGTCCTTACGGTGTCAATGAGAGACTCACCTTTTACTACGCTGCTGGTTTTAGTCTCTATATTCCCAAAATGTGCACCCAAATATTTAGCTGCCATTTCAAATGATAGCCTTGTTCTAGTACTGGGCTCAAAAAATATTGTTATGATTGTTTTACCTTTTAAGATGTCCGAAATTTTTTCACCCTCTATAATTTTCTTCATTTCTTTCGCTGTATCGAGTATCTCTATTAAATCTTCCTTGGACATGTCACGAATGCCCAATACATCTTTTTTTATCACTTCTTATCATCCTTTCTTTTTTATTAAAAAATAGAGCAGTAACCATTTTTATTAGGTAAAAATGGCTCTGCTCCTAATGCGTAGTAATATTGTGTCTTTTATGAATTTTCCGTATTTAAAAAATTTCATAAAAAATCTCCCCTTCTTTTATTTAATAAGTGGGAGAACCACAATTCTCCCTTATCAGTCTCACTGGACTAATTTAAAGGTAATTATTCACTTATCACAACTTTGTTTACATTATCAACTTCTTCAAGCATCACACTTACGATTTCGCTTTTTGACGTGGGCACATTTTTCCCTACATAGTCAGGCCTAATAGGAAGTTCCCTATGCCCTCTATCAATAAGTTCTGCTAACTGTATTGATTTTGGTCTGCCTAAATCAATGACAGCATCCATCGCAGCTCTCACAGTTCTTCCTGTATAAATAACATCATCAACCAGCACAACAATCTTACCTATGACATCAACTCCTATATCACGTTTTTTAACAATTGGCTGCTCCAGTTTTGTTGTTAAGTCATCTCTATAAAGTGTTATATCCAGTGATCCTATAGGAGGTCTTTTCCCTTCAATTCTTTCTATATATCTTGCAAGCCTATTTGCAAGTGGCACACCTCTACGCATAATACCAATTAAAACGAGGTTTTCTATTCCCTTATTTCTCTCGACTATTTCATGAGATATTCGTATCAAAGCCCTGTCTATCGCCTTTTCATCCATTATCTCTGCTTTATAATTCAAGATCATATACCTCCATAAAAAAACTTCTTGAACAAGCAAGAAGTTGACACCACATTTTTAACTCCTTGCCAGCCTCGCAGGACCAGTTAAAGGATACACAATATTTTCTTTTAAATATGATATCACAATATATTACATTTGTCTATAGGATTTTTTAAAATTCATATACCTATATAAACTGGCGTTAATTGAAAAAGTAAATCAGTCATCATTTGAAGACTTGCGTATATCATTTAATATATCTACAATTTCTTGACTATAAAAATCTGTAGAGCTGACATAACCCCAGCCTTTAACCATCTGATATATGCCATCATAGACCAAATCATTGTATGAACATATAGCATGAGGGATATTTCGATCGTTAAGTATACTGTCTAAAAGACCTGCTTCTATCTCATTTTCTAATGTAGCTACCTTTTTAAAATTGCTGTTATTTTCCATGTATAACGCCTCCTAACAAAATTATACTCCATATATCTATATTTTACCATATTGCATTGATGTGGAACATAAAAATTATTTATGCTAATATAGATATATACTAAAATTCTCAAAGGATGTGTTGCAGAATGAAAGAAGGAAAAGTGCCGGCAGACGTACTATCAAAGTTTGTTTATACAAATCTCGGCTTGAAGAGAAGCGATGTACTGTTGCATTCAGGCATAGGTGAAGATTGTAGTGTTATTGAAGTTGGTGAATATGCTGTTATACTATCTTCTGATCCTATAACAGCTTCAAATAATCTAAGCGGTTATCTATCGGTAATCATTTCTTGCAATGATATTGCATCATGCGGTGCAAAGCCAATTGGTGTTCTTGAAACAATCTTATTGCCATCTGGATCAGATGAAGAATTATTACACGATATCATGAAAGAAATAGATAGAGGTGCTAAAGAACTTAATGTAGAAGTCCTTGGTGGCCACAGCGAAGTTACATCATCTGTTAATAAGCCAATCATATCTACTACAGCAGTAGGTATGTGTAAAAGAAACAAATTCATAAAGACAAGTGGAGCTAAATTAAATGATGATGTAATAGTAACTAAATCTTTGGGGCTTGAAGGAACATTCATTATTGCAAATGACTATTATGACATTCTTAAAAAGCATATTTCGCTCAAAACACTAGATAATGCTAAAAGTTTTATAAATGAATTAAGCGCGGTAAAAGACGGGCTAATTTCAGCAGCAAATGGCGCAAACTCCATGCATGATATTACTGAAGGTGGCTTATTGGGCGCAGCGTATGAAGTTGCAGAAGCATCAAACAAAGGTATTGAAATATATAATGACTTAATCCCAATAAGAGAAGAAACTAAAATCATATGCAACTTTTTTAATATAGACCCCCTTAAACTTATCTCAAGCGGATCAATGATTATTACATCATCAGATGGCAGTAAATTAGTAAATGAATTAAAAAAACAAAATATCGAAGCAACCATAATAGGCAAAATTACAGAGCATGGAAAATTCCTTATAGATAAAGACAAAAAAATAGAGATACTACCGCCAGATTCTGATGAAATATATAAAATATCGATTTAAAAAAATTATAAAAACGGATTGTGAAGTTTTTCTTCTTTTATAGTAGTAATATCTCCATGACCTGGATAGACTAGCAAATCATCGTCTAAAACAAACAATTTATTTTTTATTGAATCTATTATTTCACTGTAATTACCACCTGGGAAGTCTGTTCGTCCTATAGAACCTTTAAAAAGCGTATCTCCTGAAAAGCAAACACCATCTACCTTATAACATAATCCACCAGGTGTATGTCCAGGTGTATGAATAACAGAAATTGTGATATCATTATTTAATTTTAAAGTATCATCATCATTCAGCAAAATGTCAGCATTTTTAACAACTATTTTTTTAAAGCTTATCTCAGATAGATTAAGGCGGGTATCTGAAAGCAGTACTGAATCATCTGCTGAAATACAGACCTTTGCATTAAATCTATCTCTAAAGAAATCAACACCACCTATGTGGTCAAAATGCCCATGCGTAACTAAGATGTATTTTAAGCTAAGATTATTTTTCTCTATATAATTTTCAATTTCTTTTGCCGGTATCCCCGGGTCTACCATTACACATTCATTGCTATCTTTTATTGATAAGACATAGCAATTAGATTGAAATGGTCCCAGTACAAATCTTTGAATATTAATATCGTTTATCATTGTATTCTCTCCTCAAAATGTTTTTTTCGAATCCAAGAGTATAGTTACAGGTCCATCATTTATCAAAGATACTTGCATCATTGCACCAAATTTACCTGTTTTAACTGAAAGCCCCATATCTTTTAATTTTTCACACAACTTATTAAATAAATGTAGTGCATCATTAGGCTTTGCAGCATTCATGTAATTAGGCCTTCTTCCCTTTCTTGCATCACCAAGAAGCGTAAACTGTGACACAAGCAGAATCTCCCCGCTTACATCTAATATAGAAAAATTCATCTTGCCACCATTATCATCAAAAATCCGCAAATTTGCAATTTTATCAGCAATATAATTTACATCTTCTATCGTATCATCTATCGAAACACCCACCAAAACAACAAGTCCTTGTGTTATTTCTCCCACTATTGTATTTTCAACAGTAACCTTTCCATGCAAAACTCTTTGTACAACAGCTCTCACTCTTATTCCTCCAATGACGTAATGTTTTATTCTTAAATATAAATTTTACGCACTAATTCTGTACACATCTGTAACACCATCGAGAGCTTTTAACTTATTCATAATCTTCTCAAGCTGATCTCTTGATGTAATCTCCAAAGTTAAATTTATTATAGCCACATTATCTTTTGTCGTTCTGGCATTAACTGCTCTAACTGATATCTTTATGTCAGCAAGAATACTCGTCACGTCAGTTAAAAGTCCATATCTGTCATTTGCCATGATCTGAATATCAGCTTGATATGCAATATTTTTGCCTTGATCCCATTCAACTTCAACTATCCTATTTTTGTCATACACGTAGTCTTTTATATTAGGGCAATCTTTCCTGTGTATTGATACTCCACGACCTTTTGTGACATAACCTACTATTTCATCACCTGGAACTGGTGAACAGCATTTTGAAAATCTAACCATGACATTGTCTTCGCCTTTGACGATAACGCCCATACCACCAATTTTAGGCTTCTTTTTTATCTCAGCAATTGGTGTGTTTTGTTTTTTATCTTCACTTTCTATTTGTTTGAGTTCTTCTTTGATGCGTGGTATTATTTGATTTAAAGCGAGTCCGCCAAATCCAATTGCGGCAAATAAATCTTCTTCTGAATGCATGTTAAGCTTTCTTAATACAGATTCCATTATGTCCCCTTTTAATTGTGATTGCTGTATTCCATGCCTTTTCAGTTCTCTATAAAAGATCTCTTCTCCCCGCTCTATGTTTTCTTCTCGTTTTTCTTTTTTAAACCACTGCCGTATCTTATTTTTGGCTTGTGAACTTTTCACTATCTGGAGCCAATCTCTGCTAGGACCTCTATCACTATTAGTAGTCGTCAGAATCTCTACAATATCACCATTTTTAAGCTCATAATCTATAGGCACTATTTTCCCATTTACTTTAGCACCATTTAGCCTATGACCTATTTCAGTATGGATGCTGTAAGCAAAATCAATTGGGGTAGAACCCGCCGGAAGGCTGATTACATCACCTTTAGGCGTAAAGACATAAACCTCATCTGTAAATAAATCTATCTTTAATGTCTCCATGAATTCCTTTGCATCTTTAAGCTCCCTCTGCCACTCCAACAGTTGACGAAGCCATGAAAGTTTTGCATCAAATTCATCTTCGTAAGATTTACCTTCCTTGTATTTCCAATGAGCTGCTATGCCATATTCAGCAGTTCTATGCATGTCCCATGTTCGTATCTGTATTTCAAATGGCTCACCTTTAGGACCAATTACTGTTGTATGAAGTGACTGATACATATTAGGTTTTGGCATAGCAATGTAATCCTTAAATCTACCCGGCATAGGCTTCCACAACGTGTGAACCGCACCAAGCGTGCCATAACAATCTTTTACGGTATTTACTATTACTCTTACTGCCATTAAATCATAAATTTGCTCAAAAGTCTTATTCTGTTGTTTCATTTTTTTGTATATGCTGTAAAAATGTTTTGGTCTTCCATCAACTTCAGCTTTTATCCCGATCTCATTTAACTTTTCTTTTAGTTTATCGATAAGTTCCTTTATCGATTCTTCCCTCTCTTTTCTTTTCTTTGCAACCTTTTCAACAAGACTGTAATAATCATCAGGGTGAAGGTATCTCAATGATAAATCCTCCAACTCCCACTTTATCATTGACATACCTAATCTATGAGCTATAGGCGCATATATTTCCAATGTTTCTTGTGCTTTTTCCTTTTGTTTCTCTTCACTTAAATATTTAAGCGTACGCATATTATGAAGACGGTCTGCAAGCTTTATCATTATCACTCTTATATCTTTAGCCATTGCAATAAGCATTTTTCTCATGTTTTCGGCCTGCTGCTCCACTTTTGATTTATATTCAATCATACCCAGCTTTGTTACACCATCAACTAAATCTGCTATTTCTTGCCCAAATTCATTTTTTATATCGTCATAAGTAATAGACGTATCCTCTATGACATCATGAAGAAGCCCACTGGCTATCGTAGAAACATCAAGCTCTAAATTAGTAAGTATCATTGCAACCTCTACTGGATGAACAATATAAGGCTCCCCAGAATTTCTGTACTGTCCTTCATGAGCTTTCAGTGCATAGTCATAGGCTTTAAATATTAAGTTAATATCATTTTCAGATTTGTCGTACTCTTTTACTCTGTTAATAACTTTTTCAATCATTATATAAGCTCACCTTTAAAAACAGACAATTTAAAATTTTATTAAAGAAATTACATCATAACCTTCAAGCTTTTTACGTCCATTCAAGAATGTAAGTTCCGTTAAAAACAATATACAATCAACAATACCGCCTAATTCTTCTATTAATTTTGCTGCAGCAAATATTGTGCCACCAGTAGCAAGCAAATCATCAACAATTATAACTCTCTGGCCCGTTTCTATAGCATCCTTGTGTATTTCTAATGAATCCATTCCATACTCAAGTTCATATTCATAGTTAATCGTCTCAGCAGGCAATTTTCCTGGTTTTCTTACAGGTACAAATCCAACCCCAACTTTGTATGCCAAAGGTGCTCCAAATAAAAAACCCCTCGCTTCTGGTCCTGCAATTAAATCAACATTTCTGTCTTTTATTGCATCTGCTAACATATCAATTGAGAATAAAAATGCTTCCTTATTCTTTAAAACAGGTGTTATGTCTTTAAATCCAATTCCTTCTCTTGGAAAATCCGGTATTTCTCTTATAAGAGACTTAACATCTTCTAATGTCATGCTGTTTCCTCCTTAATTTTTGTTTTCAATATTCTAAAAGCAAATCTTAAAAAAATTTTTCTTGATGCATATAATTTTTTTATTATCTCATCATCTTTAATGTCTACTTTTGACTCAATATTATTTCTTCTTAACACAAAAATATTATCACTTTCTTCAATTTTAATCAATCCAAAGTTTTTTAGAATTTTTAGACATAGCATTACTTTTACTGAGTTTAATTTAAAATAATCATATACTTGATCTTTAAATACAATCGTACTTCCACTCTTTTTAATATTAATATAGACCTTTGCAAAATCACTCCTTCTCGGTATAATCTCAAAAATGTCTTTTAAATTAGCTTTGATGTCTTCCTTTCCATATAAAAGGTGTATCTTACTGTTTTTGTCGTTTGCTAATATATTATAAAACATTTTTGAATCAAATGGTATATCATAAAAAATTATATTTTTAAATATAGATTGCAAATAGTCAACATCTTTATAATTTGAATTCCATAAAATCATTTTTTCTACATTGACCGCTTTGCTGCTTAATTTAAAATCACGATAATCATGGACAATAAGATAATTTATGAGTTTATTTAAATGATATCGAGTATTTACTATTACAGCAACACTCTCATTACTTCTAAACATTTTTAAAATATAAGATTGTCTATCTTGAATTCCCCTCATATCAATAAAATTTTTATTATCTAGACTTTCTGCGGTAAAATCATTAAAATTCATTATATTATTTAGTAAATTTCTAAAAAAAATCGTATTTTTTTCTTTTATCTTAATATCTTTCGCAATTATCTCTACTTTCTTATCACCGTTCCACTCATTGACATTGATGTATCCGGCAATATCAATGATATATCCTTCTTTAAATTTATTAGCTTCACTACCCATGTGAAACAGAATAATGTCATAACACATGTCATTTTTTTGGGCAATTATTCGTAAATGCTTGTTATTTCCAACAGTGTAAGTTTGCTTTACGTGCAAATGGTTTATAATATAAGCTGGCATAGGATTGCTATTGCCAAAAGGTTCCAACAAACTTAGTTGATTTGCTCCTTCTAAATCTATCGTCTCGTTCTCTATAGAGGTCTCTATTTCAATGGTTGGTATTAAGTCGATGTCATTTAATTTACTTTCTGCATATTCATTCAGTTTGTCTTTAAAACTTTCGATTTCATCTTTTTTTATAGTTATACCGGCAGCCATTTCATGTCCACCGAATCCAATGAGGCAATCACCGGCGTACTTTATAGCATCATATATATTAAACCCCTTTATGCTTCTTCCAGACCCCTTTCCTGTATCACCGCAAATACTTATAAGAATTGACGGCCTATTGTACTTCTCTGTAATCCTTGATGAAACTATTCCAATAATACCTGGATGCCAATCCTCACTGTACAGTACAATGAATTTTTCTTTATCTAGATCTATCTTAGTCTCAACTTGTACAATCGCTTCATCTAGCATCTTTTTTTCGAGTTCTTGCCTCTTTATATTTTCACTGTTTAAATATTCAGCGATTCTATTTGCTTCAATGTCATCATCAGTTGTCAATAAATTTACGCATGACACTGCGCTTTCAAGTCTCCCTGCAGCATTTAATCTAGGAGCTAAGACAAAACCAACATGATATGTATTTATATCTTTATTATTTAGCCCTGATACATTTATTAACGCCTTAAGTCCCTTGTTTTTACTATTTTTCATCATTTTTAAACCTTCTTTTACAATTATACGGTTCTCTCCTGTTAGTGGCACGATGTCTGCTACAGTTCCTAAAGCGACAATGTCCAAATAATCCAATGCATCATCTCCTATAAGTGCTAAACACAATTTAAAAGCAACACCTACGCCAGATAATTCTCTGTATGGATATGTACAATTTTTAATATGTGGATTAATTACGCAAGTAGCATCTGGCAAGACATCTGGAACTTGATGATGATCTGTTACAATAATTTCTATACCCAATTTTTTCGCATGCTCAACTTCTATTACCGAAGTAATACCACAGTCAACGGTAATTATAAGACTTGAGCCTAAGTTGTATATTTTTTCTATAGCATTTAAATTTATTCCGTATCCTTCCTGTAATCGATCTGGTATATAAAAATTTACATCAGCACCTAACTTCTTTAAAGTTTTATATAAAATTGACGTACCAGTTATACCGTCAACATCATAATCCCCATATATAGTGATTTTATTGTTCTTTTCAATATGATATTTTATGACCGATGACGCCTTTTCTATGCCGTCTAGTAAAAAAGGACTATGCATCATATTTAGATCCGGGTTTAAATACTCATCCACCTTTTTTAAATCATCATATCCTCTATTTACAATAGTCTGCGCTATGTACTCCTTTAATTTATATTTAATTTTTATTTTTTCTACAAGATTCTCGTTTAAAATTTTTTTCGATACCCAGTTGTAAGCCATATGCCTAGGTCACCTCACAAAACACATTATTTACGCTTTTTCTCAACAAAAATTATATTGTAAACAATCATCATACATAAAAAGAATGATATTAAATACCCTATCAACCCAACTGCATTGTAGCCATATATCTTATATCCACCATCTGATGACATGATAAGCGATGATCCAATAATAAGTGATGCTGCTATTATGCTTATTATCATCTTATTTATCATTAAATTAAGATCATATTTCATTTTTTCTGTTTCTTCAATATCCAATTTCACCCTGACGTTGTCTTTCAATATTTTAGAAATTATGCTATGAAGCTTTGATGGAAGTTTCTTTAAATGAACATATATCTTATGCAAATCTTTTGCATTTTCATTTATTGTTTTTACAAAATTAAAGTTACTCATATAAATTTTTCTAATAAAATCTCTTGCAATGTCAGAAATACTAAAGTCAGGGTCTAGTTCCTTTCCGACACCTTCTATAGTCGCTAATGACTTTAACAGCAATGTAAACTCGGCTGGCATCATTAATTTATACTTATAAATGAGGGATGTTATCTTTTTAACCGAATCATTTATATTTATGTTTTTTAGCGGAGTATTGTAAAAATAACTGATCATACCGCTAAGATCATACTTTAAGTGTCTTATATTAGTCTCATCTCTAATTGCATCCATATCCGTCAAAATTGAAATCACTTCATCTGTATCATTATCGACAAAAGCTTTAAAAAGCTCAACTATCATTTGACGGTTTGACCTGTCTATATATCCTACTATACCAAAATCTATATAGGATAACTTGCCGTCTGATTTGATTAGGATATTTCCCGGATGTGGATCACCATGAAAGAACCCAAATTCAAATATTTGCATCAATATAGACATCGCACCGTTATAAGCAATCTTCTTTAGATCGAATCCATTTTCAATCAATTTATGCTTATTCTTAACACTAGTTCCATCTATGTATTCCATTGTAAGGACTTTTTTAGTCGTATACTCCCAATATATCTTCGGTATGTACACATATGTTTCATTAATAAAATTTTCTCTAAATTTGTCAGCATTGTTGCCTTCTAAGGTATAATCTAATTCATTTAATAACGATTCGGACAACTCATTTACTATATCCACAAAATCGACCGGCGAATCGGTAAGCCTCTCGTTTAAGATTTTGGCTATAGTCTTTAAAATGATAATATCACCGTTTATTTTATCATATATACCCGGCCTTTGGACTTTTACCACCACATCATAGCCTTCCTTTGTCCGAGCCCTGTAAACTTGTCCTATCGATGCTGATGCGATCGGTTTTTCATCAAAGCTTACAAATAAATTTGAAACTTCATCTTTAAGCTCTTCTTCAATTATTTTTTTAATTGTATTAAATTCAATTGGAGGAACATTGTCTTGAAGTTTTGATAACTCAACAATTATATCATGTGGAAGCAGATCAGGTCTGGTGCTAAGCAGTTGGCCCATCTTTACAAACGTAGGACCAAGCTCTTCCAGCGTAACGCGAATTCGCTCTGATAAAGCTACAGGCACATCATTTTTCCTGATATATAAAAATGGTATGCTCTTCTTTTTGGACAAAACTTCAGAAACAAATCCAAAGCCATTCTTAGTAAGCACCTTTAATATTTCTTTGTATCTTTTTATATATTTTTTACTTGAAAAAATGCTAAGTAACTTCATCATTTACACCTCAATAAAAATATAGCGGCAATATACCTAAAAGTATTATGCCACTAATAATGAGATTTACAGGTTTTGATTATTTATATCAGCTTGGTTTAATTTCCTTTCTAGTTCAGCCACTCTTTCAAGCAATAAGTTGTATTCATCTCTAGTCACCAGATTTGCTTCTTTTGCTAACTGTTGAAAGTTTTCATAAGCTTTGTCTTTAATAGCCTGTTTTTGCTTGTTTACTGAACTTAAAGCATTGTTTATAAAATTATTTTTATCTTCTGCAGTAAGTTCACCACGCTTTATAAGTTCCTGAGCTATCTCTTCTAATTTATCTTTCGTCAGAGAAACAGCGCCGAGACCTGCAAGAAACATCTCTTTAAGCATGCAATCACCTCCTATCATGCCTTTTGAGGTTTATTTCCTACCTTGTTTCCTACTCTATTTTTTCCTTCTCTATCTTTAAATATAATCCAAAGCGGACTAGCAATAAATATTGATGAATATGCACCGCTAGTAATACCAACTAAAAGAGGCAAAGCAAAACTCTTTATAGACGCTGGCCCAAAGAAATACATAAGTACAAGCATTATCAAAACCGTCATTACTGTATTTATTGAACGGGTCATCGTTTCATTTACGCTGACATTCGCTATTTCTTTATAGCTTGATTTTCTCATCAATTTTATATTATCCCTTATTCTGTCAAAAATTACAATCGTATCATTAATCGAATAACCAAAAACCGTAAGTATTGCAGCAACGAATGGAGTATCAACAACAATTCTAAGCAGCGCATAAGCAGAAATCATAATTAAAATATCGTGTATCAAAGCTAAGACAGCCGCAGCACCCATCTCAAAATTAAATCTAAATCCGATATATATAAGCATCAAAAGAGCAGCAACTGCAGAAGCTAACAATGTACCAAACTGCATTTCTTTTCCGATAGATGCACTGACGTTTTGTGATGATACCAAATCTTTATCAGATAATTTATACTTTGACTTAAGAGCATTTATAATCGCAGTCCTCGTTTTATCATCAAGGCTAGGCGTCGTAATTGATACATGAGTATTATTGGGACCTATAGCCTTTACCTGCGATTCTTTAACGCCATTGCTCCTTAATATATTTGTAATTTCATTATTTATAGTAGTAGTCACTGTCCTGTGTATGTTAAATTCAGCAACCATACCTCCAGTAAAGTCAAGTCCCCAATTTAATCCCATCGAAAATAAAGCAATAAGCCCTGCAAGGATTATTATACCCGATATGGTGAACCACACTTTCGTCTTTCCTATGACATCTATGTTCCACTTTATATTATTCCATCTCATTATATTCGCCTCCTTATGCACCGTATACTCTTATGTTTTTCGTAAATTCTGTATCAACAACTGATTTTAACAAAAATCTAGAAACAGTAATTGCTGTGAACATACTGGAAATAACACCTATTATAAGTGTTAAAGCAAATCCTTTTACCGTTCCTGCACCCATGAAAAACAAGACAAATGCAGCTATTAGCGTTGTAATGTTTGAATCAAATACTGCAACAAATGCTTTTCTAAATCCGGCATCTAAGGAAGCTCTTATAGATTTTCCTGCTCTCATCTCTTCTTTCATTCTCTCAAATATGATTATGTTGGCATCAACAGCCATGCCTATTGACAAAAGCATACCAGCTATACCTGGCAAGTCCAAAGTTACATGCAATAAAGCGTATACTATAAAGTTTATAAGTATGTATATACCTAAAGCAATATCCGCTATTAATCCCGGTAATCTATAGAAAGCTATCATAAACAGCAAAACTATTACTAGTCCATACAATCCAGCTTCTTCACTAGCCTTTAATGCACTAGGTCCTAGTGTTGCTCCAACAGAACTGTATTCAACCTGCTTTAATGTAACTGGAAGTGCACCACCTCTTATTAGATTCGCTAAATTTTTGGCTTCAGTAAAATCTTTCATACCATTAATAACTGCCTCACCACCAGTAATTTGTTCCTTTACTACTGGTGCTGATATTGTCTTATTGTCAAGAACTATCGCTATTTGTTGACCTACAAATTTCCCAGTAGCATCAGCAAAAGCTTTCGCACCCTTGCTGTTTAAATCAAGCGTAACTACTGGCTCCTGTACACCAGTCTGACTCGTTTGATAGACTGCTTTTGAGTCTTTAACATCCGCACCTGTTAATATAACCTTGCCATCCGGACCTACAAATTTAAGCTGGGCTGTCTGACCTAAATACGAAATAACTTGGTCTGGATCATTTACACCCGGTATCTCTATCCTTATCCTATTCGAGCCCTGTTGAACTATAAGCGGCTGTGAAACACCCAGAGAGTCTACTCTATTTCTTATTATAGAGATCGCTCTTGTCATTGCATCCTGTGTTACTTTTCCTTCCGCTTGTTCTAACACATAAACGCCGCCCCGCAAATCAAGCCCCAGCCTTATGCTATCTTGAACTGGCTTAATTGAATAATTTCCGGCATTAATACCATAAAAAGCAACATAAGCTACTATTACGGCAAGTACGATTACTGATAAAAATTTTGCCAATCCTCTCGATCTCATCATAATCCCCTTTCTTTTGTTCGCTATGTTTTATTATATTACTTTTATTGTAAACGGTCAATTACTTAATTTTTTAAAATGTGATTTTGCTATCTCTATATAATGACGATAGGATAAATCAAGACTTTTTATCTCATCTTCATTTAAATAGCGTACAAATTTTGCAGGATTACCAAATACCATAGAACCTCCTTTTATCACCTTGCCACCAGTTACAAGAGCGCCTGCACCAATTATGCAATTGTCTTCAATAACCGCATCGTCCAAAATGATTGCTCCCATACCTATCAATACATTATCGCCAATTTTTGCTGAATGAATTATCGCATTGTGTCCAATTGTACAATGTTTGCCTATTATGCATGGATGACCTTCTGTAACATGTACTATACAATTATCTTGAATGTTAGTACCTTCTCCAATCGTTATTTCGTCTATATCACCTCTTATAACAGCTCCATACCATATGTTTACATCCTTATCTATTTTTACTCTACCAATTATAGCTGCAGAATCTGCTATTAGTGCGCTATTGTCAATTATTGGAAAATATTTTCCAAATCCTTTAATCAACGTCATTTCCTCCTCAGTATTTCATATGTTTTTATTGCTATAGCACATTCAAATCTCTTTTTCTGCATTTCGCATGACAGTTCATGTGGTTTATTTATATCTCCATTCATATTATAATTATTGGCAAAGCATCCACCGCTGCAATAAAATCTCGCCCAACACTCGCTGCATTCTTTTCTCTTATATATGTCGCTTTTCATAAATTGGCTTTGCAATTGTGTATTTTCAATTCCGCTATCTACGGTTCCTAATTTATATAAATCATTACCTACAAATTGATGGCATGGATATATTTCACCATCTGGCGTTATTGCTGCGTATTCAAATCCAGCTCCGCAACCCTGAAGCCTTTTCTTTATACAAGGACCATTATCTAAGCTGATTTTAAAATGATAAAAAGAAAATGGCCTTCCTTCATCAATCCTTTTTATATATTCTTCTGTAAGTCTATCATACTCTTTTAAAATTCTTTCCATGTGTTCTTTTTTTATGGAATAATCAGTATCTTCCTTTTCTACCACTGGCTCTACAGATATCTCTTTTATACCCATGTCGGCCAAGTGCAAAACATCATTTGTAAAATCTAAGTTTTTTGCTGTAAAGGTTCCTCTAACATAATGTTCTTTATTGCCTCTTTTTGAAACAAAATTTTTAATCTTTGGGGCTATTACATCATATGAGCCACTACCATCAATCCTTTTTCTCATGCCGTCATTTATCTCTTTTCTGCCATCAAGACTTAATACAACATTAGAAAAATTCTCATTTATATATGATGCCTTTTCATCATCAAGCAATACTCCATTTGTCGTGATTGTATATTTAATGGTTTTTCCATGTTTTTTAGCTTCTTGTCTTCCGTACTCAACTATCTTTTTTACAACTTCAAAGTTTAAAAGTGGCTCTCCGCCAAAAAAGTCTACCTCCACAATCTTTCTATTGCCTGAATTTTTAATTAAGAAATCTATCGCTTTCTTTCCAACTTCATACGACATCAGTTTCCTGCCGCCTTTAAAATCGCCTGTCGATGCAAAACAATAGCTACATCTTAAATTGCAATCATGTGCCACATTCAGACAAATAGCTTTTATAACAGAATCCGTCCTGTTTATATCTAAATCCTTGTACACATCTTCAGAATAAAGAAGTCCTTTATTTCGTAGAGATTCTATTTCTTCATATGCATCTTTAATTTCATCTTCAGAATATTTATTTTTAAGCAAACTAACTATAGTATTAAAATCATTTTCAGTGTACAAGTCTAATATTTCATACGTCAAATCATCCACAACATGAATTGATCCGCTTACTGGATCAACTACGATATTCATTCCAAGTTGTTTATATTTATGTATCTGACTATACATTTTAACCTCCTATACATTTTAAATGGCAGTAATAAAATATTACTGCCATCAGCCTATGTAAAATTAATTTTGGCACTCCTGATTTGCAACAGTGCACGACGTTTTACATGCAGACTGGCATGATGCCTGACATTCACCGCAACCAGGCTTTTTAAGGCTATCTTTTAATGATGTTCTATTGATTGTTACAATATGTCTCATTTTCATACCTCCTCTTCCTAATTGATTATATCATATAATTTGTGACAATAAAAGTTAAAGATTAATGCCTATCATACCTCCAATAGCACCTAAGATAATTCCCCATAAGAGCTTTAAAGCTATGTCTGAAGTTAATCCTACTTCTTTTAAAAAATAGGTACCTAGAAATAACATTATCAGAACATATAGAAGACCAGCCAATCCACCATTTAGCCATCCTTTGCTTCTTGTATGACGTGCAGCTATTGCACCAGCCAAAACTATGCCAATTATCGTTATCAGCATTGTAAGTGTAGGAAGTGTTAATTCTGAAAGGGGTGTGTACGTCAATATTAATGCATACACAATGAAAAATGCCAGCGTAATTATATAACTTACCAATAGCCCTATGATTATGCCAGGTATATTTAATGTTCTATTATCATAATTTTGAACTTTGCCCTTCAAGTATGGCACCTCCCTCTTATTCATCAATAAATTTTATGCAGTTAAAGAAAACAATATTACATTTTCATTTAATCCCATAAAAAAAATGCGGTTACCCGCATTTTTGTTTATTTATTTTCACTTTGAGAGTTTAAAACTTTTCCAACTGACCATTTAGCTATCTTCAGTTTAACCTTGTCAGCACCGACTTCAATTGTAATTGCATCATCTTTTATGTTTAATATCCTGCCGAATATACCGCTTTTCGTCAAAATTTCATCTCCAGGTTTCAATGCATCAATCATCGCTTTCTCTTTCTTTTCCCTTCTCTGCTGTGGCAATATTAGTAGAAAGTAAAAAATTGCCATAAAAATTACAATTTCGCCAATCAAATAAATCGTCTGAGCGTTCATTTTATTCCTCCTTATATTCATATTTTTTATAAAACTGTGATTTAAATTCAAGCAGCTTGTCTTGCTTAATTGCCTCCCTAATGTCTTCCATGAGTTTTGTCAAAAATCTTAAATTATGTATTGTCGCAAGCCTCGCCGCTAAAATTTCGTTAGCTTTAAACAAATGTCTGATGTATGCCCTTGAAAAATTCTTACATGTATAGCAATCACATTCACTATCCAATGGAATAAATTCCTCTGCATGTGGCGCATCTCTTACTATAAGCCTGCCACTGCTAGTCAATACAGTGCCATTTCTCGCTATCCGCGTAGGTAAAACACAATCAAACATATCAACTCCTCTTATGACACCTTCTATCAAATCATCGGGACTTCCCACTCCCATCAAATATCTGGGTTTATCCTGCGGCAATAAATCTGTCGTATAATCAACTACATGATACATCAATTCTTTTTCTTCGCCAACACTTAGCCCCCCAATTGAATATCCCGGAAAATCCATGTCAACTAATCTATTTGCACATTCTCTTCTTAGATCATCATATGTA
Organism: Thermoanaerobacterium thermosaccharolyticum DSM 571; assembly: GCF_000145615.1. Lineage (NCBI taxonomy): Bacteria > Bacillati > Bacillota > Clostridia > Thermoanaerobacterales > Thermoanaerobacteraceae > Thermoanaerobacterium > Thermoanaerobacterium thermosaccharolyticum. The sequence continues at coordinate 1,561,621 of NC_014410.1, forward strand.
CCACCTTGAACAATTCCGAAAAGAGCTTGTTTGTCAATATTTTTGTGTGCTTCTTTCCCTCTTTTTGCCCATCTTAAAGTCATCTCCATGGAATTTTTGACATAGTCGTAATCAGCCGGATAAGGCGCACATTCATCAAATGACATGATTATGTCCGCGCCTAATGCATTTTCAATCTCTATGACTTTTTCAGGAGTCAAAAAATGTCTTGACCCATCTAAATGTGAACGAAATTCCACCCCATCTTCTGTAATCTTTCTTAGTGGTCCCAAGCTAAATACCTGAAATCCACCGCTGTCAGTCAATATCGCTCTGTCCCAATTCATAAATTTATGCAGTCCACCAGCTTTTTTTATAACTTCATGACCTGGCCTCAAATAAAGATGATATGTATTGCTTAGTATTATTCTGGCACCTATCTCTTTAAGTTCTTCCGGTGTCATGGTTTTTACTGTTGCTTGTGTTCCTACAGGCATAAATACAGGTGTTTCTATGTCACCGTGTGGAGTATGTAAGACCCCCAGCCTTGCTTTTGTCATTTTTTCCTTCTTTATCAAGTCATATTTTATCGCTGTCATTATATCCTCCCATTTTTAAATGATTAGCATTGCATCACCAAAACTATAAAATCTATATTTATTGTCTATAGCTGTTTTATATGCATTCATGACATTTTCCTTGCCTGCAAAAGCAGATATCATCATAATCAATGTCGATTCCGGCAAATGAAAATTAGTTATAATACCATCTATGGCTTTATACTTATATCCTGGATATATAAATATGTCAGTCCATCCACTACCAGCATGAATAATTCCATTTTCATCAGCTACTGTTTCAAGAGTCCTTGTAGATGTTGTCCCAACTGAGATAATCCTTCCACCGCTTTCTCTGGCGGTGTTAATCGCCTGTGCTGCTTCTTCTGTAACAGTATAAAATTCGGAATGCATTTTATGCTTTTCTATTACCTCTTCTTTAACAGGTCTAAAAGTTCCAAGTCCCACATGAAGAGTTACAAATACCGTTTTTACGCCATATTTTCTTATGTCATCTAAAAGCTTATTTGTAAAATGTAAACCTGCTGTAGGCGCAGCAGCCGAACCTTCATGTTTTGCATAAACCGTCTGATACATATTTTTATCTTCTAATTTTTTCTTAATATACGGTGGTACAGGCATTTCACCTAATTTATCAAGTACTTCTTCAAAAATACCTTCATAGCTAAATCTAACAATTCTTCCGCCTACATCTGTGTTTGAAATAACTTCTGCTTTTAACTCCCCATTGCCGAAAATGAACTTTGAACCTATTTTAGCTCTTCTTCCTGGCTTAACTAATATCTCCCATTCGTCACTGCTTAGCCTTTTCAAAAGGACAAATTCAATCTTGCCACCTGTATCTTCTCTAACACCTATTAACCTTGCTGGTATTACCTTTGTGTCATTCAAAACCAATACATCATTCGGATTTAAATAACTTATTATATTTTTAAAAATATCATGTTTTATCTCACCTGTTAACCTATTTAAAATCATCAATCTTGACTCGTCTCGGTTTTTTAACGGCTCCTGTGCAATAAGCTCTTCAGGTAAATCATAATAAAATTCATGTAAATTCATATTTGTGCCTCCAAATATTACTGTATTATTTATAAAGCCTTGTTATTAATTGTATCATAAACGTCAATACCTTTATAGTAGTATTTTAATATATCAATATAATTATACCCATGATCTGCCATTCCGCGAGCTCCATATTGACTTAACCCAACCCCATGTCCAAAACCGCTTCCATTTATTGTATACGACGCAGATGGAACCTTTTGTCCACTTATCTTGGCTGTGCCACTTTGACCCAAAACATATACATCACCACTGCCAACAGTTTTCAATCCGTTAGCAGATATAACACTTAAATTAGGTAAAGATTTTTTTACAACACCTTGCTGCGATAATATGTACGCTTCACTATCACTGTTTACACCATTGTTGTTTATTGTTATCATCGTACTTTTTAAATTAAAAAAACTTCTTATGTCGTTTTTGTTCAAAACATAGTTCCCCTTATCACCATAAATTGTAACTTGTATAGCTCTGCCCGTCCAACTTTTGCTTGTTACCTTGACATCAACCACATTTCCTACATCAACTCCACTGCTTTTCAATTTTTGTTCAATAGAATCTGCCGTAACATCCACCGACCAATTATCAAGAGACTCGTTATAGCCAAATACATATTTATCCTCAACGCCTCTTAAATAAGGAACACTATTTGAATAAACATTTTCACTATCTTCCGTATAACCACCGCTATGAGAATGGAATATAGCTTCTATTGGCTTTCCATTATAAACAGCAATTACGCCCTTTGTATCATCAACAGCTTTGTTTGAATTGGGATTTTCACCGTCAAATCCATTATACGCCTGACAATTTACATCATTTGTTAAATCAAATCCATACTTACTATACTTGCCTAAATTATAGACAGCATAAGTTCTTGCTGCCACAGCTTGCGCTTTTAATGCTTCTATATTCCAAGAAGCCGGCATTTCCGCTGGCACAACGCCATATAAATATTCTTCTAAAGGCAATACATTTATTGCAGTCATATCACTTCCTTGTTGCCTTATAAATTCATAATAACCTCTGTACTTTTTTCCATTAATAGAAATTGGATTATCACCAGTTAAGTTCATAAGATAAAGTGTATTGCTTTCAGCATACAAAAACACATTTTTACCGTTCTGAGTAATCACTATATTTTTATTTGGGGATACTATCTTTATATCCGGAAATTTCGCTATTAAACTTTTCATTGCCGAATTTGCGTCAGATTGGTTTGAATAAGGACCAATGTAAATATGGAAACCACTGTCATATCCAACAATCGAATTTGGAATGCTTGTACTTATTTTTGATTGTTCACTTTCTGCAGTTGCTTGATCCTGGAAGTTTCCCTCTTGAAGATAAAAATTGTCATCTTTCATCACTTGAACACTGCTTGAAGCTATGTTATATATGTATCTGATATTTCCAGAATTGTCATTTGCGCCTAATTTAAAGCCACTTACAGAAGATAACGAATAAGATGGCAAAGAACTTGAGCCATAAAAAAGCCCAATCTTCACTAAACTTGGCATGTCAATGCTGGCATTAACGTAGCTTAACGTACTGGTTAAAATAAGTAAAAACAATAAAAAGACAGCTACATACTTTTTCGACCTCACATCAAATACCCCTTTACATTTTTATTTTCTAAAAAACCACAATATAATCGTTAAAAGCAGACTAATTATAATAGATGTCATCAACGGAAAGTAAAAAGTAAAATTGCCTCTTTTTAGAATAATATCACCAGGCAAATGACCAATCCCAAATTTTCCTCCCAACAACAAAATTATACCTACTATAACCAAAATTACACCAATGCTGATTAAAACTTTTCCAAATTCTTGAAACATATCTACCCCTCATTCAGGAATACTGTAGTTTAAATATTCATATGCTAATTTTGTTGCTATCCTACCTCTAGGAGTTCTGTTCAAAAAACCAATCTGCATTAAATACGGTTCATAAACATCTTCTATTGTTTCACTTTCTTCACCTATTGATGCAGCAATAGTGTCTATCCCTACAGGACCGCCTGAAAACTTTTCTATAATAGACTTTAGCATTTTTCTATCGATGTGCTCAAGACCCATATCATCAACGCCCAACATATCAAGAGCATCTTTGGCAGTTTCAAAATCTATAAAGCCATTACCTTTTACTTGTGCAAAATCTCTCACTCTTTTTAAAAGTCTATTTGCTATCCTAGGCGTCCCTCTAGAACGCCGTCCCAATTCATATGCAGCTTCATCATTTATACCTATATTTAGTATAGCAGACGACCTCTTTATTATTTCACTTAAATCATTGACAGAATAAAATTCTAGCCTCATAATAACTCCAAACCTATCCCTCAGTGGAGACGTCATTAATCCCGCTCTAGTCGTTGCCCCTATAAGCGTAAAATGCGGCAAGTTAAGCCTTAAAGATCTAGCGCTCGGTCCCTTTCCTATAATTATATCTAATTCAAAGTCCTCCATGGCAGGATATAATATCTCTTCCACACTTCTATTTAATCTGTGTATTTCGTCTATAAAAAGAATGTCATTCTCCTGCAGATTAGTAAGTATTGCTGCTAAATCTCCGGCCCGTTCTATTGCCGGTCCAGAAGTTATCCTTATGCCAACACCCATTTCATTTGAAATGATATTCGCAAGAGTTGTCTTACCCAGACCCGGTGGTCCAAAAAGCAGCACATGATCAAGAGGCTCATTTCGCATTTTCGCTGCTTCTATATAAATTTTTAATTCCTCTTTTATCTTTGTTTGACCTATGTACTCAGACAACCTTTTAGGCCTTAAAGAATACTCGGAGGCATCTTCTGGTGTAAAATTTTGTGTTAAAATTCTGTCCTCCATACAATCACCTTATTTCATAAGCTTTTTCAATGCCTCTCTCAAGGCATTTTCAGTATTAGTACAATCTATCCCGTATAATGCTGATATCGATTCTTGTCTGGTATAACCAAGAGATAAAAGTGCATTTAAAACATCTTCTGATGCATCATCAATTTTAACTGCTTCTGCGTTGTTAATAAATAATTTGTCTTTAAGTTCCAGTATTATCCTTTGAGCTGTTTTCTTGCCAATACCTGGAGATTTCTCTATAATCTTTGAGTCACCATTTTTTATGGCATTATAAAAATTATCAATCGAAATTGTAGATAAAATTGAAACTGCTGCCTTTGGTCCTACCCCATTTACAGCAATCAATTTTTTAAAAATTTCCATCTCATTTATTGTCAAAAAGCCATAAAATTGAAATCCATCCTCTTTTACATGCAAATATGTATAAAGTTTTATTATATCGTTTGTATTTGGCAATTCTCTCAACGTACTTGTTGGCACGATTATTTTAAATCCTATACCCAGCGTCTCAACAACAACATAATCAATACCTCTTTCTACAATGGCACCTTTTATATAATCTATCATTTTAATGACCCCAATTTCATATTCATAATATTGCTATTGCAGTGACAAAGGGCCACCGCCAATGCATCAGCCACGTCATCAGGTTTTGGTATCTCATTTAAGCCTAATATAGCTTTAACCATATTCTGAACCTGTTTTTTTTCCGCCCTCCCATACCCTACAACAGACTGTTTCACTTGTAGAGGCGTATATTCAAAAACATCTATTCCGCAATTAACCGCAGCCAAGATGGCAACTCCTCTAGACTCGCCTATAGTAATAACAGTCTTAGCATTTTTATTAAAAAAAAGTTCTTCAATAGCCATAACATCAGGTCTATACTTCTCAATCAATAATATCGTACCATCGTATATTTCTTTAAGTCTTATGCTTTTTTTTATACCCACACGCGTTGTAATTGCACCGTACTCTAAAACTTTAAATTTACCGCAATCATCATCAATTATTCCATAGCCCATAATCGCTATTCCGGGGTCTATCCCAATAATCCTCATCTAAAAGTCCTCCTCGTATAATATTTTAACATCTATCTTATACATAGACAAGAAAAAACTCCCTAAATTTTAGGGAGTTTAACTGCTTAAGTTTGCAAGTATCGAATATGCTTCATCAATGTCTTTTACTACTATATTATTTAAAATCCTTTCTTTATCATTTGGATTTAAATTATTTACGGAGATATCAGTTTTTTCAACTAAAGAACGACCTCCATTGCCATCGCTTTTAAATAATGACACATATCCGTCCGAACTTGAGATTATATAATAATCCGATGGAAAACCATTTTTTTCTCTATATAAAACGATCCTGTCATTTCTAAATTCTTTTATACTCCAGCCGCTATAAATCTTCGCTATATCTTCTTTGCTCTTTCCATAAAGTGAAGCCCCGATTTTTTGCTCTTCTCTTGTAAGATCGCCATTCCCCTTATATAAAGTTTCAAAAATCAATTTGCCACTTGGTCCTATAGAATCTTTTGACATCACACTATTAACGCTTGACTTTGTATACTGCGGTATTTTTGAAGGGCGATTATAAAATTTAATATAGTATAGGTATCCAGCCAAAAAGATTATTATTATAAAAATCAGTATAATAGATATAGTTCTCTTTCCACGAAATTTCATAATATAACAACCTACCTTTTGTATTTTAGCTACTTCCACTTTTTTGTAATTATAACCAATAAAAATTTTTTTATACATAAAAATTTTTGAAGGATTTTGTAAAATTGTATCGAATAATATCATTCGAGAGGAGATGGTTTATTATGCTAAATCAAATAGTTATATTTAAATTAAACGACGAAGAATTTTGCGTCGACATAATGGATGTTCTAGAAATAATAAGAATGCAAACTATAACAAAAGTACCTGATGTACCAAGTTTCGTAGAAGGTATAATCAATTTAAGAGGTACTGTCATTCCTATTATAGACCTTAAAAAGAGGTTAAAGTTGAAATTGACTAATTACGATGATGACACTAGAATAATAATAATCAAAATCAATGAAAAGTCTGTTGGCTTCATTGTAGATTCTGTAACAGAAGTGCTACACGTTGAAAACGGCTCTATAAAAGAAGCACCCGACATAATAGCAGGAATCGGAAAAGAATACATTGAATCTGTCGTAAGTTATGACGATCGTTTAATTATAAACTTAGATTTGGAAAAAATACTGACAGAAAATGAAAAAAAGGAAATAGAAGAAATGTAGTCATTTCTTCTATTCCTCTTCATCTGGCACATCTACATTATGGTATATTTCCTGTACATCATCATTTTCTTCAAGCTTTTCAATGAATTTTTCAAATTTTTCATAATCGCTGTCAGAAAGCTTTACTGTGTTCTGAGGTATCATAGTTATATCAGCAGATGACATCTCATAACCAGCACTTTTTATAGCATCTTTAACTGCCTGAAAATTAGAAGGATCTGTCAATATCTCATATTCATCACCATCAGAAGAGAAATCATCGGCACCCGCATCTATAACAAGCATAGCTAACTCATCCTCATCAATGTTTTCACTTTTTTCAATGGTTATAAGGCCTTTTTTATCAAACATCCAAGCAACACAGCCAGAAGAACCGAGGCTGCCTCCGCTCCTATCAAATATATGCCTTATATCGCCTGCAGTTCTATTTTTATTATCTGTTAAAGCTTCAACTATTATCGCAGAACCAGCAGGGCCATATCCCTCATAAACAACTTCTTCAAGATTTCCGCCACTTAATTCGCCAGTCCCCTTCTTGATTGCCCTTTGTATATTATCATTGGGAAGATTATTAGCTTTTGCTTTTTCTATAGCATCTCTTAATTTACTGTTTGTCTCCGGATCTCCGCCTTCCTTAGCAGCCATTATTATGTCTTTAGTAAGCTTTGTAAATATTTTACCCTTCTGTGCATCCATCTTTTCTTTTTTGTGCTTTATATTAGCCCATTTTGAATGTCCAGACATAAAAAACCTCCTTTACTTAGTGCCAAAAATATTTTATCAAAAAACATCCCATAAGTAAAATTTTTAATTTTCATAATGATACCATACAACTTTTCTATAATATTTTCTAATCTCACATAAAAATTTTAAACCTATACATATCTTATGTCAATTGATACAAGAATATATTATAAATAGTTTTTTAGGTGATAAAATGGCTAATCGAATAAAATTGCTAATAATCGGTTTTGTTACAGGAATCTTAAACGGATTATTTGGAGCCGGCGGTGGTACAATTATTGTGCCTTTTATGGTTTTCTTGCTGGGAATAGAAGACCATAAAGCACATGCTACCGCAATATCCATAATATTGCCACTTACAGTATTGAGTTCTATAATATACATAAAAAATGGTATATTTAATTTTCCTACAACATTAAATGTTACTTTAGGCAGTGTTATAGGAGGATTGTTGGGGGCATTTCTTTTGAACAAAGTTCCAATAAAATATTTGAGAAAATTATTTGGAATAATAATGATAATCGCTTCAATAAGAATATGGATTATTAAATAAAGCATGTGAAAGGATCGTCACAATGAAATTATTTATAATAGGAATTCTAGCAGGAATTATCGGCGGCATGGGCATAGGCGGTGGGACAATATTGATTCCAGGTTTGACAATATTTGCTAGCGTTGAACAACATCTCGCTCAAAGCATAAACTTGCTATCGTTTATCCCAACTGCCTCCATCGCACTTTTATATCATTTGAAGCAAAAAAACATAATGACAAATATAATTTTTTATATCATAATAAGCGGTTTGATTGGAAGTTTCATCGGCTCGTATATATCTATTTATATAGATTCATACTTTTTGAAAAAAATGTTCGCTATATTCTTATTTCTCATGGGAATTTATGAAATAATATCTAAGCAAAAGATAGGTGAAAGTAAAAATGAAAAAATACAAAATAAAAAAAACAAACAAAAAATTCAAAAGAAGTAAATTAAACACTGAAATTTGTGAGAATTACTATGTTACAAATGATGTTAAAGGCGATGGAAGAGGTGAGACTTGATTATTTTCGTCTATCTGTTTCCATCATAACACATGTATTATAGACAACATTTAGTCCTAGATTATTGGCTTTTTCAATCAATTCATCACTTTCTGCCCCTGGCTGGAACCATATAATATCAACACCTAACTTTGATGCTTCCTCCACAAATGCATCACCTATTTTAGGTGATACAACCATGTCAACAACTTCTGGAACTACAGGCAATTTCGATAATGATTCATAGCATAAATCGCCGTCTACAGTTTCATAATTGGGATTAACAGGATATACAGTATATCCTTCAAGTTTTAAATTTTTGTATATCTTGTATCCAAATTTATTTTTTCTGTCTGTTGCTCCTACAACAGCCCAAACCTTTCTTTTCAATGCCTCTTCAACATAATCCATTCTATCACCTTCCTGTTTATCCTAAATTAATCGTAAGATAGCTATTTGTCCTCTCTTGAAATTTACCGTCTATATAAGACGTTTCATCAATTGGCTTCACAAGCAAAACCGATGTGTAAGAATGTTTTCTTTTGGCTCTTGGCATTCTGTTGCCACTCTCGAATGCTTCAATTATATTTTTTGCTTTAAAGTACCTTGCAATAGTTATTTCTTTTGAATTGCCTACATGTCCACATGAAATTAACACTTTATAATAGCTCATTTGAAGCACCTCCGAAAAAATTTTGGCAATTCAAATTGATTTTATTAAATTTATATACAAGGTACAAATTGTTTATTCTAAATATTTATCATCTTTTTTATATAGATATATATCTCCACCCTCTTTCACAACTGACCTTGAGTTTGTCAAATCCACAATGTATTTTACAAACTTTTCTTTATCCACAAATGGGACATATACATTCAATATAACTTTGTCAGTATAATCAATGTTTTTAATTATAAAATTATTTTTTAATAAGTCATTTTGTACTGTTCCTAAAATTGTATAATCAATAGTAACATATAAACTTTTAAAGAGAATCTTCTCCACAATTTTAGCAGCTTCTATTCCTAATTTTGCTCCTTTGACATATGCTCTTATTAAGCCACTAGCTCCAAGTAATATGCCTCCAAAATACCTCGTCACAACAACAGCAGTATTTTTTAACCCTTCGCTTTTTATAACATTTAAAACAGGTACACCTGCTGTACCTGAAGGCTCTCCGTCATCGCTATACCTTTGAATTTCATCTCTATCTCCTAATATATACGCATATACATTATGTGTTGCATTTTTGTGTTTTTCTTTTATACTTTGGATAAAATCTATTGCCTCTTCTTCAGACATCACCGGTTTTGCATGACCTATAAATTTTGAGCGCTTTATTTCTATTTCTTGGCATCCATATTCATATACCGTTCTATAATTATAAAGCAAATTACCACCTCATAATAATTATATCAAATTATTCCATAAAAATAAAAGCCGCATGGCTTTTATTTTTGCAAGTCTATGCAATTACTTTGCTTAAAGACTTGTATTTGTAATAAGAAACGTTTACTAAAGCCCTGTCTTGACTGTAAGTAATAAGATCTAAAGCTTTGTCAATCGGGTAAAATCCACCATCTGAAAAGCCATCTTCAGTGCTAATGTTAAATTCTTGATCATCAGTGGACATTAAATACCATGTGATTTTATTATAGACAGGACGTTGACGTGTAACAGAATAGAACTCATAGCTGGTTTCTCCTGCAGTGGATAAGACATTCAAAGATTTTAAACCGGTCTCTGCTCGTACCCTTCTTAATGCAGCATCAACAGACAATTCATTGTTTCTTATTGCACCTTTAGGCAATACCCATTCATTTTTCTCATTTTTCAGAAGAAATACTTCATCTCCTCTGAATACAACTCCTCCAGAGCATTCCCTTATTAACATATATAAGCCCCCTAAGCTTTTTATATTTTATTGTGATTTTGTATCACAATATTTGCTATATTATATAATATTCTTTACAAACTTTTAAATTCCTTCTAAAAAATTTATTAATTTTATTTTTATTATTGGCAGTTTTAAGAAATTTATGTATAAATTATTTCAAATTTCCTAAAATGGTTAAAAATCTTCGTATAATATACCTGCTTTTTTAAAAAAATATATTCTGAAAGGAGCGATTGCAATGCATATAATATACCATTGCTATGGCGGAACACATACATCGGTTATTGCATCATACATTCATATTGGGATGCTGCGTACTGATAAAACACCTACAAAAGAAGAAATTGAAAGCATTCCCATGTTTGATAAATTAAATGGTCAAAACGATACCGGCCACATTGTATCAATAGGTACAGATGAATATGGCAATAATGTCTATTCTTTAGGGGTAAAAAACGGCAAAAAGCTCATAGAACCAGCATTAAAGGATTTCTATTATCACTTATTTAATACTAATGACGGTCTTCTTATAATAGACACTTCATCTGCTACTAATTGGATCATGAAAATAGGAGGATTTATATCTATTGCATTGAAAAGCCCTATTATAGGAAGGCCATTGGTAACATACGGTGTCATAAAAGCTTATAAAAACATTGTTCAAATTGTAAAGAATGTAAAAGCACAAGAAAGTGCTGAATACAATGCTATTAAAAGATAATAAAATCTCTTAATATATTTTTTTCTACTGCACTTACTTGTGCTTTTATTTTTATACCTTTTTCATCGTATTCTTCTTTTAAAATTTTTGAATTTCTTTTTAAAAACAAATATTCTTTGTTTTTAGCGTATGGAAAATAGAAGTCTAATACGAATAAATCTTTATACGCAACATTATCAATTGCCTTTAATAATTCATCAATACCAAGCATTTCTTTTGCTGAAATGTAAATTTCATTATCTTTATTAACCGGCATTTGCTCCAACAAATCAGACTTATTGTATACCTTTATGATAGGCTTATCAATTGCTTCAAGATCTCTTAAAACATTTTCTACAACTTCAATTTTATGTTTTATATCTTTTGACGTTATGTCAATCACATGAAGAAGAACATCAGCGTATTTTGATTCCTCTAACGTTGATTTAAATGCTTCCACTAAATCATGAGGTAACTTTCTTATGAATCCGACAGTATCTATCAAAATTGCTTCTCTACCTGATGGCAAATCAAGTTTTCTTGCTGTTGGATCAAGAGTAGCAAAAAGCTTATCCTCAACATAGACAGAAGAATCTGTCAATGCATTCATTAATGTTGATTTTCCGGCATTTGTATACCCAACAATTGCTACAACAGGAACTTCATTTTTTCTTCTTCTCTCCCGAAGTAATTCCCTGTGTCTTTTCAAATCTTCTAATTTCCTTTCAATCGTCTTTATTCTCTCACGAATATACCTTCTGTCTGTTTCCAGCTTAGTCTCACCAGGTCCCCTTGTGCCTATCCCTCCGCCTAGCCTAGATAAATCATTTCCTAGACCTTGAAGCCTAGGCAGTCTGTACTTTAACTGTGCAAGTTCAACTTGAAGTATACCTTCAGAAGACTTTGCCCTTCCAGCAAAAATATCTAATATAAGACTTGTCCTATCAATGACTTTTCTATTAATTGTTTCTTCTATGTTTTTAAGCTGACTTCCAGATAATTCATCATTAATAATGACTAAATCGATATCCATGTTATCTACAAATTGTTTTAATTCGATAAGCTTACCTTTTCCTATATAACTATTTCTATCAATATTAGTCCTGACCTGTGTCATAATGCCTACAACATCTGCACCAGCTGTCTTGGCCAGCTCTTTTAATTCCTCCATACTTTCACTATCATCATCATCATTTATAATTACCCCTACTAATACTGCTTTTTCTCTATCTGTATTGCTCAATTTGCTATCCATAAATTTCACTCCATACAAATATTCGATACAATATATATTATCCCGAATTAATGTATTAATCAAGATTTTCTTCTAAACTGCAATATTAAATACAACACTTAGTGATATGTTATTGTTTTTTGCAATAATCAAATGCAAAAAGTTGAAATAAACAATTGCAACATCCCAGTTTTCAAGTAGCTTGAACATAAAATTCAAAACCTAATCCCTTATTTCTGTATGAAGAAGCAAAATATAATTCAGACTATAAAGAACATATTGAAGTAATTAAAAAAGATAGCGTTACAGATAAAGATTAATTAAGAATGGCACAGATTACATTATCTTGAAAGAGCAGCAATAGACGTCAGTAATTGCACATCACGTATGGCCATTTTTATATATTATCTTGATGAAGGTTATGATTCTGACAAACAATCATTTTTATAGATATAGCCAAAGCGCAGGTATTATTTTTTATTTCAAGAAATAGAATAAAAAAACGCCATACCTTGTAGAGGTATAACATTTTTACAATTACCATAAATTGAATGTTAGCAAATCATAAAAAAACAAAAAGCCAATTTTTATAAATTGGCTATAATAAGCTTTAATATTGGTGCCGAAGGTGGGACTCGAACCCACACGGTATCGCTACCACTGGATTTTGAGTCCAGCGCGTCTGCCAGTTTCACCACTTCGGCAATCACATAAAATATATTACCATATTAAAAATGAAATTTCAATATCTTATTTAAGAAAATCTTGATTGGTTTGTTATATAATTAAATACAACATACAAAAAATAGAAATCATTGTGAAAATCTTGTATGATATATATTTCAAACCAAAGCATACAGGAAGTTTTCACTATGGTTCATAATAGTAATTATAACAGAATTGTACGTTGTTTTAAACAATATATATTCATATTATTTGGATTTTACGCAGCTTTACACGGTGCTCTTTCTGGTGTGCACAAATTTCATTATTTTACTTTCACACTAATTGAAAGGATCGAGATTGAATTGAGAAAAAAACTTTCCTTTTGAATTATTGGAAAAGACAAGCCAGCAAGTTGAGTGTAATGGTAAAAATGCGCCACAAAAAGCTGCCATTTTCAAATGGTTACATGCTAGAAATAATAAGCGTAAAATAATCAACACCTAGTAAACAGGTTGGTAATCTATACCCAAATCTATAGTAATTGAATTCCGGCTCAAAAATCGATTCCAGCCATTTTTCAGCTAATCCTATATTTTGGTATAAGTTCACTGACCACTTAGGTAAGCATGGTACTGCGTGGACTATTTCTCCAGATTTTTAGAACCATAGTTGTAACAAATTTCTTTGTCTTGGTATATTATTTACCATGATAAAGAAAGGAGGGTAATAAAGTGTGTGAAGAGTTGTCAGTTAAAAAAGCTTTGGAAATAGCTTACAACACAGGTCAGCAAGTCACAATAAATTTAAATAGCGGCACAGTTCTGGAAGGAGTAATAGTAGAAAAATTATGGAGAACAGCTTTCCGTGTTTGGCTGGAACCTGCCGAGCCTGTTGAACCAGGCGAAGATATTGACAAAGCTATCGTAGGTATCTATGCTGTCAAGTCGGTTGAATTTGGAGCATGACATTAAATTCCTAACTTTAAAATGTTAGAAAGGAGGGTAACCCGTATGTGTGATGATGTATATGAAGGCATTTTAGAAGCATTGGAATATGCTGTGCTGACTTGTCAGTCGGTCAATATTGGTTTAAATAGAAGAAATAAAGCAGAAAGAATTGAAGGCGTCGTAAAAAAAGTATATGAAAATTCATTTCTTATCGACTTAGAAGATAAATCCTATGAATATGATGCCACTTTTCCCGTCTCAGAAGTTGAATATGTTGAATACTCCTGATAGGAATCACCTAATTTAAAGGAACGTTATTGACATTCCTCAGGCTACGCTGAAAATAAGGATAAATTGACATCGTAAAGTATACTAGCTTGTTTTAATTAGACCGAGCTTTTTAGCTCAAATATAAATTGATACTAACTCCCTTTTTCTTTGACAAAACAATTACACCTATTTCAATGCAGGTTTTCTGTGTTCTAAATTGAATATTGACGATGTGTAGTGCATTAAAGCAATGGAAATAAATGATCATTCAATTAACTAGCTGGCGTTAGTAAAAGAACAATTATGTTGTGTATAATAAAGAAAATGTGATATGTTATTTGTGGTAAAAATACAGCAAGCTTTGGCCGTCCCGGAAGAAACAGAGTGAAAAACCTTGCAAGTCTTTTTCAAGCCTGTCAAGTATGCTATAATGCTACCAAAGAACCGTCCGGGGGGCCTTTTTTATTAGGCGGTCGCAGATATCCTACTATCAATGAAAAAAAGAATTATTGTGCGGTAATACTAATTCTTATATAACGTTTTAATTTAACCTTTCAAAAAATTAAAAAAACCAGATTGCAAAATTTGTCATGGAATATCGCAAAAACGCTGCAAGTATTAAAGACAGCCTCTTTATGACGTATTTAGTTGACTACTTTTTATACAAAATTAAGATAAAAAATCTGGTCTGAAAGTGAAAGTTTTTTGCTATTCCAATCTCTCTTATAAAGTTTAATCACCTTATAGGGCAGATTGAGATTCTTTATAAATTTCTCAAACTTGTTATCTAGCCAAGGCGGAGTCCATGCTCCCGATCTACAAATATGAATAGCTACCGTGTATATACCTTCAGGTAATACATCTATATCCCTGTAATATTGAATTGAAAAAAGTTTATTGAAGTCTTTAAAATCCTCAGGTCTTTCAAAAGTATGAGGACTGTATATTATGTGAGCCCTTTTTATTTTGCCCTCATTTAAGAGCTTTCCCAGCCAGTTGGCACAGTTTAGCTCAAAATTAACCGAGCTCATTCCTGCATAGCCTAAATCAGCGTGTGTGTCGAAAGAATACACTTCTTCACATTTATTAGCTTTGGCGATATAATAGGATAGCATATGAGATTCAGATACAAACACTTTGATATTTCTTATAAAATCAAAATGTTCTTTTATTTTGACCCAAAAATCATTTAATACAGAAGTTGTATCTACTGACTTTTCAAGATCCTCACCTTTTAAAACACTTTTTATATACCTCTTATACCAGATTGCCTCTATGCTTCTTTTGTTTTCAACATAAGAATTTAGCCAATCTCTTTTCAAAGGAATAAAATAATCCCAATCTATACTCAAAAGGCTGCGAACCATATTCACCTATTAACCTCCTTGAGATTGTGCTTTTACCTCCTCTGTATATGCTACTCCATAAGCTTATAAATTAATTTTGTTACATATAATAAATCAAGACTAATATTTAAGTAGATTATATCACTTATTTAAACTATTTTAAACATTCACCTTTAAGCAGTAATGATTAAAAAATATAGCGGCTGCAAGAAGCCGCTATATTTTTTAATTTTCAGGATAATTTAAAGACCAACTTATGCCATATTGGTCAATTACAATAGCATGATAAGCACCCCAAAATGTCTTTTGTAATTCAAATCTAACTGTTCCCTTTTCTTTAAGTTTTTCATACAATCTGTCTATCTCATCTTTGCTTTCTAATCAAGAATTAGTTCCGGATTGTTGACCACTTTTTGGTTATCTAACTTGTCAACAAAATACAGAACACAATTCTCATTTATGTGCAATTCCGAATGAATGATTTTGCCCTCATGTCCTTTAAACATTTCAACATTATCGGCTAGTTGAACATTTTTTATCTCGCCGCCAAAAACTTCCCTGTAATATTCAATTACCTCCTTACAATTGTCAACGTAAATATTGGGGGTAATTCTCTTCATAAGTTTAATCCTCCTATAGTTTAGCAATAAACGTATGCTAATATTATATCACAATGTAATATGTTTTTGAACATGAAGTCCACATTCTTTTTTATCAGGATCCTCCCACCACCATCTTCCGCTCCTAACATCTTCTCCAGGCTTTACAGCCCTTGTACAAGGCTGACATCCAATGCTTCTGAAGCCTTTATCATAAAGGCTGTTGTAAGGGATATTTTCTTTTTTTATATATTCCCAAACCATATCTTCAGTCCAAAATGCAATGGGATTTATCTTATATATAGAATGAACGTAGTCCCACTCAAATATATTTATATTCTCACGAGTTACAGATTGTTCTCTTCTTAAGCCACATATCCATCCATCAACCGTAGCAAGAACTCTTTTTAGCGGCTTGACTTTTCTAATTTCACAGCATTTTTTCCTAAGATCAACGCTTTGGTAAAAAAGATTCGGACCATATTCTCTAATTAGTGGTTCTAAGTCCTGGCTTTCAGGAGTATACACTTCGTAATTAAAATGATATCTCCTCATTGTTCGTTCCATCAGATCATATGTGGATTGAAAGTGTCTTCCAGTATCGATAAAAAATATCCTTGCCTTATTATCAATCTTCAATAGTATATCTGTTAAAAGCTGATCTTCTATTGAAAGACTTGAAGCTAATACAACACGAGATGCACCAATTTTATCATAAACATACTTTATAATCTCAAATGGACTTTTATCTTTATATTCATTATTTAATAATTCAAGATCTAATTTATCTATGCTCATTATATCTCACCTCATAATATAAAAATTTTACATCAAACCCCATCTACACCTTATTGATTTTTCTATTCTTCCAAATACGAATTTATCTATGACTAAACCCAAACTTAAAATTATCAGCATTACAGCAACAACCTGGCTTATATTAGATGCATCTTTTCCTTTCGAAAGAATCTGTCCAAGACCTGTTGCAGATACCAACATCTCACCAGAAATCAAACCTCTCCAGGCAAATGACCATCCTTCCTTAAGCCCTGCTATTATATTTGGAAGCGCTGCAGGAATGATCACATTTGAATATAATTTATATCCTTTAGCCCCCATTGTCTTAGCTGCTTTTAAATAAATCGAATTTACGTTTTTAATACCTGAATCTACAGCAAGAATAATAGAAAATATAGAGCCAATAGCAATAACAAAAATTATTGTACTTTCATTGTATCCAAACCAAAGAATTGAAAAAGGCACCCATGCAAGATTAGGTAAAGTCTGTAAACCCAATATCAACGAGCTGAAATTTTCTTCAATATATTTAAAGTGAATCATTAAAAAACCTATGATAGAACCAATTACAACAGATATTAAGTATCCAATTACAAGTCTTCTCATGCTGGATAATATTGCATATATAAGCATTTTAGTTTCGAATAATCTAATTATTAAAATAAAGACAGAGATTGGAGAAGGTATAATATTTGCATTCCAGATTTTTATGATTTCTGTATTTATTTTATAGACCAATTCCAATATTGCTATCAACATTAGATAAAAACAAATCTTTTTCAACACTCCAATCACCGTCATATTCAGCTTTTGCAACTTTTTCTACCTCCTCCCTTAATTCATCCATTATTTTCCTTACATAGTAATTTACGTCCGGACTTTCTGGTTTTCTTGGCCTAGAAAGTTCTATCTTAAATTCTTTTTTGACTCTTCCTGGATTAGTCGACATTACAACAACGCGATCCGCTAATACCACCGCTTCTTCTATATTATGGGTAACAAAGACAATCGTCTTTTTTGTTTCCATCCAAATTCGCTGCAATTCCAACTGTAAAATACCTCTAGTTTGACTGTCAAGGGCTGAAAATGGTTCGTCCATCAAGAGCACCTGAGAATCAATGGCTAATGCTCTCGCAAGTGCAACTCGCTGTCTCATGCCACCAGACAATTGATGAATATATGAATCTTTAAATTTTGTAAGATGAACCATTTTTAAATATTCCATAGCTCTTCTTTTTCTTTCTTCTTTTTTTATGCCTGCCATCTTCATCCCAAATTCTACATTATCTATAACTGTAAGCCAAGGGAAAAGAGCAGATTCTTGAAACACGACTGCTCTATCTATACCTGCATCCCTTACCGCACTACCATTTAAAATAATTCTGCCGCATGACGCACTTTCAAGTCCGGCAATTATATTAAGCAGTGTAGACTTGCCACAACCAGAAGGACCAACAAGACATACAAATTCCCCTTTGTCTATTAAAAGATTAACATTATCCAGTACTAAATTCGCTTTTGAATTAAATCCAAAACTTTTTGATATATTCTGAATAATAAGAAACAAATTAAACACCTCTTAAGTTCCTGCTTTTAAACGGCTTTATATACAATCCGTTTATTAGCTATAGGATCATACCACTTATTTGCAAAATCAACTAAATCGTATTTTGACTCCTTAAAATCATTTTTAAAATTAATAAAATCATCTTGATTTTTTACCCTTGCCAAAAATCCATCACTGCTATATACAGGATAACCTTCATACTTATAGTCATTTAAATTGATTAAATCAACCAGTTTACCATCCCTTATTAAGGCAGATAGCTCATTATTTAAGTCAATAACATCAAAATTATCAGGGTAATAATATGTGTCTCCATTTATAGGTAACTTATCACCTATTTTATAAGATTTTCTTTCAACAGCTACTTTCTTTATCTCGTTGTATGGTATTAAATAATAATATTCATCAAAGCAGGTTATTGGAAGTTCCACATTTTCTTTTACAAATTTATTTGCTACATCTAAAATCTCTAGGCCATTTATAATTCCCCCACCACTTATATCATAACCATCTACAATAACAAATCTCCCTGTTACATGATTATTTCTAAATTCATCAAAACAAATTTTATCTTTAGTCTTTATCACAACTTCAGCGACTTCATTAGTATTTACTTCTTTTGCGTTGTCATTGGAAAAAAGCGTAGAAGCATCTATAGCTTTGTTAATTGCGGCTATTTCACATTCTGTCTCTTGTGTAACTAATTTAAGTTTATATCTTTTATTCATTGTCAGCCTTTTTTCACCCATCCAGAATATATTCGCCTTAAACGTATCTCCTACCAGTGGAGCCTCATCATCCTTGCGGGTTATAAATTCTCCCCTTTTATAAAAAAACTCATCAAAAAGCGTAATTCCGACTGACATTCCCGCTTCAACTTTTGTCGTCTTGTCTTTTTCTTGCCAGTATTCGATGGTTTTTATTTTAGACGTTCTTTTACTTGGATATATTACTATTTCATCTCCCACATTAAGTACGCCAGATTCTATCCTGCCAGCAATAATCCTTCTATTGTCAAATTTATAAACGTCTTGTATAGGTAACCTCAGTGGTTTATCGATTATATCTTTATCCTTTTCAAAAATATCTAAAGCATCTAAGACTGTGTCACCTTTATACCACGGCATTTTTTTTGACCTTAAAGCTATATTCTCACCATAAAAAGCGGATACGGGTATATATTTTTGTGGAAAGACATTAATGCTTTTTAAAAAGGTATCCATATCGCTTTTTACATCTAAAAATTTTTCTTCCGAATAATCTATTAAGTCCATTTTATTAACTAGAACATAAACTTTTTTTATGCCCAGCAATGAAAGAATGTATCCATGCCTTTTTGACTGTTCTCTTACACCTTCATTGGCGTCGATAACAAGTAACGCAGCTTCTGCATTAGCTGCACCAGATATCATATTTTTTAAAAATTCTACATGTCCCGGTGCATCTATTATTACGTAATCTCTTTTTTTTGTATGAAATTGAATTTGCGTTGTATCGATGGTTATACCTTGTTTTTGTTCCTCTTCAAAAGCATCTAATAAATACGCATATTCAAATGGCTTACCAGTTTCTTTTGATATTCTCTTTACTTTTTCAATTGCCCCCTCCGGCAATGACTTTGTATCGTATAAAAGCCTTCCGATAACTGTCGACTTTCCGTGATCAACGTGACCCACAACAACAATCTTAAGAGTCTCCCTAAACTTAAGCATGTATTTTTCCTCCTTTTACATATAACCATCTTTCCTCAGTTTTTGCATAGCATATGCGTCTTCTTTGTCCTGTGCTCTGCCAGCACGTTCATTTATATTTGTGTGCTTTAATTCCTCTATAATTTCATCAACTGTTGAGGCATTTGAATCTATTTGTCCTGTACATTGTGCACATCCAAGACTTCTATACCTTTTACCATTCTTTGCAAAATACAAATCCACAACCGGTATATTTTCCCTCTTTATATATTCCCAAATATCTAATTCAGTCCAGTTTAATATAGGATGTACCCTGATATGGTTACCTTTTGGAAAATCTGTCTTAAACTGATCCCAAAGCTCTGGAGGCTGGTTTGTGTAATTCCACTCAGACTCTTTATTTCGTTCACTAAAAATCCTTTCTTTTGATCTTGAACCTTCTTCATCCCTTCTCACACCTACAATCAATCCTTCAAATTTATACTTATCTATCACATGCTGCAATGCATCTGTTTTTAGTGCCTTACAACAAACTAATCTGCCTTTTTCTGGACCCATGCCATTATTTATAGCATCCCAGTTTGTGTAGACGATAAGGTCGAGATTATACTCCTTTGCAATCTTATCTCTAAATCTTATCATTTCGGGTATTTTATATGTCGTATCTATATGAATAAAAGGAAACGGGCAATGTCCAAAAAAAGCTTTTTTAGCAAGCCACATCATTACTGTAGAATCTTTCCCAATCGACCACAACATACCGAGTTTTCCAAAGCTTTTATAAGCCTCTCTTAATGTGTATATACTTTGAGCTTCCAACATATCTAAACGATCCATATTAACACCTCACCGTAGCAATTTAATTATAAGTAAGCATATCAAATTACTTATAATTTGTATAAAAATAAAATTATAGTCTATCAATAGCCTGCTTAAAATCTTCTTTTAAATCTTCTATATCTTCCAGCCCAACACAAATTCTTATTAAATCGTCAAATACTCCCATGAACTTTTTTTCCTCATCACTGCTTTCGGCAAAAATCGTAGATGATGGATGAATTATAAGCGTACGTGTATCACCTATATTTGTGATATTTGTTGCATACTTTAAAGAGTTAATCATTTTATAAGCTTTTTCTTTAGAACCTACACGAATTGTCAATATCGCACCAAATTTATCACCAAACTGTCTTTTTGCAATATCATGAAATGGGCTTTCTTTAAGCCCCGGATAGTTAACTGATAGTACTTTATCAAATTCCTTCAAAAAAACAGCTAATTCATAAGCATTCTGGCATAGCCTCTCCATCCTTATTCCAAGCGTTTCTAAACCCAAATTGTTAAGATATGCATTAAATGGAGACATACACGCACCAATATTTCTAAATAGGCCTTTTCTAAGCTTTGCTAGATAAGCAAATTGCCCATATTTTTCAAACTTTTTCAACATTGAATACTTATTAAAATCCCAATTAAATTTACCAGAATCGACTATAATTCCACCAATAGAATTCCCATGTCCATTTATAAATTTTGATGTTGAATGTATAACGATGTCTGCTCCCATTTCTATCGGTCGAATTAAATATGGAGTAGTTACAGTATTATCCACAATTAAAGGAATTTTATTTTCGTGTGCCAGAACTGAAAGACTTTTTATATCAGGAACATCTAATTTAGGATTTCCAATGGTTTCGATATAAATCAATTTTGTATTATTAGTTATAGATTCTTTAAAAGCGTCTATCGAATTATCTTTTGCAAATTTTACAGTAATGCCAAAGTTTTCAAAATCTTTAAATAGTTCATACGTCCCACCGAATATTCCTGAACTAGATAGTATTTCATCACCAGTCTTCAAGATATTTAAAATGGCTAAAGTTATAGCAGCCATTCCTGAGGAGCATGCAACTGCCCCTATTCCGCTTTCCAGTGATGCAATCCTTCTTTCAAAAGCTTCAATAGTTGGGTTATTTATTCTCGTATATGTAAAGCCATATTCACTGCCTTTAAATATATTCTCCAGTTCCTCTGCTGAATGGCTAAATGATGTAGATTGATATATAGGCGTCAATGAGGCTCCAGTCTTTTCATCAGGTCCATAATTCAGATGTAATAGCATTGTATTAAACCTCATTGACAAGGCCTCCCTTTTTAACAAATATCGTATATGTCCCATCTCGGTTATTTATAACATTTAATATTTTATGTCCTTCATCTTTAAAGCTGGATGGTACGTTCTTAATCGGCTCTCCTTCATTCATTCTTACTTCAAGGATTTGCCCATCTTCTAATTCTTCTATAGCCACCTTTGCTTTGACAAAAGTAATAGGGCATACTACATCAGTTATATCTATAAAACTGTCAGCTTTTATATCTTTCATGACTATACTTCCTTTCCAAAATTTTTAATCTTCAATTAAAATATCTTCTTCATAGCTATTCCCATACTCAATTATGAAACTCTTTAAGACAGGGTTTTTTTTGTCCATCAGTGACAATATTAAATAGCTGAGTTTACTATCAAATGCCAATCTTTTGTCTTCTTCAGAAGGTCTCGCCGGTGATTGGGGGTGGCTATGGAAATTCCCGATAAGCACAAATTTGTTTTCTCTGAAATGCTTCAAAGCCTCAAATTGTTCTTTCGGATCCATTGAAAAGTGCTCAGGACTTCTATCTATATTAGTCAGTAAACGAACTTCCTTAACAAATTTCTTTTCACCATCTACTATTCCTGCAAGTAAACCACATGCCTCAATAGGACTTTCTTTCTTTGCATGATTTAATATTTTTTCATAATCATTCCTTGACAGTATTATCATTTGTGATCCTCCTTAAGATCGCACTGTAGCCCTGCATAATCTATCAACTCTTTTATTGAAGGATGGACACCACAAACTTGACAGCTCTTTCTCTTCGATATTTTTATTTTCCTGAATTCCATTTTTAACGCATCAAATGTCAATAAATAGCCTGTTAAAAGTTCACCAACTCCAAGTATATATTTTAATGCTTCTGTTGCCTGAATCGTACCAATTATCCCACCCATGACTCCAAGCACTCCTGCCTGTTTACATGTAGGAACGGCATCCTTCGGCGGCGGATCTTGAAAAACACATCTATAACATGGTCCTTCACCAGGTACATATGTCATTGTTTGACCTTCAAATCTTATTATTCCGGCATGTGAGAAAGGTTTCTTTATAAGCACACAAGCATCATTTATTAAGAATTTTGCCGGGAAATTATCCGTACCATCAATTATAAAATCGTAATCTTTATCATTTATGATGTCAATTATGTTTTTAGAGCTTATCCACTCATGATATGTTATTACATTTACATCAGGATTCATCTCGTTGATTGTCTCTTTACCAGATATAACTTTATCTTTGCCAATGTCCTTAGTTCTATGAATTATTTGTCTTTGAAGGTTTGATAAATCCACCTTATCATAATCTACTAATCCTATAGTTCCAACACCTGCTGCCGCAAGGTACATAGCTGCTGGCGCTCCAAGGCCACCTGTCCCTACTATCAAAACTTTTGAATTTAATATTTTTTGCTGCCCCTTTGCACCAACTTCTTTTAATATAATATGACGTGAATACCTTTCTAACTGTTCATTAGAAAAATTCATCTACTTCCTCCTCCCATGTAATAAAGGAATTCAACTGTATCTCCGTCTTTTACAATTATTTTATCAAAATCATCTCTTGACAATATTTCATCGTTAAGCTGAACCGTTACATATTCTTTCATTTTAACATTTAATACATCTAACAATTCCTTTACAGTATACTCTCTGTCAATTTTTTGATCATTGCCATTTACTTTGATATTCATAGTAACACCCTCACTTTATATTTTCATCTTCTAAAATTTCTTTTTTGAAATTTTCAAGTCCAATTCTATTTATTGTGTCATAAAGCCTTTCTTTGCTGATCCCATTGCTTTTGTAAAAATTCATTGTTTTCTCAATAATGTTTGGTATTTTTTCTACATCAACAAGGTCTGCAATATGGTACCCAAAGTTGTACTTTTTGCCAAACTTGCCGCCCACAAAAACTGCTACGCCGTTTCTTTTTCTCTTCCATGCATCCATTGGGCACACTCTAATGCATGAACCGCAATAAATACATTTATCATCGTCTCTTCTGGCTAAATTGTCTTTAATCGTAATTGCTTTCACGTCACAGACGTCTGCGCATAGTCCGCAACCTGTGCATAAATCCTCACTAAGTTCAGGCTCTACCTGCCCTTGAAATCCGATATCATTAAATTGAGGTTTCGTACAATTATTAGGGCAACCTGAAATTCCCATCTTAAATTTATGAGGGAAACCAGGTGTTGGAAAGAACTCGTCATCGAGTTTTTTTGCTAAACCTTGCGTATCAATTAATCCATATGGGCAAATAGTACCTTTGCAGGCTACAATCGGTCTTACTCTTGGTCCACAGCCAGCCATTGCAAGTCCAATTCTCTCAACTTCTTCTTTTACCTCTTGTAATTTGGAATAGTGAACCCATGGAATCTCTATACCGAGCCTTACTGTAAATGTAACATATCCCCTACCGTATTTTTCAGCAAGTTCAGATACTTTTCTCATCTGTTCAGCGGTAATATTGCCGGCGACCACTCTTATTCTTATTGAATAGTAATCTTTTTGCTTTTGTTTAATAAATCCACCATCTTTTAATGTTTTTATTAAATCATCATTGAAAATCATTTTATCCTCCTTTAATTCATAGTAAATAGATATGAATTTATGGATTTCTTTTTTATAATTTAACACATCGCTTAAGTAATGTCAATCAAATTTTATTTGAACTTTTAAATTTAATTTTGATAAATTTTTCTCATATATATCAAAAAGTGCTATAATTATTTCATAAATAATTTTTAAAGAGGTGTCGCTATGGAATTACTAAAAAGGCCTAGGAGGCTTAGAGCAAATGAAGTTATAAGAAGAATGGTAAAGGAAACGTCTATAAGCGTAGATGATTTGATATATCCTATGTTTGTTGTGCCCGGTGAAAATATAAAAGAAGAAATTGATGTAATGCCTGGAGTCTATCGTTATTCTGTAGATAACCTTGTAAAAGAGGTCAAAGAAGTATATGATTTAAAAATACCAGCCGTCCTGCTTTTTGGCATACCATCAAAGAAAGATGAATTAGGTTCTGAAGCATATGATGATGATGGGATCGTACAAAAAGCTGTAAAATCTATAAAGGAGTCAATTCCGCAAATGATTGTCATAACTGATGTATGTATGTGCGAGTATACAAGCCACGGGCATTGTGGAATTATAAGGAACGGCTATGTACAAAATGACGAGACAGTTTCATACATCGCAAAAATAGCATTGTCACACGTCAAGGCAGGTGCAGACATTGTAGCCCCATCAGACATGATGGATGGACGCATAAAAGCAATAAGAAATATCTTAGATGAAAATGGTTATGTAAATACGCCAATAATATCCTACAGCGCTAAATATGCATCGGCATTCTATGGTCCTTTCAGAGAAGCAGCCAATTCAGCACCTCAATTTGGAGATAGGAAGTCATACCAAATGGATCCTGCAAACTCTGACGAAGCTTTAAGAGAAATTTCACTTGACATAGACGAAGGTGCTGACATAATAATGGTTAAACCTGCACTGCCGTATCTTGATATAATAAGAAGAGCAAAAGACACATTCAATGTCCCTATCGCAGCATACAACGTAAGCGGTGAATACTCAATGATAAAAGCCGCATCTCAGATGGGCTATATAAACGAAAAATCTACAGTTTTAGAATCTTTGACAGGAATAAAAAGAGCAGGCGCCGATATCATAATAACGTACTTTGCTAAGGATGTTGCAAAATGGCTTACTATCCTATAATGTTAAATATCACAAATAAAAAATGCCTTGTAATCGGTGGTGGTAATGTAGCATATAGAAAGATATTGTCTTTACTTGAATTTGGTGGCACTGTTACAGCTATAGCACCCAAATTCATCAAAGATATTTGGGAACTGTCTAAAAACAACAGAATAGAATTAATAGATCGAAAATACCAAAAGAACGACGTTCAAAATTACAATTTAGTAATTGTTGCAACCAATGACAAAATGCTTAACAAAGAAATATCAAAAGAATGCATAGATAACAATATACCTGTAAATGTCGTTGATGATAAAGAGCTTTCAACATTTATAACCCCGTCTGTTATAAGAAGAGGTGATCTTACTATATCAATATCAACAAATGGCAAAAGTCCCTTATTGTCAAGAAGAATAAGGGAAATGCTCGAAAATGTAATTGTAGAGGAATTTTGCGGTCTAATATCCGAACTAAGCAGCACAAGAGTTAAACTTAAGTCATCGTCTATGTCGCTTGACGAAAAAATCAAATTATACGATGATATAATAAGAAAAAGCAATCTTTTAAAAAGGGATGATAAATGATGAATCACGAAATATCGAAAAAACTTTTTGATAAAGCTAAAAAACTTATGCCTGGCGGTGTAAATAGCCCTGTAAGAGCGTTTAAATCTGTTGGAATAAATCCACCGTTTATAAAAAGAGGATATGGCAGCCATATAGAAGATGTAGATGGAAACACGTATATAGATTATGTTCTCTCGTGGGGCCCACTTATACTGGGTCATTGTAATACTCGCATAGTCAATGCTTTAAAAAATCAGTTGGAAAATGGCACAAGTTTCGGAGCTTGCACTGAAATAGAAGTCAAATTAGCCGAAAAAATAAAAAGCGCTGTTCCATCAGTTGAAGTCATAAGGATGGTAAATTCGGGCACCGAGGCTACAATGAGCGCTATAAGGTTAGCCCGTGGATATACTGGAAGGGATATCATAGTGAAATTTGAGGGGTGCTACCACGGCCATTCAGATGGCCTTCTCATTAAGGCAGGGTCCGGTGCTCTTACATTTGGGACACCTGATTCAAAAGGCGTAACAAATGAAACAGCTAAAAACACGATAATAGCAAAGTACAATGACAGTGATTTGATAGTCGAGATATTTAAAAAATACGGAGAAAATATCGCCGCGGTTATTGTTGAGCCAGTGGCAGGAAACATGGGAACTGTTCCGCCAAAAGAGGGATTTTTGAAGACTTTACGAGAAGTTACAGAATCGTATGGTTCACTTCTCATATTCGATGAGGTTATGACTGGATTTAGAGTATCTTTTTCATGTGCTCAAGGACTATACGGTATTAATCCGGATATAACCACATTCGGAAAAATTATTGGAGGTGGCTTGCCTGTTGGTGCTTATGGTGGAAGAGAGGATATTATGAGGTTGATCTCCCCCGACGGCCCTGTTTATCAAGCAGGTACCTTATCTGGCAATCCACTAGCAATGGTAGCCGGTTACGAAACATTGAATGTATTATCAGAAGACCCTTCTATCTATGATGAACTGGACAAAAAAGCTGACAGACTGTGCAAAGGTTTGAAGAATAGCATGGAACAAAATGGAATAGATGTTAAAATAAATCGCGTCGGTACCATGATGTGCATGTTTTTTAGTGACTGCGATGTCTACGACTTTAAAACAGCCACTAAATCAAACACAGATATGTTTGCAAAATATTTCAATGCTATGTTAAAAAGAGGCATTTATTTGCCACCATCTCAGTATGAAACTTTTTTCCTCTCCACTGCACATACAGATGAAGATATTGACAAAACAATTGAAGCAAGCTTTGAAGCAGCAAAAGAAATTTTGTGGCAATAAATAATAAATAAAAAGTGAAGGTTTTTATTCCTCACTTTTTATTATATCTTTGACTAATTCTTCCATCGTATATACGCTTGGCATTATATCAACTTTAAAACCACTTCTTTCTATTGATTCTTTCGTCACAGGTCCTATTGCAGCTATTTTTACATTTTTTAAGAAAGATATATCATCTCCTAATATTAAAGACATGTATTTAAATGTTGATGTGCTTGTAAATATTGCTATATCAATACCCTTTTTAATCTCATTCGTTAATTTATCTTTTATTTCATAATTTGGGGTATTTTTATACGCCACAATCTTATCTAAAAAGGCGATATCTTTGAGATTGTCTATAAGCATATCGCCACCTATGTCAGAAGTCAAAATCGCCACACTTTTCCCTTTTGCATAACTCTTAAGCTTACCAGCTAAAGCTATAGAAGTATATTCATCAGGCACAACCTCTGGATATATATATATTTTATTTAGAGCCTCACATGTCTTACTGCCTATCGCTGCAATCTTTACTCCATTCAATTTTCTTAAATCAAATTTCTTTAAATTGATAGTTTTTTTAAAGACGTTGACGCCATTTACACTTGTGAAAATAATATAATCGTATTTTTCAATATTATCAATAAGCTTTGATACATTATCTACTTCCGGAATTACCTTTATAGTTGGGCATATGACGACATCTGCCCCATTATCTTTTAAATCATCCACAGTACTCATAGCTAAGTCGTATGTCCTTGTTAAAAGGACTCTCTTTCCAAAAAGTCGTTTCTTTTCGAACCAGTCAAGCTTTTCACTCATGTTTACAACTTTTCCAATGACAATTATTGCTGGATTGTGCATACCTTCATTGCGGGACTTTTCTGCAATATCTGATAAAGTGCCCTTTACCACCTTTTGATGCGGCGTAGTCCCATTCATTATTACAGCAGCAGGAATATCTTTAGACATACCATTTTCAATCAGTTTATTTACTATAAATTCGATGTTCTTCATACCCATCAAAAATACAAGAGTACCATTGAGTTTAGCAATCACTTTCCAATCGAGATTTTCAGTTTTACCGTCAGATTCATGGCCTGTTATAACATGAAATGATGAACTTAAATTCCTGTGTGTAATAGGAATACCTGCATAAGACAAAACAGCTATAGCAGAGGTGATTCCCGGAATCACTTCAAACGGTATGCCCTTATCGTAAAGATACTCCCCTTCTTCACCGCCTCTTCCAAATACAAACGGATCGCCGCCTTTTAATCGCACCACCGACTTGCCCTCCATAGCCTTTTCAGCAATAATCTCATTTATTCTCCATTGTGGCACTTTATGTGAATCAGGCATCTTTCCAACATCTATAAGCTCAGTACCATCTTTAGCCATTGCAAGTATGCTGTCATTTATCAATCTGTCATATACAATCACATCTGCCTTTTTTATCGCTTCAATTGCCTTTAATGTAATAAGACCTATATCACCAGGCCCCGCACCTATTAAATAAACAAAGCCTGCCATTATATACCTCCAATTTTTTCAACTAGTCTATCACCTATTTTATCTATATCCCTCATTAATCCTGTTTCTCTACCCTTTATAAGTTTCCCATCTTTATAATATGATACTCTCACCGTAATTAAATCATCATTCCCATTCCTTTTATATTCTGAATATATTCCTAATGGTATCTTGCAATTTCCGCCAAACTTCTTCATTATTTTTCTCTCAGCGGACGACTCAAAAAAAGTTTTTGCATCAAGTAGCATTGGATAAATTTCAAAAAATTCTTCTTCAAAATCCCTCCTAATCTCTACAGCCAGTATTCCCTGACACGGTGCCGGAACAATCAAATCAACTGGAAAATAATCCTTTATCATGTCTTCAAGGCCGAGCCGTTTTATTCCAGATGCCGCCAATACTATACCATCTAAGTTTAGCTCATGCATTTTCTTTATTCGCGTGGCAATATTACCTCTTATGGGTACTATCTCAATATCTGGCCTCAAATTCTTAAGCTGGACACTTCGCCTTAAACTGCTTGTACCAATTCTTGCATTATTTTTTAAGTCAATAAATTTTTCACTCCTTGAAATAAAAACATCACGTGGATCTTCTCTTCTATATACAGATAAAAGCTTAAGGTCATTAGGTACTTCGTAAGGCATATCTTTCATGCTGTGAACAGCCATGTCAATCTCATTATTAATCAATGCATCTTCGATTTCTTTAACAAAAAGACCTTTGCCTCCTATCTCGCTTAAAGGTGCATTTAATACACTGTCGCCTTTTGTACTTATCTTTACTATTTCAAATTCAATATTAGGTTTATACTTCTTTATTTCATTAATCACTATAAGTGTCTGAGTCAAAGCAAGCTCACTTGATCTAGTCCCAACTCTAATCTTCTTCATATGTTTTCCTCTCTTCGATCTTCATTAAAGGATATATCGTCATTCATCAAAACATCTTTCTTTATGTGTGATATCATCATATTCGACATCTTGTCTGCAACTCTTTTTAAAGATATCCTAATATTTTCCTTATCTCTTTCTGTTGCACCCTCAAGTTTGTTTACCAATCTCTCAAATTCTATATCGCATATGTTGTGTGAATAAATGTTTACCTTTTTAATGTATGGTTCAATCTTTATCGTCTTAAACCAATCATTGAACTCCGCTTTTTTATCGAAGATCATTTTCTCAATATCTTTAATAACATCAATACGCTTTTTTCTATTTTCTTCAGCAGTTTTTCTAAGATCATCTATTGTATATAAGCTTACGCCATCAATTTCTGCAATTTTAGGATCTATGTCTCTTGGAAGTGCAATATCAACCATGCAAATCCGTTTTCCATCATAAACATTTATAAATCTGTCATAGCAAACAGTATAGTGTGGTGCATTTGTAGCACTTATCACTATATCGCTTTTTGCAATTTGTTCATACTTATCTTCATATGGCACAACATCTATTTCAGGTATCTCCTCTTTTAGGTTTTGAGCCCTTGAATGGGTTCTGTTTGAGACACACACATTGACTCCTTTTGCAATAAGGTTTTTTATAGCGATCTCGCCCATTTCACCTGTCCCGATAACAAAAGCTTTTTTGCCCTTTATATCTTTAAATACATCTTGTATAAACTTAACAGCGATATGGCTTATAGACGATGAAAAATTTTTTATACCCGTATCTGTGCGAGCCTTTTTCCCAAGAGTAATGGCATCCCTAAAAAGTTTATTTAATATTTTGCCAGAGGCTTTATTAATTTGTGAAATATTTAGTGCATCTTTCACCTGACCCAATATCTGGTCCTCACCCACAACCATTGACTCTAATCCACACGCAACTCTAAAGATATGTTCCACAACTTTTATGCCAGATATACCATAAAGATAATGTTTAAAGTCATCTTCTAACTTAAAATGCTCTACATAAAATTTTTTTATCTCCTCGAGACCTATGCTCTCTGAATAAAAATATACTTCACTCCTATGGCATGTTGATAATATAACTATTTCATCAAGCCCATCATTTTTTAATTCTTGGAGCACATCAGCTATATCTCTATTAAAAGACACCTTCTCTCTAATTTCAATAGGTATACTTTGATCAATTCCAACCATCTTTATGTTATTTATATCCATACAAACCAACTTCTTTCGTAATGTAAATTTTATAAAACATCGCTTAATCATAATTTTAGCACAAAACCATATATTTTTTAAAATATATAATGTTGTGATTAAAAAATAATGCTATCTTAACAAGATAGCATAAAGCGAAATCAAATGCAAGGCGATTATGAATTGAATATGAAGAAGAAAATGGAAAGAAGTATTATTTATACATAAGTTTTATAATGCCCATCGGCTCTCTATTTTAGGGACATCACCTATTAGATGTTTAGTATACTCTTCTGTTGGATTTAAAATCACATCGTCAGGAAAGCCTTCTTCCACAAATCGTCCTTCTTTCATGACGTATATTTTGTCAGACACATAGTAAGCAAGGCCAATGTCATGCGTTATAAACACAACTGTTGTCCCGGTTTCGTCTCGCAACTTCATTAATGCATCAAGTATGCTTGCCCTCGAACAAGCATCAATCATTGATGTAGGCTCATCGGCAATGACAAGCCTTGGCCGTATCAATAATACACGCGCAATCATAAGCCTCTGCATTTGACCACCAGAAAGTTCAAAAGGGTATTTATTATATATCTCTTCAAATCTTAAATTCACAAAATTGCATGCTTCTTCAATCTTTTTGTACTTCTCGTCTTTTTTTAGCTTGATATTAAGCAGTTTTATGCAGTCCGATAATACATTGTCGACTTTTTTAAATATATTAAATGATGAAAATGGATCTTGAAAAATTGGCTGCACATTTTTCCAATACTCTATTCGCTTCTCTCTGGTCTTCAATTCTATAGGTCTATCTCTGAAGATAATTTCACCACTGGTTGGGCTAAGCAATCCTAATATCATTTTAGCCAATGTCGTCTTCCCACTTCCACTCTCACCAACGATCGATATTATTTCACCGCTCTTAAACTCAAAATTTACGTGATCGACAGCAATAATTTTTTTCTTTTTATTTGAAAATATCTTTGTTACATCTTTCCCACTAAGTAGTAGCTCGCTTTTTGCCATTTTCATACATCTCCTTAAGCTCATCTACTCGTAATACGCACCTATAACTTCTGCTATTATTTACATATTTCATATTTACTTTGCTGATTTTACATTCATCTTTAGCATACAAACACCGATCAGAAAATCGACATCCTTCCAATTTGTATTTTAAATTAGGAGGAGCACCGGGAATAACCGTCAGCTTTTTCCCTTTTATACCCTTTTCTGGCACAATTATTGAATTCATCAATCCATTAGAATAAGGATGAATTGGATCAAAAATAACTTCATCTGCTTCTCCTGATTCAACAATCTCACCTGCATACATAACCATAATATCATCAGCGATATTGTATAAAAGAGGCAGTTCATGTGTTATAAAAACCATCGCCTTTATAAATCCTCTCTTTATCAAATCTTTTAAAAGCTTTATCACTATTTTTTGAGACGTAACATCCAGTGCTGATGTCGGCTCATCTGCAATAAGAATCTTTGGATTTAATATTGTGGAAATCGCTATAACTGTCCTCTGCTTCATTCCGCCAGAAAGTTCAATCGGATATTTCTGAAGAACATCTTTTGGCAAATTGAGAGTTTCAAATCTCTCTTCCGCAATTTTCTTTATTTCATTTTTGGTTATTCCTGATACATGTTCTTTCATCACATCTTCAATCAAGTTTATAATCCTTTGAGTGGGGTTTAATGCATTCATTGCAGCTTGCGGTATATACGCTATTTCCTTGCCGAGTATTTTTTCCCTTAATTGATTATAGGACATTTTTATAATATCAACTCCTCCAATACAAACAGAACCGCTCTCATAAAAAAGAGGAGGATAATAATATCCCATAACGCTCATAGCTAATGTAGATTTGCCACATCCTGACTCTCCTGCTATACCCAAGCACTTGCCATCTTCTAAATCAAATGATACATCATCAACTGCAGTAATATTTTCATTAAATCTTGTCTTATAGACGCTTTTTAAATTTTTAACTTCTAATAATTTTTCAGCCATAATTATTAACTCCTTATTTGTGGATTAAAAATTTGATCAAGTCCTGTGTTCATCAAATTTAGCGAAAAAGTAATCAACGCAATCATTAGAACAGGCGGTAGAAAAGCCCACCAAGCACCACTCATTTGTGCTTCATACATTGTAGCCCAGTTTAACATTAGCCCCAGTGTTACCGTGTTCTGCGGTCCAAGTCCTAGCATCGATATGGTGGCTTCAGAAAGAATTCCGGATGCCACTTGAAGAATAAATGCCATGCCAACGTATGACGCTATATATGGCAATATTTCAGTTGCAACAATCTTTGGTATACTATAGCCTGAAACTTTTGCAAGGTTTACATGATCCCGATTTCTTAATGATATCGTTTGTGCTCTCACAGCTCTTGCAGTCCAAGGCCAGCTAGTAAATCCAATTACTAGTGCAGTAGTTAAATACGATCTGGAACTAATACTGACAGATATTAATACTAATATAATAAAGGATGGTATGACGAGAAATATATTTGTAATTGATGACAGTATATCATCAACTAAACCACCTATATATCCACCAAAAAGCCCTAAAATGAGCCCTACTCCTGTGGCGATTCCGCCAGCTAAAATCCCAATAATAAGCGACGTCTTCCCCCCTGCAATTAATTCTACAAATTCATTTCTCCCGAAATTATCAGCTCCTAATGGTAAATTAGGACCCGGCTTTTGAAACATTGTATAATTCATTTTTAAAGGATCTTCCTTATTCACAATTGGAAAAATAATCACACTCAATAACAATAAAGCAAAAATTATAAATCCTAGCCTAAACTTACTTGACTTGAAAATAATACTGAAATTATTTTTCATATCTCATCACTCCTGTTGGGCAACTTTAATTCTAGGATCTATCAAACCATAAATAATATCTATCACGAAATTAGCTATCAAAACACCTGTAGTGATTAAAAGAGTACATCCTGATATAAGAGGAAAATCCTGTGCAGCAATGGCGTTAAAAAGCACTGAGCCTAAACCAGGATAGCTAAAGACGATCTCTGTAATAAGTGCACCTCCAACCATTGTACCTAGCGAAAGTGCTAATCCGGTTATTTGCGGAAGAACAGCATTCCTAAACACGTATCTTACAATTTTTGAATCCTCAAGGCCCAATAATCGGCAATATTTGACATAATCAGCATTTAATTCGTAAATAGACATCTCCCGCATACCTAGAGACTGTCCACCAATTCCCACCAGAACTATTGACCAAAAAGGCAGTTGATAATGTTGTACTACTGAAAGAAAAAAGGAAATTGTAGGACTCGGTATCATGTCGAAAGCATACCCGCCGCTGGCTGGAGCAATCTTTAATACGACAGCAAATAGCCACACTAATACAATAGCAAATCCAAAAGACGGTATGCAGCTTATAAATAGAAAAACTGGAAATAAGACCTTGTCAAAGCCCTTCTTTATGTAAGCTGCTAAAACACCCAAAACATTGCCAAGAATCCAGCTTACAATAATTGCAGGCAGTTGAAGTCCTATTGTCCACATGATTGAACTTGCCAATATGTCTGTTACTTTTCGTGGATACTGTCCAAAAGAAGTACCCATATCTCCATGAAAAAGATTAGAAACATATATGAAAAATTGTTCCCAAATAGGCTTGTTTAATCCAAATTCTTTCTCAAATGTCTCATAAACTCGCTTAATTGAATTTGTATCTGCCATTCCGCTGGTGATTTTTGAAACAATTGTTGATACCGGGTTACCCGGTATCAACCTTGGTAAAAGAAAATTCAAAAACAGAGCTACTACAAAAGTTAGGATGTACCACACCATTTTACTTGTCATATATCTTCTATAGCTTTTCACTTTAAACTCTCCTCTATTTTTTATTTAGAAGAATGAATCTTATATAAAGCTGCTATTCCATAGCCGTCCATACATATATTTGGAGGAATATTCGTTCCGTCGCCATCAACAGGGAAACCGCTCCAAACAGAAGTATTAACAGTGTAGAAGTCAGCAGGCCTGTACATCAAGCCAATCATTGGAACCTCTTTTAAATAAATCTCATTAAGCTTTGTCCAGGCGTCTTTTAACTGTGTTTCATCAGTGATGTTAGGTATCTGATTCAACAAAGTATCTACTTCAGAGTTTTTATAGCGGCCATAGTTGAAATAAGCTGTCTGGCCTATAGGAGCATACCCATTTGAGCTCATTCCCTGATATGCACGTGCCCAAGGAGAAGATATTCCTATACCTTGATATGAGTACATGCCCATATCAAAATTACCTGTCTGCATATCATTGTTCCAAACAGACTGTTGTGGGAAATATGTTTGAACGTTTATACCTATTTCTTTGCAAGACGAGGCTACAATTTCAAGTGCTGCGTTCCAGTCAGACCATCCAGTTGGACACTCAACTTTAAACGACAATTTCTGCCCGTTTAACACCCTTATTCCGTCTGGTCCTTTCTTAGCACCAATGGAATCAAGCAATGCATTGGCACCATCAATATCATGAGATTTCCATTGAAGCGGTGCTAATTGACTTTGGTCTACAAGTTTTTGCTCTGAATCAAGAGGCAGCATCAATGATGGAGACATTTTCCCAGAATATCCGCTCATGGCATTTTTTGCGATCTTATCGTAATCTATAGCCATTGCTATTGCACGACGTACGTTTGCATTGTCAAGCCCTGGCTTTGTAACATTTATAACCAGCCAAGGTATCACACCAGGCATATAGTATGGAGGTTTTGATAGATAAGTCTTTATATTTGATCCAAATGTCTGAATATTTGGTGTAAATTGCTGCGAAACATCCACTTGATTCTGCCTTAAAGCAGTATCACCAGCAGCATTGTCTTTAAATATATTGTGAACTATATATTTTGGTGCCGGCAATTTGCCCCACATTGAAGGTGCCTTGCCCCAATAGTTGTCGTCTCTTATCAAGACAACTTTCGCATTATCATAATAGAAAACTTTGTATGGACCTGATGCCACAGGATTTGCATTTACTTCACTTGAAATTTTGCTAAAATCATTATTGTCTTTTTCTTCTATCTTTATCCAAACGTGTTTTGGCAAAATGTATACTGATTCAAGTGCTTCTTCAACCATTAAAGGATTCTTATTGTCGCTCTTTAATTTAAATTCTACAGTAGTATCGTCCTTTGCAGTAACACTGTCAAGGTAATTCCAGTTGCTGGACCATGAAACAGGGTATTTTTTACCTAACTCAAAAGTATACACAACATCATCTGCCGTAACTTTTTCACCATCGTTCCACTTTGCATCGGGATTTAATGTCACTGTACATACAGTACTATCAGATGAAAATGCGTATGATTTGCCTAAAAGTGGATACATCTTTCCATCAAGTTGATTGTACATAAACAATGTTTCAAATGTAAGTTCTCTGGCTATACTTGTAGCTGACAATGGAAGTGAAGTCTGGCTCGGGCTTAAAGGATTAAACGTTGTTGGAGGTCCCCATTGTAATCCGCTTATATACAGTGTCTCACTTCTAGGCGTAGCCTCACCAGGTTTTACAGTATTTTCTGTTGTCGTTGTCGTCTTTGTCCCATTGCTGGATGACTTATTTGCATTCGAATTACTGCCACAGCCGACGATAAGCAGTGATACCATTAAAAACACAAGTATAATGCTTACTAGCTTTTTAAACTTCATAAAAAACCCCTCTCCCTTTTTTATTTTAACTTGTACACGTCATCTCCTCATCCAAGAAAACTTTTAGTCAGGTATACAAGTCAAAGAATTTTAAGTCATACAATATAAGCACCTCCCCTTTGATAACATTTTTAAGAATTGATTTGTATGCTATTTTAATTTTGGGATATACTTTATGTAATCTCCCAAAAGTTGATTCAATAAAAAGCGATATAACGTCATTATCTTTTATTTGTTTTTGCATAAGTTTAAAATTAATCCTTTTCATGTCCTAATAAATAAAACTTATATACCTTAATACAAACTATTCACTTTCATTGAAAAAGTTCGTACACCATTGCATTTTTATCTGTTATTTCTTACTAATATTAACTAATTTTCTATATATTTCAAAGCTTTGGTTAATTTAATTAATTCTCAAAAAAGCAACACCGTATGCACCATTTAAATTCTGTAAATTAAAAGTCAAAACACTAGCGATCTAAAACAATAGAAGTAAATAAAATAACTAAAAAACAATCTTTAAGGAAAAATTTATAATTAAGATATGTTGTTAAAACATTTGCTAGTTGTGTTTTGATATGTATTTTATAAATTTTGTACTTGATTTGCTATGTTATATTCTACATTTAATTAACCTTAATAAATTATAAAACAAACACTAACATCATTTGTGTTTCAAAAATTAACCTGTGCTTTAACCATAATTAGTAACCTTTACAACTATTACATACTTATTATATTTTAAACAAAATGCAATGTCAATATTTATGCATAATTTTTTTATTTAAATTTTGTTAACTAATTTAGTTTAATTTGTAAATTAAAAATAAGTTACAATAAGTTATATTATGCAACTAATAACTTATTATAACTTATTTTAAGCATCTCAATTGCTGAAATCTTTTAAAATAATACAATCAGCTTTATGTATATCCATAAAATTTTTTCCCACATTTACCGCATTTATTATTTTCTATTCCTACAACATGTACATAGCCACTTCTCTTAATCAAAAGATATCCACAATCAGGGCAATAAGTATTGTTGTCGAATCCGGATACATTTCCTAAATATACATAATTTAGATACTTTTTTGCAATGACATAAATATCTTCAAGCACTTTTATTGGTGTTTCTGGATTTTTCATTTTATATCGAGGAAAATACTTAGAAAAATGTATAGGGATATCTTTGTTTATGTTCGATACCCATTTGCAGAGTTCTTCAATTTCACTATAATCGTCATTTTCTCCTGTCACCACCAATGTGGTTATTTCTACATGACAGTTTAACACAGCTTCTTCAACAACTTTCAAAACGCTTTCCAGATTTCCATGACATATTTTTTTATAATATTCATTAGAAAAAGCTTTTACGTCTATATTTACTGCATCAATATATTGCAAGAGCTCTTTTAAAGGATCGATATTTATATATCCATTTGTTACTAGTACATTCTTAAGACTTTCCTTATGTGAAATTTTTGCAGAATCTAACACATATTCATACCAGATCGATGGTTCATTATAGGTATATGCAATTCCTACATTTCCTTGCTGTTTTTTTGCGATTTCTACCAATTTACTTGGCGATAGGTATTCCCCTTCCAACCTTTGTTGAGATATCTCCCAATTTTGACAAAACAGACATCTAAGGTTACAGCCATATGTACCTGCAGATAGTATATGACTGCCGGGCATGAAATGATATAGAGGTTTCTTTTCTATCGGATCCACAGCAAGAGATGTGATTTTGCCATAATTTTCAGTATATAACTTGCCACCTTCATTTTTTCTAGCACGGCAAAAGCCATATTTCCCATCACTTATTATACAATTTTGCGGACATAATAAGCAGTGTACACTGTCGTTGTCTATCTTTTCATAATAGAGTGCTTCTTTCATTTATGCCTCACAACCTCAAATCTTTCAATAGTATACTTTTCATCTGGTGCAATGCCAGCTTTTCTAAGTGCAATAGATATCTGCTGATCTACTGTATCGACACCATCAAGGTCTGGCAATAAAAGCCCGCTTTTATAACCGCTTCTCACGATTACGCCGTACTTTTTTGCATCCAGATCATCTTTTGATTTTACAGGCTCAGGTTTTGTCAAAACATCAACTGAATACACTATGTCGTCTAGTTCATCTATCTCAACAGGATAAAACCTTGGATCTTCTGTACCAGCGCTTACTGCATTTCTTATGATTTCCTCTGCTATATTATTCTTTAAAGGGTATACAGTACCTATGCAACCCCTTAATTCACCATCTTTATGAAGCGATACAAATACACCTGCTTTCTTTTCTTTCATTTCATCTGGCAGATTATCCGGTACATCCATTATACTGTTGTTTTTCAAATAATACTCAAGGCTTTCTCTTGCTAGCTTTACATAAACATCCTCTGATTTCCTTATATTATCTATCCTTTCCCTTTTCAGCCTATACAGTTCATCTAATAAGCCTATACCTGTATAACTTTCGGGAATGAATTCAGCTACGCCGTATCCAACACCAAAAGGACCTTCATGTGATAAAATATTTGCCTTGACTTTGTAACCGTCCAGCACGCCCAACATGACGCAAACAGATCTAAATCCACATTCCGCAGCATCTTCTATCAATGTTTTATCCATATTGATTATTTCTTTTACTTTCATGTCTCTTAGCAAATTTAATAGTGTTTCATCAAAAACCTTTCCATTCGGTGTATACCCATTAGGGCTATTTGGCGTTAATTTGTGTGATAAATCACCACTTGCAATAAATACGACATTTCTATCGCTTTCTCTGATGGACTTCCCTATTTGAACGCCAAAATTATATAAATCTTCAAATGACAAAAATCCATATGACATTCTTATAAGTTCAAAATTTTCGCAATGTTTTTTTACAAAATACAATGGAACGATGCATCCGTGGTCAAGTTTTTTTGAAAGCTTAAATTTACTTATCATTTTGTCATCTATCTTTGCTATAGGTATTTTTTCAATTTCTGTATTTTTAACTATGACATTGGCTAATGATAAATCAGTCTTAAACTCCATCTTTACGTTGTAAGCACCAAATTGCCCTAAATCGCCTTCTACTGTTTCTCTCAAATCAATTGAAACAGCATCACTGAAGACATATGCATGTGGCGAGATAATAATTATTGTATCTGGTTTTTGGTCTTTTATATTTCTTGCCGCTATACCAAAGGAATCTATCGTCTTTTGAATTTTGTGTTCTTCTCCTTTCCCCACTTCATGAACAATTATAGGTGGGTGCGGCATTAAATACGCTGACATTAATTTACCCATAATCCTACCTCCATATTGGTTATAATTACCTTTCAGTATATATTATACCGCAAATAATATATTTTAAAGTTTTTTCTTATGAAAATTATCAAATTATTTTACATTAACCTTGACGTTAATGTTAACTAGTAGTAAAATTATTTGCTGGAGGTTTTATGATGGAAAAAAAATATTACAAAATCGAAGATGTTTCAATAAAAACAGGGTTGACAAAAAGAGCGATACGATATTATGAAGACTTAAAGCTTATTGCACCCAAAAGAACCGATTCTGGTTATAGGTTATATACCGATGAAGATATTGATAAAATCCAAAAGATCATTTCATTAAAAGAATCCCTTGGTTTCAGTCTCGCTGAAATAAAAGCAGCACTTGAGCTTGATAAAAATGTCAAAAATATATTATCTGGTGAACCTGCTGATATAACAACAATTGATAACTACATCGGTATGATAAAAGAGCAAATTAAATTGATTGATGAAAAAAGTAATAAACTATTAACGGCAAAACAAAAATTTGAAGAACTTTTGCTAAAATTAAACAAGTTAAAAGACCAATTTAAGGAGGCAGACACAATATGAAAAATATCAGTTACAAATGGATAGCTTTATCTTGCACTACACTTGGAGCTCTTTTCTCCGTCTTAAACGGCAGTATGCTTTTAATATCTTTGCCTGACATTATGAAGGGATTAAATACAAGTATGGGTATAATTATGTGGATTGTAATGGGCTATATGCTTTCATTGACAATATTAGTGCCAGCAATCGGCAGAATAGCCGATATGTTTGGCAGAAAAAAATTGTACGTGTCAGGATTTGCAATATTTACACTAGGTTCACTGTTGTGCGGACTCTCAAATACAGGATTGCAACTTTTGATATATCGAATAGTACAATCTGTAGGTGGCTCATTAATGGTAGCCAATAGCACTGCAATCGTCGCAGATGCTTTCCCAAAAAACGAGCTAGGCAAAGCTCTTGGCATTAACAGCATGGTTGTCAGCATAGCATCCGTAATCGGACCTATCTTAGGAGGGTTTTTAGCAAGTCTAGGTTGGAGGTATATATTCTATATTAATGTACCATTTGGAATTATAGGTACTCTATGGGCATTGATACAGTTAAAAGAGCTTGATAAAATACCACAGGATCAAAAATTTGATCTGAAAGGCACTTTGCTATTTACCGTTGGTTTACTGCTGTTTCTAATTGCTTTGTCTTTCGGAGGCTTTGTAGGCTGGAATAATAAATCAATTATAATGCTATTCATAATATCTATAATCATGATGTTTGCCTTTATTTATGTTGAAAATAACGTAGATCAACCTATGCTGGATTTGAGATTATTTAAGACTAGGATACTAGCATTTGCATATGGCAGTACACTGCTTAATGGTATTGCGAGAGGTGCAGTAACTTTTCTGCTTATATTTTATCTACAAGGCATAAAGGCTATGGACCCATTGAAAGCTGGAATATTTTTAGCACCGTTTGCATTGTCAATGATGTTCGTTTCTCCTATAAGTGGATTTTTGTCTGATAAATACGGTGCAAGAGGTTTAAGTTCTCTCGGTCTTCTTATATCAGCTTTTGGCTTGCTTGGATTTGTAAGGATATCACCAAAAACTTCTCTTACCGAGCTAATTATTTGGATGCTAATTATGGGATTCGGATCAGGCATGTTCTTCTCACCTAACACTAGTGAAATAATGGGCTCTGTTCCGTCAGATAGAAGAGGTATTGCTGCTGGCACAAGAACAATGATGAATAATGCTGGACAGGTAATAAGTATAGCTTTATCAATGGCAATAGTATCATCAAGCATAACTCCACAAGCTATGCAGGCTCTTTTTGTCGGAACACAAGTTGGCTCAAAAGGCATCGCCATAGCTCAGTTTATATCAGGACTAAGAGAAGCATTTTTAATATCTATGATATTTAGCTTAATAGCATCATTTATATCATACTTAAGAGGTCCAAAACCAAATTGGAGTGAAAAAACGCATAAAATTAAAACAGAAGAAACGTAAAAAAGGTTACATAATGTAACCTTTTTATGTCTCATTTATAATATTCAACGCCTGCTTCAAATATCTTTTGATCCTTATTTCCTTCAATATTTTTAGCTACATTTGTGCCAATCCTTTCAGAATGGCCCATTTTCCCCAGTATCCTGCCATCAGGACTAGTAATACCTTCAATAGCCCAGTAAGAACCATTGGGATTGTACGGCATTTCCATTGTTGGATTTCCGTTTATATCAACGTATTGTGTCGCAATCTGTCCATTTCGCTTTAATGTATTTAAAACATCCTCATTTGCGATAAACCTTCCTTCACCATGTGATACCGCAACCAAATGAATATCACCACATTTAACATTATTAAACCATGGTGAAAGAACTGACATAATTTTCGTCCTGACATAACAGGATACGTGCCTTCCAATTGTATTAAATGTCAGTGTCGGATCATTTTCATTAATATCACGTATTTCTCCATAAGGAAGCAACCCGAGCTTTATCAGTGCCTGAAAGCCGTTGCATATTCCTAACATTAAACCGTCACGGTTTTTCAAAAAATCCATAACTGCATCTTTTATCTTAGGATTTCTGAAGACAGTAGCTATAAACTTTCCAGAACCATCAGGCTCATCTCCGGCACTAAACCCACCGGGAAGCATAATAATCTGCGAATTTTTTATGGCTATTGTAAGTTCATCAATAGATTCTTTAATATCGTCTGCTGTTAGATTCTTAAATACATATGTTTCAACAGACGCCCCTGCTTTTTCAAAAGCTTTTTTGCTATCATATTCACAATTTGTACCCGGAAAAACCGGTATGAGAACTCTTGGCTTCGCAAATTTTGCAGACGGTTTGTATAAAATTTTTTTATCATATTTTATCTCCAATAAATTTTTTCTGCTGTCTTTTATAACGGAAGGAAATATATTTTTAAGTGGTCTTTCCCAATGTTCCATTGCCTCATTTAAGCTGATTTCAAAATCATCAATGTATATCACTGGATCAACCACAGTCTCTCCCAAAATTTTATACTCGATACCTTTTAAATATTTACTTACATCAAAATCACCATCAACTTCTATTACAATTGAACCGTAATCAGATGTAAACAGTTCTTCCGCGTTTGTTTTTTCTTGAAATTTAAATCCAATTTTATTGCCAAAAGCCATTTTAGTTATACACTCTGCAAGCCCACCGTATTTAATAGAAGATGATGCATAGACTAGACTTTTATCAATTAATTCTTTAATTTTTTCAAAATTTTTCTTTAACGAATCAAAATCCGGCAAATCGTACTCATCTCTCTTTGCTTTGATGAGTATTATTTTATCACCGCTCTTTTTAAATTCTGAAGATATTACTTTGTTGGCATCGGCTACGGCCACAGCAAATGCAACAAGCGTTGGAGGAACATTCATATCCATAAATGTTCCTGACATGCTATCTTTTCCACCTATAGCAGGTATATTTAAGGCTTTCTGAGCATACAAGGCACCCAATAGCGAGCTAAATGGTTTGCCCCATTTTCTAGAATCCTTGCCCAACTTTTCAAAATATTCCTGTAGTGTAAGTCTAATTTTTTTATAATCGCCGCCCATTGCAACTATTTTAGAAACTGCCTCAATAATCGCATATACTGCACCATGAAATGGGCTCCATCTTGATAATTTAGGATTATACCCAAATGTCATCATTGTGGATGTGCTGGTATCACCTTCTAAGACAGGTATTTTAGCCACCATGCCTTCTTCAGGTGTCATCTGATATGCACCGCCAAACGGCATTAAAACTGTAGATGAACCAATTGTTGAATCAAACCTTTCTGCAAGTCCTTTTTGACTGCAAACATTCAAATCCTCAAGATTTTGAAGCCATAAT
This sequence comes from Thermoanaerobacterium thermosaccharolyticum DSM 571, assembly GCF_000145615.1. NCBI lineage: Bacteria > Bacillati > Bacillota > Clostridia > Thermoanaerobacterales > Thermoanaerobacteraceae > Thermoanaerobacterium > Thermoanaerobacterium thermosaccharolyticum. The sequence goes on from NC_014410.1 coordinate 1,606,186, forward strand.
TCTTTTATATTTTTCCCTGGCAATCTCTTGTATATATTATCAAAATAACTTTCATCGTCTATCCTATTTACTAATACGTCTGTTACTTGTGTAACTCCGTTTGTATTTAGAAAATCTCTGCTAATGTCGACGATCGTTTTTCCTTTCCATATCATCTTGATTCTCCTGTTACTTGTTACAGTAGCAACTTTTGTAGCCTCTAAATTTTCTGTCCTTGCAAGTTCAATAAATCTGTCAGCATCTTTAGGATCGACTAGTACTGCCATTCTTTCTTGTGATTCTGAAATGGCAAGTTCTGTCCCGTCTAAGCCCTCGTACTTTTTAGGAATTGCATCAAGGTCTATTTTAAGCCCATCGCTTAACTCGCCTATTGCAACAGAAACACCGCCAGCTCCAAAATCATTGCATTTCTTTATCATCTTTATGACTTGCGGATTCCTAAAAAGCCTCTGTATTTTTCTCTCAGTGATAGGATTGCCTTTTTGGACTTCTGCACCGCATGTAAATATAGATTCTCTCGTATGCTCTTTTGATGACCCTGTAGCTCCTCCGCAACCGTCTCTGCCAGTTTTTCCACCTAAAAGAATCACCACATCTCCACAAGAAGGTTTATCTCTATAAACATGCTTTTGAGGCACAGCACCTATTACAGCACCGATTTCCATCCTTTTTGCAACATATCCTTCATCATATATTTCAGTAACTTGGCCTGTGGAAAGTCCTATTTGATTTCCGTATGAACTGTATCCATGTGCTGCTTCTACAGTAATTTTTCTCTGTGGCAGTTTTCCTTTTAAAGTTTCTTCAATTGGCGTTCTAGGATCTCCCGAACCTGTCACTCGCATCGCCTGATATACATAAGCCCTTCCCGAAAGTGGGTCTCTTATTGCGCCTCCAAGACAAGTTGCAGCACCTCCATACGGCTCTATTTCTGTAGGATGATTGTGTGTCTCGTTTTTAAACATTATAAGCCATTTTTCTTTTTTACCATTTACATCTGCATCAACGACAATACTACATGCATTGTTTTCATCAGATTCGTCCAAATCATTTAGAAGTCCTTTTTTCTTTAGCTCTTTCATGCCGATCGTCGCAATATCCATAAGGCACAACGATTTTTTGTTTTCACCGTACACAAAATCTCTTGATTTTTTGTATTCTTCGTACGCTTTTAAGATAGGCTTATTGTATTTTCCATCAGAAATTTTGACATCATTGATTTTCGTATGAAATGTAGTATGGCGACAGTGATCAGACCAATAGGTATCAATAACTCTTATCTCCGTTATCGTTGGGTTTCTCTTCTCTACATCTTTAAAATATGAATGGCAGAATTTAAAGTCTTCTAAGCTCATGGCAAGTCCGAGCTTATCATAGGTATTTTTCAACTTTACGTCATCAAATTCAATGAAACCTTCCAGTATCTCAACTTCTTCTGGATATTCAATCTCTATGTCGAGATTTTCTGGTTTCAAAAGTGAAGCTTCCCGTGAATCAACTGTATTTATACAGTAATTCTTTATTTTTATAAACTCCTCTTCCGTTATATCACCACTTAATACTATCACCTTTGCAGTCGATACAGTTGGTTTCAAACCATTTGTAAGTATTTGGATGCATTGCTCAGCAGAGTCAGCTCTCTGATCGTACTGACCAGGCAAATATTCAACAGCAAATACCTTGTCATTTTTGTCAAAAACAATATCTTCAATATAGATGTCATCAAGATTGGGCTCTGAAAAGACAGTCTTTATTGACTTTAAAAAAACTTCTTCAGACAAGCCAGAAACATCATATCTGTTTATTACTCTTACATTTTTAAGGCCCTTAATATTGAGGTTATTCTTAAGATCATAAAATAGTGTCTGTGCTTCAATGTTAAATGATGGCTTCTTTTCAACAAAAATTCTCCTCACTATACTCATGTCAGACAATCTCCCCCGATTCATTAAAATTACGAACTTTGTATTATTATAATATATAATAACCCCTAAATCAACAGCATTTTTAATATCAAAAAACGAACTTTTTATTTGATATTCTAAAATTTGTTTCTATATCAAGCGATATATCCTATTTCACCGCTATTGCATATTATATTATCGAAATCGAAAAAAATAAATTTTGTATTGAAATCCAAAAAAATATATCTTATAATAAATTGAAAACATAATAAAGTATATTTCGCTCTGCATAGGCCCGAACCAATTGCAACGAGGTTCAGGCTTTTATTCTGGGAGCCAAACTTATGAAAGAGGGTGTTTATCAAGTTGGAAAAGTTAAATCATTTTGAGACTCCATTATTTGATGCATTAATGGAGTACGTCAACAACAACACCATACCGTTTCATGTCCCAGGTCATAAAAAAGGGAATGGAATGGCTAAAAAGTTTTTTGATTTTGTAGGTAAAAATGTTTTATCAATGGATGTTACTGTGTTTGAACAAGTTGACAGCCTTCACAAGCCTACCGGTCCCATAAAGAAAGCTCAGGAATTAGCTGCCGATGCATTTGGCGCTGATGCCACATTTTTCTGTATCCATGGGACATCGGGAGCTATTCAGGCTATGATCTTAAGCGTTATGGGAGAAAATGAAAAAATTATAGTTCCAAGAAATATTCATAAATCTGTTACATCAGGTATAATTTTAAGTGGTGCTATTCCAGTTTATATGCAACCTGAAGTTGATAAAAATGTAGGCGTTGCTCTTAATGTGACTCCTGAAACTGTAGAGGAAGCATTAAGAAACAATCCTGATGCAAAGGCTGTTTTAATTATAAATCCGACTTACTACGGTGTATCAGCTGACATTGTAAAAATCGCTGAAATAGTTCATGATTACGGAGCTATATTGATGGTAGATGAGGCACATGGCCCTCACCTCAAATTTAATGAAAAATTGCCTATATCCGCCATGGAAGCAGGTGCTGATATTTGTGCCCAAAGTACACATAAGATTATAGGCTCCATGACTCAAAGCTCAATGCTGCACGTTAAGTCTAAAAGAATTGATATAAATAGAGTTAAACAGGTTATGAGCCTATTACAGACTACAAGTCCCTCATATATTTTGTTAGCATCACTTGATGTTGCAAGAATGCAAATGGTAACAGAAGGAAAGCAATTGCTGGATAAGACAATTGAGCTTGCTGAATATGCTCGTAAAGAGATAAACAACATCAATGGTTTATATTGCTTTGGAAATGAAATTGTAGGGCGTGATGGAGCATATGATTTCGATCCTACAAAGATTACTATTACAGCCAAAGGACTTGGAATAACAGGTCACGAGCTAGAAAATATATTGGCAAAAAAATATTATATTCAGCCTGAATTAGCTGATATGTACAATGCATTGTGTGTATTCTCCATAGGAGATACAAAAGAAAATGTTGACTATCTCATTAGAGCATTAAGAGAAATTAGCGAAACACTATACAAAGATAATGTAGAAATGTCAAAGGCTTTAGACATTCCTGAGATACCTGAGATGGTATTATCCCCAAGATATGCTTTTGAATGCTCTAACGTGGCTTTGCCTCTGGAAGAAAGCATAGGGCAAATTAGCTCTGAATTTTTAATGGCATATCCTCCCGGTATTCCGATATTGTGCCCTGGTGAGAGAATAACAAGGGAAATCATAGAATATGTAATTGAAATGAAAAATGCAAAATTAAGCATCCAAGGAACAGAAGATCCAAATGTAGAATATATAAAAGTAGTTAATGATTTACAGATATTGAATATAACAGCATAAAGAGCCCTACAATCGTAGAGCTCTTTTTTGTATTACAGCTTATTTTTCTTCGAGATTTCTCTTGCGTTCTTTATATTCTTCTTCGCTAATCTCTCCTCTAGCATACCTCTCTCTAAGAATTTCTAGTGCATCATTACTTCTGTGACCACCCTTTTTATTTTGAAAAAGTGATACAATGAAATATATAGCACCAACTACAATAGCTACTTGTATTATCATCCATATGAGACCAAAAACTATGCCTCCTCCGTAGCCCCAACCATTCATCAATCCCCACATCATATTTACCATCCTCCTTTAAATTTATTATATTATAAAATTGTGAAGAATTCATGAAGTTTGCTGATAGAGAGGCAATTTTACAGTGAATTTTGTTCCTTCATTTAAAATACTTTCGGCATTTATCATACCATTGTGAGCTTTAATTATGGCTTTTGTAATTGAAAGTCCTAAACCGCTGCCGCCATACTCCCTGTTTCTCGACTTTTCACTCCTGTAAAACCTCTCATATATAAATGGCAAGTCTTCTTTTGGTATTCCAATTCCATCATCTGACACGGAAAGCACAGCATATTTTCCTTCTTTATAAAGCTTAACTTTTATATTTCCACCTTCACCGGTATATTTGTTTGCATTTGCAAGCAAATTAATCACTACCTCAGATATTTTATCCTTATCAGCAAATATAGATATACCATCTTCAATATTTTTCTCTAAATGCTGATTTTTATTGATAAAAATACTTTCATAGTTTATTAATAAACTTTTAATCAAATCCGATAAATTGAATCTTACTTTATTAATTTTTAAATTATCAATCTCTATCTTGTTCAACAATTCAATATCATTTATAAGATTCGATAATCTTACGACTTCTTCGTAAAGGCTAACCATCCTTTCTTTAGATGGCTCCCACACCCCGTCAATTATAGCTTCTAAATGGCTTTTAAGAGTCGATAAAGGCGTTCTCAATTCATGTGCAATATTTTGCGTCATCTGAGCCCTTAACATACCTTGATTTTTTAATGATGCACCAAGGTGATTTATAGCAGCGGTTAAGGTAAGTAATTCTTCTTCTCTTGGTATTTCCTTCACCCTCACGTCATAATTTCCATTCTCTAGCTTACTTGCCACGTGTGCAATGTTTAAAATAGGCTTTGTTAAATATTTAGATATATATATACTTATTATAAGCACTATTATTATTGTTACTATTGTTATTATAGCGATATATTTATTCATATCATACAAAAATTTATAATCCAATTTGTTCATAGGCATTGTACCGCTATATGTTATGTCAACGTAAGCAGCTTTTCTCCCATTTACCATTATCGGAAGTGTTTTTGTAGTTGTTTTCCCGCTGTTTTCGATCCCCATCATCGTAAACATTGATGAAATTTTAATGACCGTATTCCCTTTTAAATCTCTTACTTTAATTCCATAGCCGCTCATCATAAGATTATGTGCAATTCTATTACCTGTTTCATTCCAATCTCCTGTCTCCTTATACACTTCTGCAATGGATGAAGCAATGTTGTTAAATTCATTATCTGAGGATTGCTTAAGATAAATACCAAAATTATTTATTATTAAAATATTTACAGTGATGCTGAATACCACTATTGATAATAAAGCAATAGAAATAAATGATATAGCTGTTTTAGTTCTAATATTATTTCTAAGCATTTTCTTCACCAAATTTATAACCTGCACCATACACAGTTTTTATATATACAGGATTTTTGGGGTCATCCTCTATTTTTTGGCGAAGGTTTTTTATATGCGCATCGATTGTCCTATCAAAGCCTTCAAAGTCATACCCCATAACTTTTTCTATAAGCTCTCCTCGCGTGAATACTCTATTGGGGTTTTGCGCCATCACCGTAAGCAACTTGTATTCATTGGGAGTCAAGTTGACAATCTCTCCACTTTTCTTAACCTCGTAAGATCTTGTATCAATTACGAGATCACCATCATTAAATGAAAATATATCATTTAAAGCCATATCATCCTTTGTGCGCCTCAATATGGCTTTAACTCTCATTGTCAGCTCTCTTGGGCTAAATGGTTTTGTAAGATAATCATCCGCACCAATTGAAAATCCATATACCTTATCATCTTCCTCTACCTTAGCTGTCAGCATGAGAATTGGTACTTTTGATATAGCTCTTATCTTACTGCATATCTCTTCACCTGACAATCCTGGAAGCATTAAATCCAATATCACTAAATCAGGTTTCAGACTTTTAAATGTATTTATGGCATTTGCTCCGTTTGTCTCAGTAAATACAGAGTACCCTTCCCGCTCAAGATATGCTTTTATAACATCTAAAATCTTTTCTTCGTCATCTATTGCTAGTATTTTCATATAAATACACCTCATAAATATTATAACTTATAATTATGAAGAATATATGAAAATAAGGATACCATATTTAAAATATGATATCCTTCAATAGTTTTACACTTGAGCATCTATATATTTTGCCAATCTGTACTCAAGCTGTTCTTTTGGCATAAATCCGATAACTTTATCAACTAATTGTCCGTTTTGGAAAACGCCTAGTGTAGGTATACTCATTATCCTATATTGTGATGCAATCAAAGGATTTTCATCCACATTCAGTTTTACAACTTTTATTTTATCAGAATAATCCTCTGCAAATTCTTCCAATACAGGTGCCATCATTCTGCATGGCCCACACCAAGCCGCCCAAAAGTCCACCAAAACCGGCTTATCGGAATTATATACTTCACTATCAAAGTTCATATCTGTTACATCTATAGGTTTCATATATCTCTCCTCCTTATACACTACCCCTGGTATATGGGTTATTGCTAAATTAAATATACCACCATTTTAGCAGTTTGTCAATAATCATTGAGAGATCGTCTGATAGTATTCCTCTATCTCATCATACGTCATTGCACCATTGCTTATAGATCTTATTATTCCCTTTTCATCAATGAAAAATGACATAGGTATAAATTGAACTTTATAGTTTATAGCAGTTTTGGCATCACTGTCTAGAAGTATCGTAAAACCATACCCTTTGCCTTCAAGATAATTTTCAACTGTAGATTTTTCTTCTCCTATATCTATTGCTAATAGCACGACATCTTTCTTATGGTTTTGATAAAACTTATTCAATTCCGGCATTTCAATTTTGCAGTATGGACATGTTGTAGCCCAGAAATTTAATATAACTTTTTTGCCTCTTAGCTTTGACAAAGTCATTGTATTGCCATTTATATCTTTTAATGAAAAATCTGGTGCTAGATCTCCTTTCTCAGTGCCGACTTGTATTTTTTCATCAGCGGTATTCACGCCGGAAACATTTTGGCTATTGCTTTTTGATTGGTTTGACATTACATAGCTATTTAAAAAGTAAATTGATATTCCTAATATTAAAATTATTGCTATCGATGCAACTAATTTAATATTTTTTCTCTTTTTACCTGATATTTTAATATCCTTAAACCTATTGTTTTTCATGTTAGATCACCCCAAAATATTGATATAACTTTCTAGTCTTATTATTAAATTAAAATACAAAAGAATTCCAAAAATTATCAAAATCAAACCGCCGATTTTTTCTATGTATGGCATAATAGAATTAATTTTTTTGTAAAATGATTTAAATCTGTCAATAAGTATTGCAGCTACTATAAATGGAAGCCCAACCCCTAATGAATATGCAAAAAGCAAAATAACACCTACTGACACCGTACTTGTAGTACCTGCATATAAAAGAATAGTCGCGAGAATGGGCCCTACACAAGGTGTCCAGCCAGCAGCAAACGTTATACCAAAAATAAAGCTGCTTAAATACCCTTCTTTCATGCCAGAAACATTTAGCTTAGCCTCTTTATTAAGAAAGATCGGCCTTATAGCTCCCATCATATAAAGCCCAAACAATAATATTATTATGCCGCTTGCCTTTCTAAAAAGAACTTTATATGAAACAAAAATCTTCCCCAATTGGCTGGCTGTCGCACCCATAAGAATAAAGACAATGCTAAAGCCTAATATAAACAGAAACAGATTAAAAAAATTTTTCTTTTTACCACCAAAAATGTAGGTCACATAAACAGGTATTAGAGGCAGTATACAAGGTGAAAAAAAGGAAAGAATACCGCCCATAAATGCAGCAAATATCGACAACTAAATCCTCCTCATCCCCCTGTGGAGGGGTTATTTATTTTAATTATACTACATTATATTCATAAAAACAAATAAAAAGCTATAAACGTTTGTTTATAGCTTTAAAACAACATCATCATTTTCTTTTACTTTCTCTACATCAATTAATGATGCGGCATCTTTATCAATAATAATCGTAGCATCAGGATGTAATGATAAAACAGTTGAGGGAACATCTGTCGTCAGATAGCCGTTTAAAGTCTCTTTTATAGCTTTTGCTTTGTTTTTGCCAGATGCTAATAACAAAATTTTCTTAGATTTCATTATCGTACCCAGCCCCATTGTTACTGCTTTTCTCGGAACTTCGTCAATACTTTTGAAAAATCTCTTATTTGCATTTATTGTTTCTTCTGCCAAATCCACTATATGTGTCTTTGTATTTATATAGTCATCAGGCTCATTAAAACCAATGTGCCCATTGACACCTAAACCTAACAATTGAAGATCAATTTCTCCAAACTTTTCTATCTCCTCATCGTACAACCTGCAGTCTCTATCAAAATCATCTGAAATTCCCTTTGGAATATGAATATTTTCCTTTTTTATATTTATATGATTAAACAAATTTTCATACATGAAGTAGTGATAACTTTGAGGATGGTCATCAGGTAAGCCTACATATTCATCAAGGTTAAATGTTATGACGTAGGAAAAATCCACCTCCCCATTCTTGTACATCTTAATTAACTCTCTATAAGTTCCAAGTGGAGTAGAACCAGTAGCAAGACCTAGTACAGAATTCGCTTTTCTGTTTACCTGTTCTTTTATGATTTCTGCTGCGGTTTTGCTCATCTCATCGTAGTCATTTGTTATTATTAATCTCATAAAAATCATCCTTTCATTTTATATTAATATTAAGTAATTTGTCTTTAGAAGAACATCTGCAGATGCGCCTATTGCGGCGGCATCTTCGTTTAACTTTGTATATATGATCTTTACATCAAACGGGATCATTTTATCAATTAGCCTTTTCAGGTTTTCTACTATGTTGATGCCTAAGTTTATCACATCGCCTGCTATTACTATAAGCTCTGGATTTAATATGCTGATGATATTAGTAAAACCCATGCTCAAATTTTCTATAAATTCGTTAAAAGCCCTAATGCAAATTTCATCTTTTGCCAAATATCCATTAATAAAGTCTTCCATCGTATTAAATTTTCCATTTGACAAATTTTTTAGCGACGAGACAAGACCTAAAAGCGATGCTTTGCTTTCAAAGTACCCATAATCTTCGTAGAAATACTTTTTGTTTAAAATATCTCTACCTATAGCCATATAACCAACTTCTCCTGCTGAGTATTTATGACCCCTTACTAATTTCCCGTTAATGTATATTCCAGAACCAATGCCGTTTCCTATTGTTACGAGTACAAAATTGTTAACATCTTTGCATGAACCGATCCATCTTTCACCCAATGCTGCGTAATTAACGCTGTTGTCGATAAATATGTCATAGTCAAACACTTCTTTTAACTTAGGAAGGAGATTAAAGTCAACCCATGAAAGCCCCGGCGCGTACACTGTTCCTTTTTCTATATTTGTTATGCCAGGAGCTCCAACTCCTATGCCTGTTATTTCTTTTTGACAATCTAATAGTTCTCTAATTATGTCAACGGCGTTATCAAAAGCTTCATCTTTCACACCAGTCGGCCTTTTTATCTTTTTTATTATTTTTCCTTCCAAATTTGTAAGCACTCCAATTGTATTTGTCGATTCTATATCGATACCTATGGAAAACTTCGCATTAGGATTAAAAGTAAGCTCTATAGGCTTTCGACCCGCTGATGTCGTCTTGCCATACCCTTCTTCACTTACAAGCCCCTCCTTGATTAATTCATCTACTATTCCAGATACAGTAGACTTGCTCATATTAAGGACTTTAGAAATTTTAATGCGGGAGATAGGCTGCATTTTTTTAATGACATCCAAAACATTTGCCGTATTTATATTTTTGATAAGATAATTAGTACCCTTTCTATACTGCGTCAATTTATCACCTCCCAAATTAGTTCATTGTCCGAACCAAATATCCTTAAAAAATTAGTTCGAGCCTCGAACTTTTATCTAATAATATTATACCACCAAAAACATCCTTTTGTAAATAATTTTTATCCAAACATGAAGATTGAAGAGGAATTCCTAAATTTTTGTAGAATATATGATATAATGATACCAGAAAATTAGACAGACAAAAAGCAAAAGTAGGTTAGAATATAATTATGAATAAGAGAAGAAAGTTTATAGCAAAAATTGTATTAATGGCAATATTAATATTTACTTTGACTTTTACAGCAGGTTGCTCAAAAAATAACTCAAATTATCATGAAGAAAAAAGCTGGGCATTTTCTAAAATTATCATTTTAAATGGTGAGACTTATGTTGGCACATCTGATGATGTTACTTCTATTGACAAAAAAATTGGTACTATTAAATACTTTTCAACTCGCGAAACAAATATAAATAATACAATTTTCTCCAATTATTATGAAGTTGGCACTAATTTATACTCTATTCCAAATGTTAGTACAAAAGATGCAATTGCAGTAGAAATATCCAAAAATCAATATATTAAAGCAATTAACAAGCGTTTAATCCATTAAAAAAGATAAGCATCCTCTTAAACCGCTGTACGTGTCATTCGGCATACAGCGGTTTATTAAGATTTAATGTGCCTTAGATATTTTAACAAATTCTTATATCATATGTTTTTAAAGTATTTACTTGCCACGAATTTTACATTTGTTTATAGCAATTGAAATAAAAAATTTTTTTGAAAGGAGATTAAAAAAAATTGCATGTTCGTAAGCTATATATCGTTATTAGTGCATTTATAATGTTATGTATTTTAATTTTTTTAGTGATATCTGACGTGACTTCTGAAACAAATATGGTTATATCAAAAGTAAAATCTGGACTTAATGCTGGATTGAATGACTTTTTGCTTAATGCACCTCGTACCAAGGTAAATGCTAATGGAAGTTATGGTAATAATGATATACAAAATGAAAATAGCCAATCGTTTTATTATGTGCCAAATGGAAATAACCAATCACTATGGATAATAGTATATAAAGATCTTTTGATAAACTTAAATCAAGATGAAAGTTTTCCTTTATGCAAGGTTACCAGTGTAGTTTTAGATTCAGATTTAGATACTGTTTTAGATGCTACAGCAACTGTTAATTTTCAAATTCTATTGGGATTTTCTAAAACTATTTATGTTCACCAAGAAATCAGACCTCTACCTCATTTTAAGCATATAACTGGTATGGATAAATATTAAAATAAATTTTTGACTAAATGGTCTGGAAAGGAGTATTTATGACAATCAAACATAAAAATTTATGGAATTTGATATTCATTGGCTTAAATGCATTATTACTGGTTTCGTCCGTTTCTAATCTTTTATTATATCTGAAATTGGTAAATATAAACAATTACCTTTCAAGGAAAGTTTTTGAAGATACCTCTGATTTTGCATCATCAGTCTTAAAAACTGATCAAATATTAAATGATTCATTGGTCCCCCGGCTTCATATTGAATTCATAATTTAAAGTTGTATAATAATTCTAAAGTTAGAATATTTCAATACATTCCATTAAGAGGTGTTATTTATGAAAGACAATAAGTCGAATAAAAAAAATGAATTTGAGAAGGAATTAGATAACCTAAAAGAGTGGGAAGAAAACCAGTACAACCCTGGCTATTATATTGGAACAGGACGGATTCCTGAACCCATAAAAGGAGTTGGCAAATATCCTTTTATACAAATAATTATTGGCTTGATAATACTGATTCCCATGATAATTGCCGTAATCGATGAGACAGATGTGCTAAATATAATATCATTTATAATACCAGCTATAATTGGTCTTTCCCTCATTTACGGAGGCATAATAAAATTAATAAATATGAAAAAATTTAGAAAAGGAAACAAAATGCATTGACATAATTTTTTGACTTATTATATAATGGAGTAGATGTCTTCTAAAAATATTATATAATCTATCTATGTAAAGGGGAGTAGTTCACATATATAAATATGTGGCAAAGTCAACATGCTGGTTCTAACCTGGCTTTGCCTTAAAGAATGAGACCTTTACGTAATATGGTGCACATATTATGTAATAGGTTTTATTTTTTTGGCATACTAATTACAAGGAGGCAGATTTGATGAATGCTTTAATATCGTCTTTTATTCTTGTTTTTGCATCTGAAATGGGCGACAAGTCACAGTTTATGGCTATGGCATTTGCCACATTTATAAAAGCCAGAACTGTTTTAATAAGCATATTGATCGCTGCCCTTTTAAATATGGGTATTGCAGTTTTGTTTGGCTCATTTATTACAGAGTACATACCGATAAAATACGTCAAGCTGTTGGCTGCCATATCATTTTTAATTTTTGGCTTAATCACATTAAAAAATGGCCATGAAGGACATGAAAAAATCAGAAAATCCAAATACGGCCCAGTTTTCACGATTATAAGTACATATTTTATTTCGGAATTTGGAGATAAAACGCAGCTTTCGACACTGGCGCTTACTGCCACATACAAAAGTCCCATATTTGTTTTATTAGGTGCTACTGCAGGAATTTTCATAGCTGATGTCATTGGAATCGTATTGGGAGTTTATTTAGGCAAGAAATTACCAACAAAGATTTTGCATTACATATCAGCGTTCATTTTTATAATATTTGGTTTTATCACTTTGTACGAAGCAAAAACTCTATAGCAAGTAAAATGGATACCTTTCGGTATCCATTTTACTCCTCTTAGCCTCTCATTAGCAATCATTTTTATCTTGCATAAGAAAATACCATATTGCCTACTCTTAATGCGACTGGCAATGACCAAAGCCACTGATTAGTATTACTGTTGTCAAAGTAATAAAGTGCACCATTTGTAGGTTCTACACCGTTTAAGGCATCCCTTGCAGCACTTATTGAGTCTGGTGTAGCAGGTACATTTATCAAGCCATTTTCAACAGGCGTAAATTGATAATAGCCATTGCTATCGACTTGGTATATTACACCTTTTATGGAGTTAGGAAATATACCGCTTTTTACCCTATTTACTATCACGGCACCGACAGCAACTTTAGCCTGATATGGTTCACCACCAGCTTCCGCATTTATAAGCCTTGCCAGAAGGTCCAAATCATCATTTGTGTATGAAATCACACCTCTTTGTACAGAACCTCTGTTTACACTTACATCACTTCTTATACTTGAAGAAGTTGATGGTGTACCAGATGATGGAATCACAAAAACTTGCCCTGGATATATCATATCTCCTGCTAAACCATTTACGGATTTTAAAGCATCGACAGTAGTACCATACTTCATGGCAATTAAGTATAAGCTGTCGCCTTTTTGAACCGTATATGTGTTGTCACTGCCAGGTACAACTAATACTTGTCCCGGATAGATGACTGTATCATATAAATTGTTCAGCTTCATTATTTGATTGTATGTTGTCCCATAATTTAAGCCTATTTTATATAGGCTATCACCAGGCTTGACAGTATATGTTGCCGCAAATGCAGTCTGAGAAAATAAAAGAGCCGCTGCTAACGATGCAATGAGAGGCTTTACCTTAATACATTTTTTAAACATAAATATCCCCCTTTTGCCTCCGAGGTTAGTTGACGGGTTCGGGCAAAGGGCTGCCCTACCACAAAATGGATTCACCCCAAAAAAAGATCCCCCGTACCCCTTTTCGGGGATTCGGCATATTTTACTTTAATTATAAGGGGAATACTTCCATGTGTCCATATTAAACTGATGGGAATATAGGCAATTAGTGGCATTCACTGTAACCGCAAAAAGGGCAGTAAATACATCCACTCTCAGGAACTAGCTGTGCTCCACAGTCAGGACATGTGTATTTTTTTGATGAGCTTTTTACATCGATCTCTTTATCTGGCATTGTTTCTTTTTTCAACATTTTATACCCTCCAATATATAGTTTATTATGTACATTTATTATACCATATATTGTGGTATATGTCACTATTAAATATTAAGACAAAAAACAATCCCCAATCATTGATAATTAGGGATTGTAATTTTAAATTCTGATCCTTTATTTAACTGGCTATTCACATCTATCTTTCCACCATGCAACTCAACAATAAGTTTCGCAATAGATAGCCCAAGTCCCATTCCGCCAGTTTCTTTGCTTCTAGCCTTGTCAACCCTGTAAAACCTGTCGAATATATAAGGAATATCCTCTTGAGGTATACCAATACCATCATCTTTTATCATTATGGCTACATTTTTATCTACTTCTTCCACAAAAATTTTTATATTGCCATCAAAATCTGTATATTTTAATGCATTGTCAAGAATTATTCTTACAAGCTCTTTTATAAGGTTCCTGTCTGCATTTACTTCTAAATTTCTTTTGCAAAATACTTCTATGTTTTTCTCACCGTACACTATTCTTGCATCTTTAACCAATTCTTCTATTAATTCATATATATTGATTTTTTTTTTGTTAACCTCCAGCGCTTTATTATCCCCTCTTGCCAACATTAAAAGCCTTTCGATCAATATTTCCATATCCTGCTCTTCTTTTTTTAGAGCGCTTATAGATTCTTCTAAAACATCTTTATTGTCCTTTCCCCATCTATCTATAAGCTCTATATAGCCTTTTAAAACAGACAATGGCGTTCTAAGTTCATGGGATACATTAGATATAAATGCATTTTGTCTTTTAAAATAGTCTTCCAATCTGTCTAGCATATTATTAAATGTCATAGCAAGCTTTGATAGCTCGTCGTTGTTTCCATTAACATTCAATCTCTTGTTAAGCTTCTTTTCATCGATAGTGTGAACTTCCCTGACCATGTAATCTACAGGTTTTAGTGCCCTACCCGTTATAAAATACCCGGCAAAAAAAGACACCAAAACTCCGATGGCATCTGATATAGCCATCAGCAAAAATAACAGTTTCAAAAAAAAGTACTGGCTCTTTAAATTTTCAGCCACTTGAACATATAGCACACTGCCACCTTCAACGTATTTTCTATTAAGATATACAATGTGCGTTTCATCTCTTTCTATTTTCGTAAGGCTATTTAAATTTTTATCATATGGAATATCAATCATATGTGATGACGATCTGTACACAATATTCCCATGCATATCCGTAATTTTAAAATACATGTTTTCACCAGTCGATGATGCAAATAACAAATCTTTATCAATATTTCCTACAACCCCATCAATCTCTTTTAATTTTTCCATTATCACATCCGATTGATTCTGTATATCGCTAAATGCCTGATATATAAGGTAGTATTTAAGACCGTATAAAACAGACGCATTTAACACTATCAATATAAAAGAAAATATAATCGCATAAAGCAATGCGATTCTCAATTTTATCGATAATCTAAAATTTCTAATTCTCATTTTTTTCTTTCCTTAGAGAGTATCCCACACCTCTGATTGTTTGTATTAACTTATTGCTAAACGGCTCGTCTATTTTACTTCGCAAATATCTTATGTATACATCTACGATGTTTGTCTCACCAATATAATTGTATCCCCATACATTTTCTAATATATTTTCACGCGTTAATACTATTTCAGCATTTATAATAAGATATTTAAGAAGATCAAACTCTTTTTTGGTAAGTTCTATTTTTTGTCCATCTCTTAAAACTTCATATGTAGACAAATCCATCGTTATTCCATCATAGCTTATTTTTTTAGTATTTGCTTTGATATTTTTTCTAAGAGCATTTCTGATCCTTGCCATCAGCTCTTCAATCGAGAACGGCTTCGTCAGATAGTCATCCGCACCTATGTCAAGCCCCATTACCTTGTCTTTTATTTCATCTTTAGCGCTTAAAATTATGACAGGAATCGATGATTTCTTTCGTATTTCCTTTAAAACTGAGAAGCCGTCCATACCAGGGAGCATCAAATCTAAAATAATCAAATCGTAATTCTCATCTAAAGCTCTTCTTAAGCCCTCATTGCCGCTGTATTCTATTGCAACATTATAACCTTCATGTTCAAGCTCTATTTGCAAAAATCTCGCAATTTTTTTCTCATCTTCAATTATAAGTATGTTTTCTCCCATTAAAATCACCAATTGTTATTATAACACATTAAGCACACTATAAAAATCAGGAAATGAAATATTCACACATTCTGCATTTCTTATTTTTGTAATGCCTTCAGCTTTTAGCGCAGCAATGCTTAATGACATAGCAACCCTATGATCATTGTAGCTATCAACTAGTGCGCCATTTAAAGTTTCTTTCCCGTGAATTATCATGCCGTCATTCGTAGCTTCGATATCAGCACCCATCTTTTTTAATTCGCTTACCATCGTATCTATTCGATTGCTTTCTTTCACTTTAAGTTCTTCAGCATCTTTAATAACTGTTTCTCCTTCAGCGTAAGACGCTGCTACCGCTATAATAGGTATCTCATCAATTAGCCTTGGTATAATTTCACCGCCAATCTCAATCCCTTTAAGGCAAGAAGACTTTACTATTATTTCTGCAACAGGTTCATTATTTAAAACCCTTTCATCTTTTATCTCAATATTTCCACCCATTTTCTTTATAACATCTATTATTCCTGTTCTCGTATGATTTACATTGACATTCTTTATCAAAATCTCTGACTGAGGCAAAATACTTGCAGCTACTATAAAATAAGCAGCAGAGGATATGTCGCCGGGAACACAAATTTTACAGCCATGCAATCTTTCAACAGGATGGCACACAATCTTGTTTTCATAAGATTCAAAATTGCCGCCAAAATAATTAAGCATAAGCTCACTGTGATTCCGAGATAAAAGAGGCTCTTCTATTATTGTCTCATCATCAGCATATAAGCTGGCAAGCATTATACACGATTTTACTTGTGCACTTGCCACTTCTGTCTTATAACAGATTCCCTTAAGGACATTACCTTTTATAGTTAACGGCGCATAATTGTCGTCAATCGCAGATATCTCTGCCCCCATCATATTCAATGGTTTTATTATTCGAGCCATAGGCCTCTTTCTTAAAGACTCATCACCTGTTAAAACGGTTGTAAATTTCTGACCAGCTAAAATACCTGATAAAAGTCGCATCGTTGTACCGGAATTGCCAGCATCTAAAATATCATGGCTATCATGGAGGTACATACCATTACCTTTAACATAGACTTCATCTTTTACTATATTAATATTTACACCAAGTTTTCTCATACAGTTTATTGTTGAAAAACAATCATCGCTCCTTAAAAAGCCCTTTACAATGGTTTCTCCTTCAGCAATAGAACCGAACATTATAGCCCTATGAGATATGGACTTATCGCCAGGAACATTTACAACCCCTTTTACATTCCTCTTTTTAGTAATTTCTATATCCATAGAAAAATATTCATTCCTTTCACAGAAATCAAAAAGCAATGCTTTTTCGAATTTCTCTAGCTGAATCTAAAAATTTGCACAACGATTGTATATCATCGTGTTCTAAGTAAAACAAAAATTCATTTAATAGATTCTCATAGTCTAAAAGCAAATTTTTTATCACTTCTTTGTTATTTAAAATTATATCTTTCCACATTTCTGTTTGAGACATGGATATCCTTGTGGTATCTTTAAAGCCACCAGCAGCAAACTTTATAGAATCAGCATCTTCCTTGTAGACAAAATTAGTCAAGGTAGCCGACAGTATGTGTGGAACATGGCTCACAATGCCAACTATCTTATCATGGGAATCGCTGTCTATTAATATGGGTTTAGCTCCTAATTTTTTGACGATCTCTTTTATAAATACATCGACAATTTCTACCGGTGTATTTTCACCTGGAACGATAAAATAATTATTTCCATTAAAAAGTTCAGAATTGCTTGCAAAAAAGCCGAACTTTTCAGAACCTGTCATTGGATGTCCGCCGATAAAAAACATGTTTTCAGGTATTATCTCATTTATGGCATTCATTATTGTTCTTTTTGTACTTCCAACATCAGTTATTATGCAGCCATCTTTTAAATACGGCAGTATTTCTTCAATGCAACTTATAACCGCTCCGACAGGTGTACATATAAATACAACATCAGCATCTAATGGTGCCTCGATCTTTTTAAAGCTTTCATCAATTATGCCTCTGCCTTGTGCTTCGTTTATATAATCATCTCTTACATCGACACCTATTATTCTTAAGTCTGTGTATTTTTTTATAGCTTTTGCCAAAGAACCGCCAATAAGTCCCAGACCTACAACTGCTACCTTTTCAATCATATAAAATCACGCCCTACAGCATTTGCTACTTTTGATATTTCTTTCGTTAAGGCCTCAAATTCCTTTGGAGTCAAAGACTGAGCACCATCAGACAATGCATTTTTAGGATCTGGATGAACTTCAATGATAAGGCCGTCAGCACCAGCAGCTATTGCAGCTTTTGCCATTGGGCTGACTAAAAATGATTTGCCAGTTCCATGACTTGGATCTACTATTATGGGTAGATGACTTAATTTTTTAATGACAGGCACTGCGCTTAAATCTAAAGTATTTCTCGTATATTGCTCAAAAGTCCTTATGCCTCTTTCACAAAGTATCACATTTTTGTTGCCTTCACTTAAAATGTATTCAGCCGCGTTAAGCCACTCTTCTATTGTTGCGGCAATGCCTCTTTTTAAAAGAACAGGCATGTTGGACCTTCCAATTTCTTTAAGCAGTGAAAAATTTTGCATGTTCCTTGCTCCAATCTGCAATACATCTGCATATTTAGAAACAATTTCTATCGAATGGATATCCATTACCTCTGTCACAATTTTAAGTCCAGTGTATTTTTTTGCTTCATAAAGCATTTCTAGTCCTTCTTTTTCAAGACCTTGAAAGGAATATGGAGACGTGCGAGGTTTATATGCACCACCGCGTAAAAATTTAGCACCGAATTTCTTAACTGCTTCAGCGCTTTCAAAAAGCTGTTCTTTGCTCTCTACAGCACATGGACCAGCCATAATAACTATATTTTTACCACCTATTGATACACCATTGACATCCACAATTGTTGACACAGGATTAAATGTCCGACTTGCAAGTTTATATGATTCTACTATAGGTATAACTTTTTCTACGCCTTCCATTAGCTCAACATTTTTTTCTTTAAGCTTTTTCTTGTCTCCAATTACACCTATTACAACCCGCTCTTCTCCTCTTGATATATGTGGTTTTAAATCGAGGGACAATAAAAGATTTGATACATCAGAAATTTGTTTTTGTGTAGCATTTGGCTTCATTACAATTACCATACAATAATCCTCCGTTCTACCGTTTTACTTGTATTTAGGATATGACCCTAAAACCTTTAAAAATTCCGTTTTACCTTTCAAAACTTCTAATGCTTTAATAATACGATTATCGCATCTATGACCTTCAATGTCAACCCAAAACACATATTCACCTATTTTTTTTCTTGAAGGTCTTGACTCGATTTTAGTCATGTTTATATTTTCATCGGCAAAAACTCCAAGTATATTATAAAGACTGCCTGGCTCATTGGGAACAGAAAATACTAAAGTTGTCTTATCACAGCCAGTATATTGAGAATCTTCATGAGCAAGCACGATAAATCTCGTAAAATTATTTTTTACATCCTGTATGTCTCTATCGATTATCTTTGCATCATATATTTCTGCTGCCCTTGCATTACCTATGGCTGCAGCATCATCTCTATTTTTTATTTCTTCGACCGCTTTTGCTGTGCTATCAGCGTTTACAACTGTAGCATTTGGCAAATTTTTTCTTATATATTCTCTGCATTGTGCCAATGCTTGCGGATGAGAAATAATTGTTTTTATATCCTCAAAATCAATTATCTCATCTGCAATAAGACAATGAGAAATTGGTATGACTATTTCTTCCTTTATTTTGAGCCCTTCCGCATCGTTTATCATCATATCTAGTGTTACATTCACAGTGCCTTCTATGGAGTTTTCTACAGGAACTAATCCTTCATCGCCTTTGTTTGCTCTCAACCTTGTAACAATGTCGGGTATTGTCTTTAATTCTTCTACACAATATCCATCCTTTTGTTTAAGATAATTAAGAAGAGCTTGCTCAGAAAAAGTGCCTCTAGGGCCTAGATAGTATATGTTCATATGGCACCCCCTAAAGCTTTTTCTGATATTTTAATACTTTGTTTTAGTAAAGTCAAGAAAAATTTAGCTCAGCCATAGCCATTTCTCTTAAGCGGTATTTTTGAATCTTGCCGCTTGCTGTTTTTGGAAACTCGTCGATTATCTTGACGTACTTAGGCACCTTAAATCTAGCCAGCTTCTTTCTAGCATATTCCCTGATATCTTCAGCTTCAATGCAATACCCTTCTTTTGGTATTATATAAGCCATGATTTCTTCTCCATATTTTTCATCAGGAACTCCAACAATTTGAACATCTTTTACACCTGGATGATGATATAAACATTCCTCTATTTCTGTAGGTGAAATATTTTCACCGCCTCTTATTATCATGTCTTTTAATCTGCCTGTAATTTTTAAATACCCCCTGTCATCAAGCTTACCGATATCTCCCGTATGAAGCCATCCGTCTTTTTCTATGGCTTTTTCTGTTTCTTCTTTCATCTTGTAATACCCTTTCATTACATTATAGCCTCTAGCCATTATTTCTCCTTCTGAGCCTATTGGAACTTCTTTTAATGTCTTAGGATCTACAATTTTTATATCTACTCCAGGAAAGACATATCCAACAGTTGAAACCCTATCTTCTAAAGAATCATCAACACTAGTCTGCGTAATACCAGGAGATGCCTCGGTAAGTCCATAGACACTTGTTATCTCTCTCATATTCATTTTATCGACTACTGCTTCCATCACTTTCTTAGGACATACTGAACCTGCCATTATGCCTGTCCTTAAAGTAGAAAAATCAAATTTATCAAAGTCTTGATGATTAAGCATGGTTATAAACATAGTAGGAACACCATTAAATGCAGTACATTTTTCTTTATCAATAGCCTCCATAACTTTAACAGGATTAAAGTGATCTACTAATACCATTGTAGCACCTTTAGATAAACATGCCATAACTGAAAGCGTATATCCGAAGCAGTGAAAAAGCGGTACCGTAATGCAAAGTTTATCATTTTCTGTAAATTTCATTCGAGTCGCTATGGCATCGCCATTGTTTAAAAGCCCATAGTGTGTAAGCATGGCACCTTTTGGAAAGTCTGTTGTTCCTGATGTATATTGAATATCAATTACCTCATCTGGTTTTAAAGAATTTTGTATTTCGTATACCATATCATCATCATATTGTTCACCCATCATTAATATTTCATTAAAACTGTACATTCCTGGATTGCATTTTTCTCCTATATTAATAACATATTTAAGATTTGGAAACTCATTTGAATGTAAGTTTTCTTTATCAGTTTTTTGCAAACTTGGAATGAGATTGTATATTGTTCTAACATAGTCTAAATCTTTATACCCGTCAATCAATATTAAAGCTTTTGCGTCGGACTGCTTTATAACATACTGCAATTCATTTTCTCTGTATTCTGTATTCATTGGAACAATAGGACAACCAATCTTTGCAGTAGCAAAAAGCGTTATTACCCATTCTGGAACATTAGAAGCCCATATAGCTATGTGATCTCCTTTTTTAATACCTATGTTTAATAAACCTTTTGCCAATTTATTAGCCATAAATTTTAAATCTTTGTAGGTATATCTCACTTTACCTGATATAATAAGAGCGTCATGGTTTGGATATTTTTCTGAAATATAGTCAAGATATTGACCAATAGTCATTTCAATCACAATATCATCTCCATTTAAATAATTAGTAGCTGGTACTAATAATATATTATAGCACTTTATCATAAAATAATTAAAGTCTAAAATTTTTAATTTTTATTAAATAATTTTAAAGAAAAAACAGATGATATTTAAAACTTTTTGAAGACAAAAAATGAAGAGATGTAAAAATCTCTTCATTTTAAAACCCTCAATATTTCTTCTTCTGATACATCGAAAATATCTGCATCTCCATGACCGACCGGTAATACAAATTTTATTTTACCTTCCCGATTCTTTTTGTCGTGCTTTATGCCTTCTAATATTTCATATTTGTCCAGATTTTCATAATCCACAGGAAGCTCTGATGCAACTAAAAGTGATCTGATTCGAGATAAATAATCTATATCAATGTACTTTCTATTTAGTGCAATTTTTGCAGCGTAATACATTCCAATTGCAACGGCTTCACCATGTATGTATTTTTTATACTTCGTAAGCGATTCTATAGCGTGTCCTATCGTATGTCCATAATTTAAAACAGCTCTTATACTGCTTTCTTTTTCATCTTTTGATACAACATCGCTTTTTATTTCACACGACCTTTTAATAAGATGTCTTACTTTCTCATCGTCTAGATCTAATATTTCTTTTATATTGCTTTCAATAAAATTAAATAAAGATGCATCTTTAATTATTCCATATTTGATTATCTCAGATATGCCACCTCTGATTTCCCTTTTATCTAAACTTTTCAATACATCTGTATCTACAAAAACAGCCTTTGGCTGATAAAAAGCACCAGCCATATTTTTCCCTTCTTTTAAATTTACTCCAACTTTACCACCAACGCTGCTGTCCACCTGTGCCAGCAATGTAGTTGGAACTTGTATAAAATCTATTCCTCTCATAAACAATGCTGATACAAGTCCTGCTATATCCCCTACTACTCCACCACCTAATGCTACAATTGCGCTGTCTCTCAATAAACCAAATTTAAAACATTCTTCTAATAGATGTTTTACTGTATCCAAGTTTTTGCTTTCTTCTCCAGCTTTTATAATAGAATGATGTACCATAAAGCCATTATTCAACAAAGAATTTTCAAGCCGAATAAGATACAACTCAGAAACATTTGAATCAGTTATAATCAATACCCTATTGCTTCTCAAATGTTTTTTTAAATATAGTCCAGTATCTTTTAGAATCCCATTTGATATGTATATGGGATATGAATAATCCTTTAAATCAACATTTACAATTTCCATTTTTTCATCTCCTTTGGTTTGTATCAATATCATAATATATGAATATATTATAATAGAAAATTAAATAAATTTAAACAGTTTCAACCTCTTTTCGAGGTAATTACCGGTTAAATAATCGGTCTTTATGGAAAAAGGCTTTACGGTCTTCACCGTAAAGCCCTATAAATTAATCTCCTGAAAAATTCATTTTAAATTTTATGCCTGTTGTTGTCTTAGCAAGTCCGCCTTCTGCCGTCTCTTTCAATGCGCAAGGCATCATTTTCCCAACATTATCCATAGCGCTTATCACATCATCAAATGGAATAATACTTTTTATACCGGATAATGCTAAATCAGCACATATCAGCGCATTAGCGGTACCAACAGCATTTCGCGTCACACACGGAACTTCAACCAAACCTGCGACAGGATCACATACTAGTCCCAAAAGATTCATAATTGCAAAAGATGCTGCATAAAGTGACTGTTCAGGAGAACCACCAATTAATTCAACTAAAGCAGCTGCTGCCATTGCAGATGCCGAACCAACCTCTGCTTGGCAACCGCCTTCTGCACCTGACAATGTTGAATTCTTGGCAATTATTATTCCAATGCCTGATGATGTAAATAACGCTCGTATCAATTCATCATTACTTTTCCCGAATTTTCTGGCGATTGTTATAAGCGATCCCGGTATTACGCCACTTGAGCCAGCAGTAGGTGCAGCTACTATTTTGCCCATTGATGCATTTACTTCAGAAACTGCAATTGCAGATGCAACAGCCTTTGAAACTGTCTCGCCGCTTATTGTAAAATTATTGATAATCTTATCATAAAGTTTCTTTGCATCACCGCCGATAAATCCACCTACTGACTTGATATCATCTTTTAAACCTTTTTCGATTGATTTTCTCATGACATCTAAATTTGCTGCCATTTTATTAATAATTAGCTCTCTGTCATCGCCTGTCATCTCATGTTCATAGTTTATCACAATCTCAGATATAGGCATATCGTATTTTTTTGTAAGCTCAAGCAATTCAAATCCACTATTAAATTGGTACAAGTTCTTCACCTCAGTATGTATTTTTTATACTGTTTATAACAATGGCTCTTTCAATGCCATTTATGTTCTCTATGCTAATACGTACATCCTCAGGTATGACTTGATCAGATTCTATTACCATAATGGCATTGTCACCCTTTAATTGTCTATATACTCTCATAAAAGCAATATTTATCTTATATTCTGCAAGAACTTTTGTTACCATTGCAATAATTCCTGGCTTATCAATATGCTTTGTAATCAGAGTCTCATATTCTCCTGTAAATTCAACATTCATCCCGTTGATTTCCTTTAATACGACATTGCCACCACCTATTGATGAACCTAAAATATCAGTTACATCACCAGATTTATCCTTTATAATTATTCTAACTGTATTAGGATGCTGTGCATCTTTATCGCTTTTTATAAATAAGACAGATATATTCTGCTCTTTTGCAAGTTCAAAAGAATGAGGCAGTCTCTCGTCATCTGGATCAAGGCCTAAAATACCTGCAACAAGCGCTTTATCTGTACCGTGCCCCTTGTAAGTACTTGCAAAGGAATCGTAAAGTATAAACTGGACATCTTTTATATCGTCTCCAGCTATTTGCCTGGCGATCTTCGCTATGCGAGCAGCACCTGCCGTATGAGAACTGCTTGGTCCTATCATTATAGGCCCCATAATATCAAACACGCTGTATTCTCTCAAATTCATCACCTGTCTAATAAGCCATCTATTTCATCCAGTATTGATTCAAATACATCCAAAGCATCTAAGATAGGCTTCTTTGTCGTAAGGTCGACGCCAGCTTTTTTTAGAATATTGAGGGGGTAATCAGAACCACCGCTTTTCAAAAATTCCTTATACCTTTCTACTGCTACATCGCCTTCATTTAAAATCATCTGCGATAAAGCAGTTGCTGCAGAAAATCCAGTTGCGTACTTGTACACATAAAAACTTGTGTAAAAATGTGGTATCCTTTCCCACTCGTAATCAATCTCATCATCTATTACTATGTCATTGCCGTAATAAAATTTATTAAGTTCATGATATTTCTTGCACAATTTTTCAGGTGTCAATGATTCCCCTTTTTCTACTTCTTCATGTGTAAATTTTTCAAATTCTGCAAACATAACTTGTCTGTAGATTGTTCCTTTAAATTGCTCTAAGTAGTGATTTAATAAATAGAGTTTTTCATTCTTATCTTTTGCATTTTTTATCAAATAGTCTATCAAGATCGCTTCATTGCATGTTGAGGCCACTTCCGCAACAAATATCTTATACTGAGAGTTAATGTATTTCTGAGCTTTGTCAGAATAATAAGTATGCAATGAATGTCCCATCTCATGCGCAATAGTGAAAACATCATCCAACTTTCCTTGAAAATTGAGTAGCACGTACGGATGCACACCATATGTCCCCCATGAATATGCTCCAGATGTCTTGCCTCTGTTTTCATAAACATCTATCCAATGATTATTAAAACCTTCTTTTAATATATCAATGTACTCATCACCCAATGGCTCCAAACCTTTAAGGACAATATTCTTGGCTTCTTCATAATCGTACTCCTTATCATAATTCTCAACAAGTGGCACATACAGATCGTACATGTGTAGCTCATCAAGATTCAACATTCTTTTTCTAAGAGAAACATATCTGTGAAGTAAATCAATTCTTTCATGAATCGCATCTATCAAATTATTATATACATCAATAGGCACATTGTCATCAAAAAGCGAAGCTTCCAAAGAAGTCTTATAATTTCTCATTTTCGAATAAAAAATATCCTTTTTTACATTTGAATCTGTCGTTGATGCATATGTATTAACGAAACTTTTATATACACCGTACAGTGATTGAAACGCCCTTTTCCTTACGTTTCTGTCACTGCTGCTCATAAACTTTATAAAATTACCATGAGTTAGCTCCACGTAATCGCCATCTTCATTTTCTATCGCAGGAAATCTTATATCAGCATTATCCAACATTTTAAATATATTTCCCGGAGCCTGTGCCATAACAGCACTTTCCGCCAAAATCATCTCTTCTCTTTCTGTAAGGGTATGTGGCTTATACCTTAAAAGATCTTCAAGGAAGTGCCGGTAATCCTCAAAGTCCTTATTGTTTTCTATACAGCCTCTAATAATCCCCTCATCCATTGATAAAATCTCAGGCAAAATGAATGAAGCAGCACTGGAGGATTCTATATTGAGCCTCATGGCTTTGTCAGCTAATGCCTGATATTTACCGTTACTGTTATCCTCATCCCTCTTCATTCTTGCGAAAACAAACAGCCTCTCGGTTATCATGCTGAGTTTCTCATTTAACTTAAGCACATCTAAAAGTGATTTTTCGTCTTTTATCTTTCCTCTAAAATTTGACAGCTCGCCTATTAATCTTCTTGCTTTATCAAAATCTTCGTTCCACTCTTTATCGCTTTCATATATATCTTCAAGTCTCCACTTATATCTATCATTTATATCTTTTCTATCTTTCAACTTCTTACCCATGATTAACCTCCAGATTAAAATATTTTCTTAACTTTCAATTTTGTGATCATATTTTTATTGGATAAAGCATTTTTAAAAGCATCTGAAAGATTTTGACCGTTTTCATGGTTTTTTATAAATTCTATCATCGTGTCTTCTCCGTACTTTTCAATCAATAAGCTTAATATTTCATGTACATCATCTATATCGACTTCAGAATTGCCAATTATGCAATTTCCTACATTGTACATGTTTAGCTTCATTTTTTATCTTCCTCAAGCAACAATGCTCTGGCAGGAGCAGCTTCCGCACCATCTATTTTTAATGGCGCAGCTATCAATGTATATTCACCTTCATCAACATCTTTTAATCTTAATCCTTCAATTATAGTTATCCCATTTGCTAGCAATGTCTTATGGGTCTCATGGTTGGGCTGTGCTCTTTCTATACCAAGCCCATCTGTTCCCACTCCTATTACATTCTTTTCTTTCAAATACTCTGCACCGCTTGAATCGAGAAAGACAAAGTTAAAATTAAAACTGTCATCGTATGAATTTTTTGTTTTTAAAAGGACGAATTCACCACTTTCTATATCTTTATTTTTTAAATCTTCTGCGGTTATCTTATCATCTACGTTGGTAAGATCAAGAACTTTACATTTTGAAACAGCTTTTGTTAAGTCAAAATGGTCAATCGTATCTCCCCCTTGTATCATGTGAAGAGGTGCATCAAAATGCGTACCTGTATGCATATCCATGCTTATCCTTGACTCATGAACACTGTCATTTGGAAAATCACTTGTCACAGTTAATTCAGGTTTTTTCTCTGGCTTGTTCTTATAAACCGGCATACCTTTATTAACATTCATTGATATATCATAAATTTTCATCGTAAAAACCTCCTATACTCCACCATTTAAAATTATCTTTTAACAATAAATTGTCAGCATCCGTAGGGCCCCAAGTCCCTGGTTTGTAGTTAGGAAAGTCTGGTTTTTCATTTCTCCAAACCTCCGCTATCTTATCAACATACTTCCATGAATATTCAACTTCATCCCATCTAGTAAAAAGTGTTGAATCACCTCTTAGGGCATCGTAAATAAGTCTCTCATATGCCTCAGGTGAATTCATGCCTACTTGACAGTTTTGACAAAAGTCCATCTTCACAGGTATTAACTTATTCAATGTTCCTGGTTTTTTTGCATTAAACTGCAAAAATACTCCTTCTTCCGGCTGTATCTTTATTACTAATAAATTTGGCATAAGCTCCCCATATTCTTTAAAATACAATATACCAGGTAAAGGCTTAAATTGTATTATTATCTCTGTTGATTTTACCGGAAGTTTTTTGCCTGTTCTAATATAAAAAGGAACACCAGCCCATCTAAAGTTATCGACAAACACTTTTAAGGCTGCAAATGTCTCCGTATCAGAATCAGGTGATACTCTATCTTCGTATCTGTACCCTTCGTATTGACCTCTTACAGCATTTTTTAAAACAAGCTCCGGCGTTAATTCTTGTAATGATTTTAATACCTTTACTTTTTCATCATGAATTGAATCAGTAGTAAGATCAACAGGCGGCTCCATAGCAGTCAGCGTCAGAAGCTGTAACATGTGGTTCTGTATCATATCCCTCAGTGCACCGGCCTTTTCATAATAACCGCCTCTATTTTCAACACCAACCGTTTCACTTGACGATATCTGAACATTGTCTATGTATTTGTTGTTCCAAACTGGTTCAAAAAAAACATTGGCAAATCTAATCACCATTATATTTTGGAGCATTTCTTTGCCAAGATAATGGTCTATGCGATATGTATTTTTCTCACTAAATACATCAGTTATCTTCTTATTTAAGTATACTGCAGAATTAAGATCCCTTCCAAACGGCTTCTCTATCATCACCCTTTGCCATGACTTATTATTTTCTACCATCCCATGTTCATTCAGTTTTTCAACAATAAGCTCAAAATACTCCGGAGCAACTGCTAAGTAAAATATTCTATTTCCATCTGTATTATAATTTTCATCAAGCTCATTTAAAAATCCCTTTAATCTCGCATACCCATCGTCATCGTGAAAATCAAACTTTTGATAGTATATCTTGTTTCTCAGGATTTTCCAAAGTTCTTCATCCAGCTTTATTCTCGAATACTTTTTTATTGATTCATAAACTTCGTTTCGATACAAATCATCAGTCTTGTCACGGCGGCCAACTGAGACTATGCAAAAATTCTCAGGAAGGTTCTTTTCATAAAGCAAATTATAAAGAGCAGGCATCAACTTCCTATGTGTTAGATCGCCTGTGCCACCAAATATAACCATTATGCTGGATACATCCATAACTACCATAGTACCACCTTCTTCCATTCCATGTCTTAAGCATAAACTATTTCTATACACTATAATAACTCATAAACAAAAATTTTTAAAATATATTTCTCAACAGAAATATGTTTTTTGCAAAACCTTTTTTAATAATCACTTTCTATTGATATATCTTTTCTTGATTATTATTATACTACTTTTAGCATGTGATTTAAACAAAATAAAAAAATCACAATTTGTAAAAGCAAGAAGTAAGCTTCATGATAATAGATTCTCCAAAATTTTATTAAAAAAACAAAAACCCATTTAAAAAAAGAGGAGCCTTGCTAAGCTCCCTACCTGATATTTAAATATACTTTTAAATGATCTTTTATTTCATCGCAAATATCATCGCCAGCGTTTATAATTATATTGTTGCCATCTACTTTATATTTAAAATCAGAAAATCCTTTGTTTAAAAGATAATCTTTTACTGCATTTAATCCGCCGTCTCCCTGCGCAATAAGCACTTTGTCTCCAATGAAATCTCCATTGACATAAACATTCATTGTGTCCTGTGATTTCTTCAATGCTGTATCTCCTTCATAAGTTGCAAACGCACTTATGATCCCCGGAGCTATAGTATTTTGTCCGTTTAAATTAATCATGAAATCACCTCACAGGATATTCTATACATCTTTAAATAAAGATATTCCCTAAAAAGTTTATCATTTGATAAATTTTTTACCATCTGTAAAAAATAAATTCTAATTAAAGAATATATTGAATAATACATGTTCAAGGTATACCCTTAACAGCATCTCTCAATAAAACAATGACTTGAAATACTACAATGGCTGCAATCATAAAAAAGTTTTTAAAAGACTTTCTATCAGATTTCAAGTTGACCATTCTTCGTTAATATCTTTTCTGATTTTTATTGTCAAATCGTAAAATTCTCTTTTCAAAGATTATTTCTAAACATTAAATAAGAGCAGTAACGCTCTTATTTAATGTTTGTTTCTTTATGCTTTTCAACTATAGTATCTGCTAATTCGTCTAGCAGTTTAAAATCTGCCTCTTTAGGTAGGCCTTTTATAAATACTGGAGGTATCACTTCAACTTTTAAATTTGTGATCATGCTGGACAGTTGATCGACAGCTTTTCCTCCCCAACTGTAGGACCCAATAATTGATAAAAATTTGGTTTTTGGCTTCAAGGCGTTTGCAAGGTATGTCGCATAAATGACTTGTGGATGTGCTCCAGCTAAAACCGTTGGCGTCCCTACAACGATCGTTGCAGCGTCAACTAAAGACATAGCAAGTTCTCCTAAATCTGTAACTGTTAAATCAAACGGCTTTACTACTACACCTTTTTGTGAAAGCACAGCAGTCAAATAATCTACCATGGCTTTTACTGAGCCATGCATTGTAATATACGGTATAACGACTATATTCTTCGGATCGTCGTATACCCAGCTGTTGTAGGCATCAAATATAAATTGAGGCTTATTGTAAACCGGTCCGTGAGAAGGTGCTATGTAATCTATTTTTAAATTCTTGATCTTGTCAAGATTCTTTTCTATGAAATTCCTAAACGGCATCATTATTTCTGCATAATATCTTTTTGCAGAATTATAAACAAGACATTCATCTTCCGCAAAAAGCTCTGATGTTGCTAGATGTGAACCCAGAAAATCACATGTAAAAATTATACTATCTTCCTCAAGGTATGTAAACATCGTCTCAGGCCAATGTACCCAAGGTGCATGAATAAACCTAAGGGTTTTGCCTCCCAGTGATATTCTCTCATTGTCCTCAACTGTATTTATCTTGTCTTCAGGAATATGTAAAAGATCCATCAAAAATGTCTTCGCTTTTGGCGTACATATAACTTTAGCCTCAGGATATTTTTCAAGGACAAATGGAATACTTCCCGAGTGGTCTTGCTCAGAGTGATTTGATACCACATAGTCAATCTTAGGAACGTCATTTAGCTGCTCCATTAATACATCTAATTTCATTGGATCAACAGTATCTATCAATGCTACCTTTTCACTGCCTTCAACAAGATATGCATTATAGCTTGTCCCTGCAGGCAGTGGAATAAGTGAATCGAATAATCTCCTTTCAAAATGCACAGCTCCAAGTTTTACTACTCCATCCTTAATTTTCATTGGTTTCATTTTGATTACCTCCTCGTTAATTATTATTTTAACACATCTATAATAATTTTTCCAAGTAATATGCAAAATATGTAAAAAAATAAAA
The DNA here is from genome assembly GCF_000145615.1 of Thermoanaerobacterium thermosaccharolyticum DSM 571. NCBI lineage: Bacteria > Bacillati > Bacillota > Clostridia > Thermoanaerobacterales > Thermoanaerobacteraceae > Thermoanaerobacterium > Thermoanaerobacterium thermosaccharolyticum. The sequence continues at coordinate 1,637,304 of NC_014410.1, forward strand.
GTATAAAGACATCACAATCTGCAAAATCTAATTAAAAATGAGGTGTTACAATGGTGGGGATAACTAGCACGCATATTGTGTACTTAATTTCAATTATTGTTATTTTTATATTTATGCTTTTGCGCAAAGATATCATATTTCTGTGCATACTGGGCATTTTAGCTGTAGCAATGTCACAGACAAAAAATATATTAAAATCGGTAGAAATACTATATACAGCTATATTTGTATCAGGCAAAGAATTATGGCAAGTAATACTAATAATATCTCTAATAATAGCAATGTCCAGGGCTCTTGATGATATCGGAGCTGATGTAGTTATAACAAAGCCATTTTTGCGTTTTCTGAACACGCCAAGTAAATCGTTTTGGATCATTGGTTTAATGATGATGCTTTTATCTTTTTTCTTATGGCCGTCACCTGCCGTAGGATTAATTGGCGCTGTCTTGATCGGTCCTGTATTAAAGTCCGGTTTTGATGAACTAAGTTTTGCATCACTAGTAACTATATTCGGCTTTGGCTCTGCCTTATCAGGAGACTTTTTCATACAAGGCGTTCCGTCTGTAACAGCTAAAACGCTGGGTATTCCCACGTCAAAGTTGATTTTAAGCAGTCTACCTGTTTGGGGTGTAACATCTTTGGCTACAATAATTATTTTTTACTTTGTCACGATGAAAAAGCTTAAAAATAAAAAAAATAACGATAAAGCTGACAATAATGTAGGTAAAAAGAAAATATATAAAGAAAGTTACATTATATCTATTGTCAGTGTTATATTTTTTGCTGTCGATACTTTTTTAATGTACGTTCTAAAAATAAGAGGAAACGCAGCAACAGCACTTATTGGCGGCTCTGCAGTAATTATACTTTTAGCATCATCGATAGTGCAGAAAGATTTTTTGAATAAGGTAAGAGAATATTTAAAAAGCGGTTTTTTATCTGGCATCAGGACTTTCGCTCCAATAATACTTATAAGTGCTTTCTTTTTTCTTGGAGAATTAACAACTGCCAAGCAAGTAATTGGTCCCGAAGCCAAAGGATATTTAATGGACCTTGGATTATATCTTTCAAAGCACATTCCTTTAAATAAATATACTGTAGCTTTAATGCAACTCTTAGTCGGAGTATTGACAGGATTATCAGGTTCAGGATTTTCAGGGCTGCCATTGGTAGGTGCACTGTCTAAAACTTTTGCACACACACTTAATATCAATTCATCATTGCTTGCATCATTGGGTGAAATCACTTGTATATGGGTCGGTGGTGGTACAATAATCCCATGGAGCGTAGTACCAGTGACAGCAATCATAAAAGTTGACCCCGACTCAATTGTAAAGAGAAATCTATTTCCTGTAATCATCGGATTAATTTGCGGATATATTGTTACAGTTTTGCTATTATAAATAAAGGGTATCTTAAGATACCCTTTTATGATATTCCTCTCATGACATAATCCATCATATTGTTTTTCTCCGCATCGTTCATTTTTTCCCAAGCCGCTTCAAATATTATGCCTAAACCGGGAATTGCATTTTCTTCCTTAGTATCTACAGCATCCTGTATAAAGCCTTTTATTTCATCCTTTGAACGATTTTTTAAATTATCAAGCACTATTCTTCTTATGTCCATATTTAATACCTCCATTCATATTTACTATTATTATTCCATATTAAAACAACAATATTAGACATAAAAAATAAACCCAATAGGGTTTATATGACGATTTTAAATATATACTTTAAAACAAGTAAAACAATTATACCTGGTATTCCAAAGACGCCTGCTATAAAAGCATTTATAAGATTAATCTGCAATGTTAACCCAAAAATAGAACCAAAAAAATTGAAAATTAAGAGAAAAACATAACCTATTATTGAATTTAGTACAAACTTAAATAATATTTTAACTGATTTTCCAAAAAGCCAGACTATAAATGCAATTATTATGATGCCAATTACAAATGAAAGAAATCCCGGCAAAAGCACAAAACCACCTCACAAATATTTATACACCTATTATATCACATTAAAATAAGATTAGAACATACAACAATGTGTTGAATTATAATTGATAATAATATAAAATTAAATAGTGTTTAACATATTAATGGTAAGGAGTCGGTATTTTATGATTCTTTTGGTTAAAGCATTTATACTTGGTATTGTAGAAGGTTTAACTGAATTTTTGCCTGTTTCATCGACAGGACACCTCATAATAGTAGGTGACTTATTAAATTTTAAAGGTGCATATGCCACAATGTTTGAAGTAGTCATACAGCTTGGCGCTATTCTGGCTATCGTCTATTATTACAGAGAAAAGATTTGGGATTCTCTTAAAAATCTAGCTCCAAACAAATGGGGATTTAGATTATGGTTTAAGATTGTCGTCGCTTTTATACCATCCGCAATCTTAGGGTTGCTGCTGAATGACTATATTGACAAACACTTATTCTCATCATTTACCGTATCAATAGCACTGATCATAGGTGCAATAATGATGTTGATTGTTGAAAATGCCTTTTCTAATTATAAAATTGATGACATGGACAAAGTAAGCACCAAAAAATCTTTTTGGATTGGTGTTGCACAGTGCATGTCGCTTTTCCCAGGTATGTCTAGATCTGCCTCCACAATAATGGGAGGGATGATGGTCGGTCTATCTGTAAAAGCAGCCGCTGAATTTTCTTTCTTCCTGGCAATACCAACTATGCTTGGTGCAACAGTCGTCTCCCTTCATAAAGGAATAGCTTCAATGACTGCGTTAGAGTGGGAAGCATTGGCAGTAGGTTTTATAATGTCATTTATAGTCGCACTGATAGTCGTTGATAAGTTTCTTTCTTATCTTAAAAGCCATCCATTAAGACCTTTTGCTTATTACAGATTGATTGTTGGAATAATAATGATAGGGCTTGTCCTAACGAAAATAGTTAAATAATAAAAATTTATTTATCAGCAGGCCAATATTTGGTCTGCTTTTTACTTTATCTATAATTCATCATACGCCTTTGAATAAACATCATAATCGTAGTCACTAAATAATACAAATCTCACTTCTTTTATGTCACTTTTATCAAGATAATTTGATACAGCCCTTAGTGCTATTTTTGCAGCTCTATCAACTGGAAAACCATAAGCTCCAGTGCTAATAGACGGAAATGCTATCGTCTTTAAATTATGCTTGTCTGCTATCTTCAAACTCTCTATGTATGCACTTGCTAATAAGTTGTCTTCGTCACTATTTCCATCTTTCCATATAGGACCAACCGCATGTATTACGTAGCTTGCTTTTAGATTACCGCCATGCGTTATTACTGCTTTTCCTGTAGGACATCCTCCTTCTCTATTTCTGATTTCTTTACACTCTTCCTCTATTACTTTTCCACCTGCTCTATGTATAGCGCCATCAACCCCACCACCACCTAGAAGTCCAGAATTTGCGGCATTTACAATTGCATCAACTTCTTGCTCTGTTATATCTCCCTTTAGAAGCTTTATTTTTTCTTTCACATTATCACCTCGTCAAAATTCACCATAAGCAAGTTTTGAAAATCACAATCATAGTATACATGAAAAACTACTTCATATCAAGAATCCATTTAAGGAATTTAATTGATAAATCCTTATTCTGTGAATTAGACACAATCGCTATAACTTTGTCGTGGTAATCATATCCTATCTCGTCAAGATACTTGTTTTTCTTATTTAAATCAATTCCGTACGTACCTGCTTTAACATCCTTTGAAGAAGGCAACCTTTCTGTTTTAAAATCGCTTAAATCAAGTTCTTTTATAGAATCAAGATTCATAAATGCACCCTGTTTTGCTAATGCATTAAAATTGTCTTTGTCAAGGGCTATGATATTTACTTCTTGTGCAGATATTTTTACCATAAGTTTCTGTACAGATGTTGGATCAAGTTTATATTTTCCATCACTACCCTTTGTTAACATATAAAATTCAACCAATGCTTGTTTCTTGCCTTTATCTGTACCTAGCAACTCCCTAGTAACAGTACTTTGGAAACTCATCTCTTTATCAAAGTTTATTGACGTGCCTATTAATGAAAAATCAAATACATAATCTTTGTTATTTATAATTGAATTGACAAATGATGCTATTATCGCAATTACAACAACACCAACAATTATGTGTATCTTATAATAATCCCATATGTATTCTACTTTTTCTTTAAATGTCATATCTTTCATCCACTTGTTGGGCTTCATTTAGTATCCTCCTGTCATGAAAAACTAATTTATCTTTTTCTTTAAGTTTAGAAGCTGTTGTGGATCATTTGTAATGATTCCATCAACACCAAATCTTAACATTTTCTCCATTGACTCTACACTATCAACTGTCCAAGGAAATAGTTTAACATTATTTGATTTGCAACCCTTCACAACCTCAGGTATTATATTAAAGTAAAAAGGATGAAGTGAATAAGCATGCATTCTATTTGCTATATGCCATGGCTCCACAAGACCGCATTCATATAAAAGACCAATGTTTAACCTCGGCTCAATCTCTTTCACAATCTTTACACTGTAATGATTAAATGATGATATAAGCACCCTATCCTCAAAATCGTAATCAAATATACAATTCACTAATTTTTCTTCAATTCCCGGGTATAAGATCATTCCACTTTTTATCTCTATATTTAATAAGACATCTTTATTTTTTAAAAGTTCTAAAACCTCTGGTAAAGTAAGAATTTTTTCACCAGCAAATCTTTTGCTGAACTTTATACCCGCACTTAACCTTTTTAGTTCACTTAATGTATAATCTTTGACATATCCTATTCCATCAGTAGTTCTGTCAACTCTCTCATCATGTATAACAACCAAATGACCATCTTTGCTAAGCTGAACATCAAGCTCAATGCCATCCGAACCGATTTCAACAGCTCTTTTGAATGACGATAGTGTATTTTCCGGTGCATTCTTGGAATCTCCCCGATGTGCTATAACTAGCGTTTCAGGCATAATATCAATCTCCTTAATCATAAATTTTTGCACAATAGGTCTTGTCTTTGCAATGCAAAAAAGCAATATATACGCCTTTGTCATTTTCTCCTAAAATATCATGTTTAAAAAATCCTATTGAGATATTTTTGCCTTTCTCTGCGCTGGACATATTTTTTGCCAAAGGCAAATTATGCTGCAACCATTCATCATTGTGTAATAGCGATTTTACATTGTCAGGTATTTTCTGATGCAAATCTTTTAAACAGTTAGGATAAGCTTTGTTGTTTGTTGAGAACATGTAATCATACCTTAGATAATCTTTTATCAACATAGAATCTATTCTTTTAGAAACAGCAAACTTATACATTATGTCAAATAAATCATTTAAAGAATGTCTTCTATTAAATAAATTGTTACTCTCCCAATAATCGTACATCGATTTATATAAGTCAAAAGGTTCATCATAAAAGCTTAATAAGAAATTCAATGTTTTATTAAACCTTCCAGAGTTGTAATACTTATCTACCAAAAAAGCTATACTTTTTAATTCATGAAGTTCATAATACGACATTGTACTTGTCTTTAAAACCTCATATGGTGCATCACATCTAAATTCTATAAAGTATTTATCTGCATTTTTTCTTAAATCCGTTCCTTTTAAAAGCTTTAAAAATCCTAACTGAATCTCATCTGGATTTAATTTGTAAACATCATTAAATGAATTCGCAACTGATTTAAAGCTATCGCCCGGCAGTCCCGCAATCAAATCCACATGTACCTTTATACCGGCGTCCACAATAAGCTTTATACCATTCAGCGCACTCTCCACGTCTGGATTTCTAGATACTTTTATAAGCGTGCTTTTGTTTGTCGTTTGAATGCCGACTTCAAATTGAATTCTATCTTCTATGCCTTTTAAGCTGTCTATAAACTCTTTATTGATTAATTCAGGATTAACTTCACAGTGAAATACTGTATCGCCTTTCAATTCTCTTATTATGTTCAGTATCTCTATCGCCCTCTTTATATTGCTGTCAAAAGATCTGTCAATAAGCTTTACAATCTTTGCACCCATTTTTGATAGTGTTCTTAAATCAGCTTTTACTTTTTCAATGGTTGCATATCTTAGCCTATTGTCTAACGATGACAGGCAATACGAACATCTAAAAGGGCATCCCCTTGACGTCTCATAGTATACAAGCCTATCTGAAATTTCTTCATCTATGTAAGGGAATGGAATATCATCCAAATTAACATAATCAGTTTTTATCTTAACTATTATTTCTTCATTCTTCCTATAAGCTATGCCATCCAAATCATCCATACTTCTACTATTATAAATTCTTTCTAAAAGCTTTTTAAAAGCCAATTCGCCCTCGCCTAAGACAACAAAATCTATGTAGTTAGCTTTCAGTAAGTTCTCTGCATCGTATGATACTTCCGGTCCTCCAAGAACTACGATTATTTCTTCTCTTACTTTTTTTATATATTCACATAGCTTTAAAACCTTTTCTATATTCCATATATAGCATGAAAAGCCAACCACATCAGGCATCTTCTTTAATATTTCATATAATACATAATCAGTGTCATCATTTATTGTCATTTCTAATATATCTATCTCCATTGGCTGGCAGTACCACTTGATATTTCTTATGGCCAAATTTGTATGATAGTATTTAGCATTTAGTCCAACCAATAATGTCTTCATTTCTACACCTCTAAAAATAATCTAATATAATTATAGCATAGGAAAATCAAAATAAAGCAATAAATAATTTAATTTCCCATAAAGCATATAATATAATATAATCACAGTAATCTTTGAAGAAGGGATGTGATAATATTGAGCGTAAAGTTTAATAAAATATGGTTTTTGCTAACTTTTATAGCATTGTTATTTTCTTCATTATACCTATATTACACATTATCACCAAACACTGTTTCACCTGATGTTTACAAGTTTTTTTCTCATTACACAGTAGAAAAATCTATACCATATCACAAAGAAAGTAGGATAATAAATATCACTTCGTTTCTAGTCCAATTGATATTTCTATTATGGTTCGTCTTTGGAGGATTTGCTTTGCGACTTTCAAAAACGTGTGAAAGACTTAGTGGGGGAAATTACTATGTAGGTATCTTCATGTTCTTCATTGTACTGTGGGCAATCTTAAAAGTTTTATCATTGCCTTTCAGTTTGTATTCATTTAAGCTGCAGGTGAAATGGGGGTTCTCAGTACAAACGCTTCAATCTTGGTGGATGGATTATATAAAAAGCTCAGCCATCGATACTATACTATCTGGAATTGGAATAATTTTATTATTCTTTGCTATAAACAAATGGCATAGAACTTGGTGGATATTAGCATCTATTTTTCTTACAGCCATGCTATTTTTGCAAAATTTTATATGGCCATCATTTATCGCTCCTATGTTTAATAAATTTACACCTGTTACTGACCCTACTATTTTAAATATGGTAAATGATATATCAAAAAACGCAGGAATAAAAATTGACAGAGTTGAAGAAATGGATGCCAGCAGGAGAACTACGCTTGCAAATGCATATTTCTATGGTTTTGGCAGTACAAGCAGGATCGTTCTTTATGACACATTATTAAAAAAATACCCTCAAGATGAGATAAAAGCCGTAATAGCCCACGAAGCCGCTCACTGGAAAGAAAATCACGTTTTAAAAAGCATTTTAATAGGTTCGTTAGGAATTTTCATAATGCTTTTTATATTTGACATTTTATTAAAAACTAGTGTAACACAAACACGCAGCAGCAAGTTCGGACATTTTGTCATATCCTTACTTTATCTATTCGTACTTTTGATTAACTTTGATACAAATCCAATTCAAAATTATATCTCTCGGCAAATGGAAAGGCAAGCCGATCTTCTGTCGGTACAGTATCTAAACGATAAAGATATCGTCATTAAGCTTCAAGTTGACCTTGCAGAAAAAAGCCTATCAGACATTGAACCACCAAAATTTATAGAATGGTTTTCTTATACGCATCCCAGCACTATAAATAGAATAAGAGCCATCGAAAAGTCAAAGCTATAAAGTAAAATAAGGATGGACATCATCCTTATTTTACTTTAATCAAAATTTACAGCATGCTTAAAAGTTTATTAATGATATTTTGAAAAAACTGAAGAATTACCTTTATTATGGATTTTGATTCAGGATTTTTATTTACAAAGTCTTTAAATGATGTAGTAAGATTGTCAAGCCCGCTTTTGACTTTATCCCAATTTATATTGGCATTTTGTAATTTTCGAAGCAGTGAAACAAGGCTACTTATTTCGTCTTGCGTTAAAGTTATTCCTAGACTATTTGCAGTATTTTGTATTAAGCTTTTAAGCTCTGCATCAGAAAGTTTCCCTGTCTGCTTAGACATCTCTTCTTTAAGCCTTTTTAAAAGCTCAACTGCCTTTTCTTTATCACCAATCTTATCGCCAATCTGCCCAGTAGTTACCATCTCTTCATTTGCAATCTTTTTGATATCATCGCTTATGGGTTTTCCAGTTGCATCTTCAAATGCCTTTATTATACCAGTGAGTGCCGCCGTTCCAGACACGGGATACGGTGCAGAAACTTCAATGTCTGCATCTTCTACACCTGCTGTTATCAAAGCGTTTTTAAACATATCATCAGTAACCCATGTTATATTATGTGTAGTTACACTTAAACCAGAACCTTTTGCTTTAAATGTAATTAATGATGATGAAATAGCCTTAGACCCTATTACATTTGCAGGCAAGCTATCGCCTAAGTATTTGTGTTCCTCCTGATTTGTGACTTCTACTACATGTGTGTTGTTAATATTGCTAACATTAAAATCTTTAAGAATCTGATCTCTTTGGTCCTTGGTAAGATCATGGCCGAAAGTAACGTACTGCGTACCTGGACTTGTATCTGCAAATGCAACAGTAAAAATAGTTGCAAAAACTAGTAATATCGTTACTGTGATCTTAAGGTGATTCATAAATTTAAACATCGGCTAGCATCTCCTCCTAAATTTTATTTCCCTAAAATTATAATCATTTTATTTATTTTTTTCAAATGACAGATATATTAATTTATTGAATCTTTGTTATATCTTTATTTATAACATTCCATATATCAAAACCTTGAAGTTGACTTTCTGTAATTGTGCCGATCCTCCAGAAAGCCACACCTTTAAGTCTATACATTCTTGCAAGTTTTAGTTTCAAATCTATGCTGTCGCTGTTTTCAAACCATATTGTATGTTCTACACCATTTTTATTGTATATATAATTTGGCGACAAGCTACCTTCATCAAATCTGTAAGGTTGACCGCCAAGCTTATTTATTACCTCGTCTAATGTAAGCGATTGAGCTTCTGTATTACCAATCCAATCATACCCATAAAAATCAATTCCCAGCAAAGCTTTATCCGCCGGTATACCATTATTTAATGCATAATTTATTACTTCATCTACCCACCAATAAGGCGCAATAGGACCGGCGTCTGTTGATGAATTGCGGTAGTCATACGTCATAAGTATGACACTGTCAGATATGCTTCCAATAGCTTTAAAATCATATCCTTGATACCACGTTGTGTACGTCGTCATCGGAGGTACTGAGACCAATAATTTTAAATTATTTTTATCTGTCATTGCTTTCAATTCTTCTAAAAATAATGTAAAATTATCTCTATCAGAACCTTCTAATCCCTCAAAGTCTATATTTACCCCATCATAATTATAATTTAATGCAGTTTCGATAATGTTGTTTTCAAGATTGACACGCTTTGCATTATCACTTAATATAGAACTTACTATAGCTCTGTCACCCATTATCATAGCTGAAAGTTTTGTTCCGCTTTTATCAGCAATTTTTCTCACTTCTTCATACCCATCTGGCAATGATAGCTTTATACTCCCATCTTGATTTACATCAAACCAATATGTTGATGCTTCATTAAAATCATCGGCTCTCCTTTCAAATTGTGGATATGACCTAACCGCATAAAAGCCAACTATGTAGCACTTATATGGAGCTGTAGAAATATTTACAGTATAAGTACTTTCATCCCAATTGACATCCGCACCAAGTGCTTCGGATATAAACCTTAATGGTACCATTGTCCTTCCATTGACTATAAATGGTGCTTCATTAAGACTCTTTTTGATTCCATTTATGTATGCATTAGTATCACCTATAGTAAGCTTGACACTTTCCTTGCCTCTTGTACCTGTTACAATCTGTTTACTTACATCATAGTCAACTCTGGCACCAAGTTTTTCGAATATGTCCCTATATGGCACCATTGTACTGCCATTTTTAATAACAGCATTCTGTGTAAAGTTCATTTTTTGTCCATCGATATAAACTTTTATATTTGGCTGTGCATATATATTGGTTGATTTAAAGATTAGCAATGTTATACAAAGAAATGACAGTAGGACAAAATTTTTTAAGTATTTCACACTTACCTCTCCTTTAAAATTTTTAGATTGTAAATAATCGTACATTTTCTTCATCAATATTGTAAACCATAATTATATATCGTTTATAAATAATTTATTAAATTTAATATCTATACTATAGATGAAAAATTCACTTGTACAAATTACCATAATAAATTTGTATGCAAAAAACATTATAAAAAATAGAGACAAATGTTCACTTCTCATTATCAACCATAGAAGTGGAGCAAATGTCTAATAATAGAAGAATAACAGAAAATTCAACAATAATTCAGCACTTGCTGAAATTAAAATATTATTTTTCTTTCTTAATCCTTTTAAATAAATCATCTTCATTTAAGCGATATGATAATGTAAATAAGCTATCACTTAGCTGGACATTTTCAAGTATTACATCATCTGGTACTTTTAAATCAATAGGTGAAAAATTCCATATAGCTTTGATTCCGCATTTTGTCAGACGATCTGCTATAACCTGAGCATTGTCTCTTGGAATGCAAAGTATAGCTATATCTATTTTATTTGTAGCTAAAAAATCCTCTAGTATATTAATATCCATAATCTTTGCATCTCTTATTTTTATTTTAAAAAGTCTTGGATTTATGTCAAATATACCTTTTAAATTAAAACCAATTTCTTCAAAATCCGTATAGTTAGCAATAGCTTGTCCTAAGTTGCCTGCCCCAATTATAATTGTATTGTATGTTTTATCAAGACCTAGTATTCTTTTTAATGCATTGTAAAGTTTTATAACATCGTAACCATAACCTTGCTTTCCGAAGTTTCCATAATTATATAAATCCTGCCTAATTTGTGATTCACTAACACCAATCTTCTCACTTAATTCACTTGAAGATATCTTATTTACACTATTTTTTTGTAATTCTTTTAAACATCTATAATATGATGGCAATCTTCTGATTACATGCATTGATACAATTGCCGCTTTACTCATAAAATCCCCCCTTCATTGCTATTGGTAGCAATACTGACTACACTCTGTCACAAGTGGTGGGGTTTATTTTTAATATTCATAAAGCAGAAAATAAGTGAACCTACTCCATCCTCTATAGGATGGAGCTTCCTACTTCATAGACCGTTGCCTACTGTTATTCACAGCAGGTCTTACACAATCTCCATAGGCGTAACTTCGGGAGGAACCTTCCCTACAAAAATATAGAAATTCATCTCCCACCTATGGAGGATGGGAGACTTCTTTCAAGCCTTTTGTTAAAAATATTTATAAAGAAATCAAATATCTATCGTAGATAGTTCAGTAATTTTCTTATTCTAAGCTTCTTTATATTTTTTATCATTATTCAATTTTTTGTCACGACTTACATGGAAATCAACTTCATCCGTATTAAACTGGTTGACTCTCTCTTTTATGCTTTTACGATAAAAGTTTTTTAAAATCTTTTATAAAAATATAATTCACTTTAATTTAGAAATGAAGACTAACAACTATAATTTTCAGGTAATAATATAAATTTATCATATTTTCATACTACCTGTATTTGAATATCTTGTATGCCATAAAAATGCTTCATCGAGTAAATTCGGTGTTTGCACAGCGCCATGTTTTTTAATCGCTCTTTCATAATACTCCATTAAAACGTCTTTATAGTCGGGATGTGCACAATTTTTTATAATTGCTATAGCTCTTTCCTTCGGACTTAAACCTCTTAAATCAGCCAGTCCTTGCTCAGTTACTACCACCATGACATCATGCTCTGTATGATCTACATGTGATACCATCGGCACTATGCATGAAATATTATCATCTTTTGCTGTTGATGGTGTAGCAAAAATTGATATATAAGCATTTCTAGTAAAATCTGCTGAACCACCTATGCCGTTCATCATTTTTGTGCCTAATATATGTGTAGAATTTACATTACCGTATATATCCACTTCTATTGCTGTGTTAATTGATATAACTCCTAATCTTCTGATTATTTCAGGATTATTACTGATCTCTTGTGGACGCAATATTATTTTTTCTTTATATTTATTTATATTGGTATAAAATCTCTTAAGTCCTTCTTCTGAAAGGGTCAATGCAGTTCCTGATACTTTTTCTACCTTATCAGCATCTATCAAATCGAGAACAGCATCTTGTATTACTTCAGAATATAAATTCAAGTTGTTGTATTTTAATTCAATAAAACCGCCTAGTACAGCATTGGCTACATTTCCAATACCTGACTGCAATGGAAGAAATGTTTTAGGAAGTCTTCCGTGTTTTATTTCAGTTTGAAGAAAATCTATAAGATAATCTGAAATCTTTTTTGATGTTTCATTTATACTTGTAAGTTGTAACGTTGTATCTTTCATATCTGAAAATACAACTGCAGCTATTTTATCTGGATTGCATGGAATATACGGAACACCTATCCTATCACTAACTTTCGATATTGGTATCGGCTCTCTATATGGTGGATCTTTTGGCTCGTATATATCGTGCATTCCTTCAAGTTCAATAGGCTGTGATGTATTTATTTCTACTATGACTTTATCGGCCATATTTACAAATGTCGGTGAATTACCGACAGACATGGTAGGAATAATGCCTCCATCTTCTGTTATAGCAGTTGCTTCAATAATGGCGATATCAATTTTTCCTAAAAAACCATATCTTATTTGCTGTGGCATATGACTTAGATGCATATCAATAAATTTAACTGAACCATTATTTATAGCATTTCTCATGTCTTTATTTGTTTGATACGGAATTCTTTTATTGACTAAACCTTCCCGTGCGAAAGCACCATCTAATTCATCACCTACTATAGCACCTGTATAAAGATTTAACTTTATCTTTTCATTTTTATATCTTTCAGCAATTGCCAATGGTACAGCTTTAGGACCACCTGTTACAAAACCACTTGTACCTATTGTCATACCATCTTTTATCAATAAAGCTGCTTCTTCTGCCGACATTACTTTATTTTTAATTATATTGCATCTAATTCTTTCTTCAAAATTCATTGATAAGCCTCCCAAGAATCGTATTTTTAAATAGTAAATATACAATGTTAAAACCACATATGTAACATATGCTACATATGTGGTAAAGATATATTGTGCTATCTTTCGACAACCATTGCTATTCCCATTCCTCCGCCGATGCACAATGTTGCAAGTCCAGTATGCGAATTCCTCTTCTGCATCTCATATAAAAGCGTCACTAGAATTCTACATCCGCTGGCGCCGATTGGATGACCTATCGCAATTGCGCCACCATTTACATTCACTCTGTCCATATTAAATTTTAATTCTTTTGCAACAGCCAGTGATTGTGCTGCAAATGCTTCATTTGCTTCAATTAAATCTAAATCATCTACAGTTAGATTAGCTTTTTCTAATGCCTTTCTCGTAGCATATACTGGACCAATTCCCATGATGCTGGGGTCAACACCTGCATAACCAAATGATTTAATCGTTGCTAATGGCTTTATTCCAAGTTCATCAGCCTTTTCTTTTGACATCACAACTACTGCTGCAGCTGCATCGTTAATTCCTGATGCATTTCCAGCAGTTACAGTTCCATCTTTTTTGAATGCTGGTTTTAATTTTGCAAGTGCTTCAATTGTCGTATTAGGTCTCACATGTTCATCAACTTTAAATTCTATCGGTTCACCTTTTTTCTGCGGCACAATCACAGGAACTATCTCATCCTCAAATCTTCCTGATGATATCGCTTCTGACGCTAATTTTTGGCTTCTATATGCAAATTCATCCTGCTCTTCTCTTGATATGCCGTATTTTTCAGCAAGATTTTCGGCAGTGATTCCCATGTGATATTGGTTAAAAACATCTGTTAAACCATCATATACCATTTCATCTACAAGCTGGCCATTGTTCATCCTGTACCCAAAGCGAGCATCATTTAATATATATGGTGCTCTTGACATATTTTCCATTCCACCGGCTACAACAATGTCAGCATCACCAAGCATAACTGCCTGAGCAGCAAGTGTCACAGCTCTAAGACCTGATCCACATACCATGTTTACAGTCATAGCCGGAACTTCTACTGGTATGCCCGCTTTTATTTCAGCTTGTCTTGCGGGGTTCTGCCCAAGACCTGCCTGCAATACATTTCCCATTATCACTTCACTAACATCTTCAGGTTTCACATTGGCTCTTTTTAATGCTTCTTTTATTACTACAGCACCTAAATCTACTGCAGGTACATTTAGAAGCGTTCCACCAAATTTCCCGACAGCAGTCCTTACACCACTTGCAATAACTACTTCTTTCATGATATTCTCCTCCTTAAAAGATTATTTGTATTCAAAGAAACCTTTGCCAGTTTTTCTACCCAGCAATCCGCCTCTTACCATCTTTTTTAGAAGTGGATGTGGTCTGTATTTCGAATCGCCGTACTCTTCATAAAGCACATTCATTATAGCAAGAACGACGTCATTGCCTATCAAATCAGACAATGCCAAAGGTCCTATTGGATGATTTGCACCAAGTTTCATAGCTTCATCTATGTCTTCTGCAGTTGCAACACCATCGGCAAGTATTCCAATTGCTTCATTAATCATTGGGATTAAAATCCTATTTACAACAAATCCAGGTGCTTCTTTGACCTCTATAGGTGTTTTGTCTACTTTTAAAGCCAATTCTCTGACGACATTAAATGTTTGCTCTGATGTCTTTAATCCTTTTATGACTTCAACAAGTTTCATTACTGGAACTGGGTTGAAGAAATGCATTCCTATGACTTTCTCAGGTCTTTTTGTCGCACTTGCTATTTCTGTTATGGATAGTGATGATGTATTTGACGCAAGGATTGTTTCCATTTTGCATATTTCATCTAGCTCTTTGAATATTTGTTTCTTGAGATCCATATTTTCTATAGCCGCTTCAACTACAAAATCTGCTTCTTTTGCGTCTTCCAAATTTGTTGTACCTCTGATTCTGCTTAAAATTTCGTTTTTCTCATCTGCTGTAATTTTCCCTTTGTCAACATTTCTTTGTAAATTTTTTTCAATTGTGCCAAATCCTTTTTCTACGAACTTCATATCAATATCGCGTAAAATTACTTCAAAGCCATTTTGTGCAAATACTTGAGCGATGCCTGAGCCCATTGTTCCAGCACCTATTACACAAATCTTTTGCATAAAAACACACTCCTTTTTATTTTTATTAAGGTCAACTGTCAAACTGATCAGCTGCCTTTATTTTAACTTTTTGATTTCCTCTATTAATACTGGTATTACTTTGAATAAATCCCCGACTATGCCGTAATCAGCAAATTTGAAAATCGGCGCGTCAGGATTTTTATTTATTGCGACAATAGTACCTGAGTTGCTCATACCTGCTAAATGCTGTATTGCACCACTAATTCCGCAAGCAATGTACAGCTTTGGTCTAACTGTCTTACCTGTCTGGCCAACTTGATGGTCTGATGTTATCCACCCAGCATCAACTGTTGCACGAGATGCGCCAACCACGCCTCCCAGTACGTCTGCAAGTTCTTTTATGATGTTAAATCCATCAGGTCCTCCAATTCCACGTCCGCCTGAAACGATAATGTCAGCTTCTTCAAGGTTCACTACATTTTTTGCTTCTTTTGCTATGCTCAATATCTTAGTTCTTATATCACTTTCATTAATATCAGCATCAAATTTAATTACTTTTCCATCTCTTGTATCATCTCTAATAGCTCTTTTCATGACTCCAGGCCTTACTGTCGACATCTGTGGTCTTTTGTCTGGACATTTTATTGTTGCCATTAAGTTTCCTCCAAATGCCGGCCTTGTTTGCAGTAGCAGTCCATTTTCGTCAATATCTAGCCCTGTACAATCTGCAGTAAGCCCTGTCATAAGTCTAGATGCTATCCTCGGTGCAAGATCACGACCTATAAAAGTTGCTCCATAGAGTATGACTTCTGGTTTATACTCTTTTGCAAGCTCAGATATTGCCTTTGCATAGCCCTCGGTTGTGTAATTTGAAAGAAGAGGATTGTCTACAACATAAACTATGTCAGCGCCAAAACTTATAAGATCTTTTGAAAGATTTTCTACATTGTGCCCTATTAAAACAGCTCCAACATTAACGCCTTTCTTGTCTGCAAGCTTTCTTGCCTCACCTAATATCTCGATGGCAACATTCATAAGTTTTCCATTTCTTTGTTCTGCAAAAATCCATATATCTTTATAATCGTTCATCCATCGCGCCTCCTATATCACATGTCTGCTGTTTAATCTTTCAACTAGATTCTGAACAGCTTCTTTTATATTGCCAGTAAATATTTCTCCAGCTCTTTCAGTATTTGGAGTTGACGTTGCTACAACCTTAGTTGGTGAACCTTTTAGTCCAAGTTCATTTTTATCAACTTCTAAATCATCTGCAGTTAAGATTTTAACTTCTTTTTTATTGTAAGCATTGAATATTCCTTTTATTGAAGGATACCTAGGCACATTAAGTTCTTTAATAGCTGTCAATAAGACTGGCGTCTTAACTTCAATGATTTCATATCCATCTTCAAGAGCTCTTTCAACTATGAGTTTGTCTCCTTCTATTTCTACCTTCCTTACATATGTTACCTGAGGTATGTCTAATTGTTCTGCAATTTGTGGTCCAACTTGTGCAGTATCGCCATCTATCGCCTGTCTGCCGCAAAATACAATGTCGTACTGAAACTTTTCAATTGCTTTTGATAGTGCTTTTGCAGTAGCATAAGTGTCTGCGCCTGCAAATGCTCTATCTGTCAAAAGATATGCTTCATCAGCACCCATAGCAAGAGCCTCACGTAATGCTACTTCTGCTTGTGTTGGTCCCATCGATATTACAGTTACTTTTCCGCCGACTTTTTCTCTTATCCTGATAGCTTCTTCTAAGGCATTTTTGTCATCAGGATTAATAATGCTTGGAACACCTTCACGTATAAGTGTCTTTGTTACAGGATCAATTCTAACTTCGTTCGTATCCGGAACCTGCTTAATCAAAACAAGTATATTCATAAGTGTGCCCTCCTTACATTTTCAATAGGTTACCGGAAATAACCATTTTCTGGACTTCCGATGTGCCTTCATAAATTTCTGTTATTTTTGCATCTCTCATAAATCTTTCCACTGGATAATCTTTTGTAAAGCCATAGCCGCCAAATATCTGAACTGTTTTTGTCGTTACAAACATTGCTGTTTCGGAAGCATATAATTTTGCCATAGCTGCTTCCATTGTGTACGGAAGACCTACCTGCTTTCTCCAAGCGGCATTGTATACAAGCCATCTTGAAGCATTTATTCTCGTTGCCATATCAGCTATATACCATTGAATGCCTTGAAATTTTCCAATTGGTCTTCCAAACTGTTGTCTTTCCTTTGCATATTTTATCTCTTCATCTAAAGCAGCCTGAGCTATTCCAAGGGCTTGCGCTGCTATTCCTATTCTTCCACCATCTAGTGTAGCCATCGCAATTTTAAAACCTTCTCCTTCTTTACCAAGTAAATTTTCTTTTGGTACAATACAATCTTCAAACACAAGTTCGGCAGTTGATGAAGCTCTTATACCCATTTTTTCTTCAATTTTGCCAATGCTAAAACCCGGAAAATCTTTCTCAACTATAAATGCACTAATGCCTCTTGTGCCTTTTGATTTGTCTGTCATTGCAAAGATTATATATATGTCAGCTTTTCCTCCGTTTGTAATAAATATTTTTGAGCCGTTTAATACGTAGTGATCACCATCTAATACTGCAGTTGTCTGCTGTCCAGCTGCATCTGTACCTGCGTTAGGTTCTGTAAGGCCAAAAGCGCCCAATTTTTCACCTTTTGCAAGTGGCACTAGATATTTTCTTTTTTGTTCTTCTGTTCCCCATTGATATATTGGAAAACTTCCCAATGAAGTATGAGCAGATAAAATTACTCCAGTCGTAGCACAAGCTCTTGATATCTCTTCAACAGCTATGATATAACTCAAGTAATCTCCACCTGCTCCACCATACTCTTCTGGATAAGGAATACCCATCATATCGTTTTGAGCCATTTTTCTTACTGTATCCCATGGAAACTCTTCTGTGATATCTATTTCTTTTGCTTTAGGAGCAACTTCTTTTTCAGCGAATTCTCTCACAACACGCCTTACCATTTCTTGCTCCTTTGTTAATGAAAAGTCCATAAAATTGCCTCCTTATTGATAATTTTGTAACAAAAATTGATATTATTTGCCAAATTTAGGCGCCCTCTTTTCAGAAAACGCAATCATACCTTCTTTTTGATCATCTGTTGTAAAACATAAGGAAAATTTCTCAGCTTCTATAGTATTGCCTGTATCTAAGTCTGTTTCCATTCCCTTATTTATTGCTTCCTTTGCTAGAGAAATTGCTATTTGACTTTTTGACATCATTTTTTTCGCGAGTTTTTTTGCTTCTTCAATGAGATCAGATAGTTCAACAACTTTAGATATAAGGCCTATTTTATATGCTTCATCAGAATTTATCATGTCACCTGTGAAAATAAGCTCTTTAGCTTTAGAAGTGCCTATAAGACGTGGTAATCTTTGAGTTCCTGAAAAGCCAGGTATTATTCCAAGTCCTACTTCAGGTTGACCAAATTTTGCATTTTTACTTGCAATACGTATGTCACATGCCATAGAAAGCTCGCATCCACCACCAAGTGCAAAACCATTTACCGCTGCTATAACAGGCTTACTTAGCATTTCTATCTTCCTAAATACTTTCTGTCCATAAAGAGAGAACTTCTTCGCTTCAAGTGGTGTCATATTACTCATCTCAGCTATATCAGCACCTGCAACGAAGGCTTTTTCACCGCTGCCAGTTATAATTAAAACTTTTATCTCTTTATCATTTTCAACTATATCAAGCACACTATCTAACTCTTTTAGTGTCTCATAGTTTAATGCATTTAAAGCCTTTGGACGATTTATAATGATGAGAGCTATCCCATCATCCTTATTTAATAAAACATTATTAAAATCCATTGAAATCCTCCTTTACATAATTTTATAGCCATCAGCAAGCAAAAAAGCCAGATAACAAGCTAAAATGAATTGCTTTCAAGTCAGGTATTTGTTATGTTTTTATCAATTTCAAATTTATTATATACCTATTAACCGCAAGATGCAAGTAATTTTTGTTAATTTTTAATCAACTAATACTCAAAATTACACTATTAATGTGTAACTCAATGAAAAATAATATTTATATTAGTAAGCTAAGTGATTTGTAAAAGGCTTAATTTAAACCTCTTACAAACCACCAATGAATATAATAAGGGCAGAATTTTTAAAGAATTTGTGAAATAATGTTAGTACAAAAATTAACCTTAAAATTATCTGTCATTTTAAATTGACAGCGTATTTATTTTTCCCTTACAATAACTGATACTCCATCTGGTATTACATTTATCTTAGAATCATTGTTAACAATGCTTTCTGCAATTTTTAACGCTTCACCTAAATCCTTTGCTGGTGTCATAAACATGTCTTTTACATATTCATAGTTTTTGCTATCTGTCACCATTATGACCTTATGATTTATTAGAATTCTGGCTAATATCTGTGCTTCCCATTGATCCGGAAGCGTCTCGTCACGTCCTCTCGAAAGGATCTTATTCATCACATCTTGTGGGTCTTTGGATTCTTTAAACCATCTGTAAAATCCTTCTCCTCCATGACCATCAGCACATTCGGCGGCAATGATTATCACGCCGCCGTCTTTACAAGCAGCCTCACCTGCCGTCATACCTTTTACAGACTGGTAGATATTTTGATCAAGTGGATAACCGCCATTTGATGTTATTACAATGTCTGCAGGTTTTGCATTCACCGTTGCAATCTCGCTTACAAATTCACACCCCTTTAAGTGTGCCTTTTCACTATGTCCGGCAAAAGCATTTACTATCTTGTGACTTGAATCTATAACGACATTTAAGATAAATGCAAGGTTTGCTTTTTTAGCAGCATAGATCATGTCTCTGTGTATTGGATTATTTTCTAAAACACCTGTTCTGGCATATGGATTTTTGATAAACTCAGAGCAATGATTTGCCAAGATACATTGAACGCTGGCTATTCCTGGCAGGATACTTTTTCTTCCACCGGAGAACCCCGCAAAAAAGTGAGGTTCTATAAAACCTTCGGCAACTAACAAGTCTGCTTCCACTGCCAATTTATTTATTTCTAGTTTGCCGCCTGATGGCAATGTACCTATCAATTCCATATTTTCACTATTTCTCGAGTCATGAACTACAAATTGTTCATTTTCAACGAGATCTTCTCCAAATTTTGCTTTCATTTCCTGCAATGTCGTTCCCCTGTGAAATCCTGTTGCAATTAAAATCTTTACATTAGCACTTTTGTTCTTTTTTCTTATTTCATCGAGAAGCAATGGTAATGTAATCCTGCTCGGTACAGGCCTTGTGTGGTCGCTTGTTATGATTACAATGTTTTTCTTACCTTCCGCAAGGTCTTGAAGCCTTTTTGTTCCTATTGGATTCTCTAATGCCCTCTTAACTATATCTTCTTCTGACATATTTACCTTATAGCTTCCAGCCTTTGACCTTAGTATACCCTGGATTCTCTCATCTGGTAAATCAAAAGCTAATTTGCTTTTGCCATAAGGAATTTCTATATTTGCCATAGAACCATCTCCAAAATAGTATTCTATATAACTTTACCAGGGTTCAATATATAATTTGGATCAAGTGCTCTCTTAATAGCTCTCATAACTTCGATTTGTGCTGGCTCTAATGCCATAGACATAAACTCTCTTCTCTTGTGTCCAATACCGTGCTCACCGCTTATTGTGCCACCTAAGTTAATTACTTCTTTGTAGAGCTCCGGCAATAATTTGTGGTGCAAGATATCAAGCCATTCTTCCATTGTGAATTTAGGATTTTTTACAGGGGTTGCATGAATATTGCCATCACCAGCATGACCGTAACAAGGTATAGGTACATCATATTTTTCAGATATCTTCCTAACCTTTTCCATAAATTTTGGTATTTCTGATATTGGAACGACGACGTCTTCAAGGCTCTGGTCAGGGCTATACTGCTTCCAAGCTTCAGCAATATTTCTTCTAATCTTCCATATCCTCTCAGATGTCGTAGCATTATCTGCGATATATACTTCAATTGCTCCATTTTCCATGCAAAGATTTCCTATTACTTCATACTGTTCTTCCAGCTCTGCTTTGCTGTTCCCGTCAAGCTCAATGAGAAGCATAGCACCTGCTTCTTCAAATGGTATCTTTTCATTAAGGTATTTACAAGAAGTCTTAAATGAAAGGTCGTCCATGAATTCGATTGATGTCGGTATAATCCTTCCAAATGTCATTATTTTAGGTACTATCTTAATTGCCGTATCTATATCTTTAAAAAGAACCAATAAATCTACCTTTGACTGCGGAAGGGGCATTAATTTTATATATATCTTCGTAAATATTCCAAGTGTTCCTTCAGAACCTACCATAAGATGTATAAGGTCATATCCTGTAACATCCTTCATACGTTTTCCACCAAGGTGTAAAATCTCCCCTGTCGGCGTCACAACTTCAAGTCCATAAATATACCTTCCTGTAACGCCGTATTTAACAGCTCTTCCGCCGCCTGCATTTTCTGCAACATTGCCGCCTACATAGCATGTCTCAACACTCATCGGATATCCAGCGTAAAAAAGTCCATCATCTTTAATTACATTATTTATTTCATTAGTAACAACACCGGGTTCTACAACCGCCATTAAATTATCTTTGTCTATCTCAAGAATCTTGTTCATCTTTTCGACTGATAGAACAATGCCGCCTTCAACAGGTACTGCACCACCTGATAGACCACTGCCAGCACCTCTCGGCGTAACTGGAATCTTGTATTTATTCGCAAGTTTCATTATCTTTGAAATTTCTTCTGCCGACGATGGTTTTACGACAACATCCGGCATATGTGCATAGGATTTCTCCGCTACTTCGTCGTGTGAGTATGCCTCCATAGCATCGAAGTTATTGTAAATAACATTTTTATTGCCTACTATCTCAATCAGTTCATCTACGATTTCAGGTGTCACTTTATTATACATTTGCTGAAGCCTCCTTTGCCTTGTATTCCTTTATTCTCTCTATCAAAAGCGGTAATACTTCATTCAAGTCTCCAACTATTCCAAGGTTTGCAAGGTGGAATATCTGTGCATCGGGATCTTTATTTATTGCTATAATATTTTCTGATGTCTGCATGCCTGCAATATGCTGGACTGCTCCAGAAATGCCTGCTGCAATATACAAGGCTGGTGAAACCGTTTTGCCGCTTAAGCCAATCTGATGCGGATATGTCTTCCAACCTCTATCAACAACATCACGTGATGCACCAACAGCACCTCCAAGAAGTTCCGCAAGCTCATCAATTATTGCAAAATTTTCCTCCTTGCCTACACCTTTGCCGCCTGCAACAATTACCTTGGCATCCTGTACTGTTACTTGCTGTGATTCATCTTTAATAAATCTCAAGTATTTCGATTTTGTTTTAAATAGGCTTTCATCGTATTTTTTATAAATAACCTCGCCGTTGCGATTTTTGTCGGGTATTGCCGGCTTCATTGAGTGGGGTCTTACAGTTGCCATTTGCGGCCTCGTATTAGGTGTCTTTATTGTTGCTAAGATATTACCACCAATAGCCGGCCTTGTCTGAAGCAAATTTCCTGTTCCTTCCTCAATATCTAAAACCGTACAATCAGCTGTAAGACCTGTCTTCTTCCTTACTGCAACATATGGCATCAAGGTTCTTCCTGTTGTTGTCGCTGCTGCTATAAAAATGTCCGGCTTATATTCGTCAAGTAGTGCTATCAAAACATTTGCATATGATTCAACAAGAAAATTTTCAAGGTTTTTGTCATCTACCACGTAAACTTTATCTGCACCTCTTGCAATAAGTTCATCAATATCCTCTTTTTTGATGTCATAACCCAAAATAACTGATGCTAATGCCGTATCTAATTTCTGTGAAAGATTTTTGCCTCTATTTAAAAGCTCATATGATACACTGCTAAGTTCCCCGTGCCTAAATTCTGCTAATGTCCAAACTTCACCCATTTATTATTCACCCTTTCATCAAGTTTTCTAAATAAACTCTTTCTTAATAAGGTAGTCCATGATTTTGTCCACTGCTTCGTTTAACGTTTTCTCATCTTTTACAACTATTTTTTCGCCTTCCCTTGTAACCTTAGGTGTAAATATTTTTACAACCCTTGTAGGTGACCCTTTAAGGCCGAGGTTTTCTTCATCTGCATTAATATTTTGTGGCCCCCATACTGGTATCTGCATTTTCTTTGCCTTAAGTTTTCCTCTTAATGTAGGAAGTCTTGGATCGCTTATCTCTTTTACAACTGTAAGTGCTGCTGGAAGTTCTAATTCTATCTCTTCATAGCCACCTTCTACAAGACGTCTAACTTTGATTTTCCCATCATTTAGTGATAATATTTCACTTGTAAATGTTGATAATGGAAGGTCTAAGAAAGATGCAATTCCGGGACCTACCTGTGCAGTATCTCCATCTGTTGCCCTTTCACCGCAAATCACAAGGTCAAAATCGCCTATCTGCTTAATGCCGTTTGCAATAACATATGATGTTGCCCAAGTATCTGATCCTGCGAATTTTCTGTCTGATAGAAGTATACCATCGTCGCATCCCATTGCAATTGCTTCTTTAATTGCCTCAAGTGCTTTATCTGGCCCCATTGATATAACGATTACTTGCCCTCCAAACTTTTCTTTTAACCTTATAGCTGTCTCTATAGCGTACAAGTCAAGCGGATTTATAATGCTCTCAACGCCTTCTCTTACCATTGTCCCTGTCTCGGGATTCATTTTTACATTGCTTGTTTCAGGCACCTGTTTAATTGGTACAACTATTTTCATGTTTACACTCCTCTCCACATTTTAAATCATGCTCAACTGGTCTGACCAGTTTCTTTATTTATATTTTACATCAAGTACTATATTTTTGCAAGTCTTTATTTTATTAATATTGTTAAATTTCTGTTAAAGCATATTACCTACTGCAAATATCAAAACACCTAGCAAAATGGCATATCCCAAACAATACAGCAATGTCGAATTGAGAATACGCCCTTCTTTACCCACTAAACCTGTTGCAGATGCAGCAACAGCTATGCTCTGAGGTGATATCATCTTCCCTGCCGATGCACCAACAGTATTTGCAGCGGCAATCCATGCAGCATTAGCATGTATCTGCAATGCCGTTTGCTTTTGCAATGCGCCAAAAAGGATATTTGAAGATGTATCACTGCCTGTTATAAATGTCCCAAGTGCACCAATCAACGGTGATATGAATGGATATACTTTTCCTGTCGTGTCAGCTAAGGCTACTGCGATAACAGATATCATCCCACTATAGCCCATGACTTTTGCCATCGCAACAATTGATGAAACGACGACTATTGTAGGTAATAACTGTTTTATCGTTTTTCCAAATATCTTTAAAAGTCCCTTTATGCTGCTTCCTTGGACAAATCCGCCGATTATTGCGGATATAAACATAATAGTACCAGGTGTCGTTATCCACTGAAATGATGATGGTTTTCCATTTGGTCCAAAATATATTTGTACTTTTGTTGCTACATCTCCTAAGAATTTAAGATCGGGTATAAGATTTACTGCCATTATAAGGACAAACAAAACAATATATGGTGTCCAGGCGATAAGCTGCTTCTTACCGCTTATTCTTTTATCATGTTCATTTACTGCATTTGTCGAGGCTATTTCGCCACTTGCTTTTTCATCAGGGAAAAGCCAGATTTTTTTCACTGGTTTTATCTTAACATAGATGATAATAGACAAAAGTGATGCCAATGAACCAACAATTGCTGCAACTTCCGGTCCTACGAATACTGCAACGGCTGTTTGAAATAGTGCAAATGATATTCCACTGACTATGCAGGCACCTAAAACCTCTTTCAAATATTTAAAGGATTTCGTCATTATTATAACAAGAACTATGGGTAAAATAATTATAAACGGTATGAGCTGATATGCCGTATACGTTGTAAGCAGGCTCTCTTCAATACCTGTTACCTGTGAAAGCGTTATTATAGGTATTCCAATACCGCCAAAGGCAACGGGTACAGTATTTGCAATAAGACATATGACCGCAGCAAATAACGGATCAAAACCAATACCTGCCAATAAACTTGCTGGTATTGCAACAGCTGTACCAAAACCTGCTGCAGCCTCTAAAAAACCACCAAAGGAAAATGCGAGAATTAATGCCTGTATCCTTCTATCAGGAGATATTTTAGCCAATGTTTCATTGATGATATTCATACACCCTGTCTCAACTGTTACATTGTAAGTGTATATTGCTGCAATAATTACCCACACAATCGGCCATAAGCCCGTTGCAACACCTTCTAAAACCGATTGTGAAGCAAATTTTACAGGCATACCCCATGTAGTTATACTCAGCAAAATCGCCAATGCCAATGATATTAGTGCCGCAATATACGCCTTCATTTTAAACCAACCGAGGCTTATTAAAAGCCACAAAAGCGGTATAAATGCAACAATTGCTGAAAGCAGAACATTTGAAAACGGTCCTTGAATTCCTCCAGACATAACATCCCTCCATTCAATTGTTTGAGAAAAGATTATGGTATGTCATCGTTTACTTAAAGCATATCCTCACATTTCTTTTTCTATCAACCTCCCTTATCATCTGATTGTATGATGGCCTTACCAATATAGTTATTTAATAAAGAAAGCTTTCGCTTTCTAAAATTTTATTCAGTACTCAATAATTAATTATTAACAATCATTTCTCAAGTTTTAGCTTTCTAAGTTCTTCCTGCACAAAATTTATGTGCTCTATAACATATTCTCTTGCATCATCTGCTTTGCCATTTTCTATACTTTCTAATATATTTTTATGCTGTTGATAAAGAAGTTCTAAATTTTTAGGATTACTCATAAGTCTCTTTCGTGAATTTACTATATAATTATCTACTCCAATTGATAATGCTTCGACTATATCATAAAGTAGTTTGTTCTTGGTAGCCCTACATAATGCCCTATGAAAATTTTCATCTGCATATGTATTTTGATCTTCATCAAAATCTTTTCCCATCATTTCAAAATACTTTTTCATTTCTGATATTGATTCTTCATCATGCTTTTGTGCTGCAATATATGCGCTTTCGCTTTCAAGTATTTTTCTTAGCTCGATAAATTCTGTCTCATCATTTTCAAGCGCTAAAGCTAACGACATAGTCTCAATAATAGCATTTGATACATTATTTACAATATATGTACCTCCACCTGGTTTTGTTTCCAAAATTCCTAGTATTTCAAGTGCCGATAGTGCCTCTCTTATTGATGCTCTACTAACATTTAATATATCTGATAAATCTCTTTCGGATGGTAATTTGCTCCCTTTTGATAGATTGCCATTGTATATATTGACTTTTATCTGTTCTATAATATTTTCAAAAACTCTTTCCGATTTAACTGGCTTGAAATCCATTTTTATTCTCCTTTACTTTTATAATATCATGTGAATATGACTTTTACAATATTAGTTATATTTTTAACAAAACTTTCTAATTAATTAAAATTATTTATTTGCCTTTTTCTCTTACGTCGGACTGTAATATGAGCAAAGTTAAAATTTTATAATTTAATGGCATAACATAGATTTTGCTAAAAAAATAATTCATATAGAAAACAATATGCAAAAAGTTGATAAAAGTTGATAATGAACTTCTATTATTACCAGAAAAAAGAATTAAATTAAAGTCCTATAAAAATTCAAATCATCTCGTAAAATTTTGAGATTTATCAAAAGAAACAGTTTGTATTAAAGGATGAATTTAAAGATAAATATATAGATAATGTTTTTATTTAGCTATTTTTTATAAAAACAAAAAAACCGCAACTGCTTGCGGCAACTTACTTTTAAATGGTCTGAGTGACTGGATTTGAACCAGCGACCCCCAGAACCCCATTCTGAGTATATATTTTTTAAGTAATTTTAATTGGTTTTATTAAGCTTTAAAAATGCCTAAAATTAGGCTTTTTTTATTTTTAAAACTGGAAATTGTTAGACTTATTTCATGTCTAATTTTAAGTAGTTTTATTTATTTCGTTAGCAAAATGTTAGCAAAGTTCGTTAGCAGATTCATGTGAAGAAAACATTAGGAAATGTCCAATAAGCTATAAAAAATAAAATTTAGGAATTATATCACCTGCTGTCCCGATACGGTCTTGGTTCTTTTAGTATACCTGTTACAATACCAACAATCCGAAAATCATTAGTAAACGGTATTGGCTTATAATCTGGATTAGCAGGCATTAGAAAATATTGATTATCCTTCTGGATAAAATACTTTATTGTTACTTCACCATTCTCAGAAACGGCTATGATTATATCTCCATAATCCGCTGTTGTATTTATAGTCGCAAACACAATATCACCATCATCTATACCTGCATTAATCATGCTATCTCCAGTTACATTTACTGCAAAGTCAGCAGGTATTTCTGACGGTACTACATACCAGTCACATATATCATCAGTGCCTACTTCATTTGGATACCCTGCAGGTATCTTGTTTGCATAGACAGGTACATAAGTGACTGGTTTACTTGACTGTAATAAACTATGCAGAGCTTCCTTTGCTTTGTCAACTTCGTTAGACGCTTCTTTAAGCTGATTGATGTACTCTTGTACCTTGTTTAAAGGTGCTTCAGCGATACTCTCTTTAAGAGCATTTAGCTGATTTACAGCAGATGTATACTGCTCTAAAGCTATATTGATGATGTCATCATCAGTTCCAGCAAACACTTTCTGGTCGACATGAAAGAATTCCGCAAGTCTTTTAATGACTTGTTTATTTGGTTTTCTTTCTCCAGATAAATATTTTGCAACAGCCCCATCTGTAACGTTCACTGCTTCGGCTATCTGGTGAATTGTAACGTTATTGCGCTCTTTAAGTTGCCTCAACACTGCGCCAATATTAGCTGCAACTTTGTCATGCAATTTGTCCATAATATCCCTCTCCTTTCAATAAATTTTATTATGCCTATTGACATAATAGAGAATATAGATTAGACTATGTACTTATATTTGACAGTTGGAGAAAAGAAAAAAGCTTGAGAAGCATTGAAAATACTATGTTTTTGCAACTTACTGATACCTATAAAAAGTGAGTAATATTTTTGGTTGATACTATTTTATATATTGGCAATTTTACTCTGAAATTTGAGATATCAAAAAAAATTATCTACATTACTCATTTTAAAGTAAAATGAAATTTAACACGAAAATAAACTAATTGCAAGACTTTAGGAACTATTTAGAATTCTACAACTGTCAAAGTCCAGACATTATTATTTATACTATACATATATAACAAAATATAATAAACAATATAACATATACATTATTTGTGTTGGATTATTATATATTTATATATTATTGCTTTTATTATTACTACTATTATGTACAAAAAGATTAATTTTGGTCTTATATTTTTTTGTTCTTTTATCATTTTACTGGTCGATATCCAGCTGCTTGAGCTTCAGCTTCCGTCTTAAACCATGCTTCTGCTTTAGTTCTGTCATACCAGGGATCTCCAGGCAGGTGGTATATCTTCTCTCCTTTGCTGTTTATATTTCCTTTTATAAGTCCATGTCCATTTGCATCAACATACACTTTCCCACTGTTTACTGAAACAGATGTGCTTGAAGAATTATATGTATTGCCACTTGTTTTTCCTGAACTTCCATAATTATAATCTCCAGGTTTTATATTAAAACTTATATTGCTTCCATCACTTGTAGCAACAATTGTACCACATTCATCTGTTCTATACACAATGATACCTGCATTTTTTAGTTTATCCATTGTTTCTTTGTGTGGGTGACCATAGTCGTTATTTTTACCACATGATATCACCGCATACTTTGGATTAACCGCTTGCAGGAATGGCAAAGTTGTTGCTGATGAGCTGCCGTGATGTCCTACTTTTATTACATTTGCTTTTAAGTTGTATCCTTTATTGAGTATTTCTTCTTCAGATTGTGCACTTGCGTCACCTGTAAATAAGAAAGATGTATTTTCGTATGTAAGTTTAATTACTGCGCTATAATTATTTAAGTCATCATATTTTGTACCATTGGGTGCCAGCATTTTTACTTTAACGTCAGAACCAAGATCAAGAGTTATTCCTGCCTTTGTAGTGATAATTGAGAGACCTTTTGATTTAGCAGCTGTTAAAACATCTTCAAAAGTTCTTGTTGTAGTAGTTGCTTTCGGCATATAGAATTTGCCTATGTCAAAATATTACATTATCCATACCGCCTATATGATCCTCATGAGGATGTGCTCCAACAAGAACATCTATTTTATTTATTCCAAGATTTTTTAAATACGATACAACTGTGCTTCCCGCTTCGTTTGTTCCCGCATCTATGAGTAAAGTTTTACCTGAAGGTGTTTGTATGAACTCGCTGTTACCTTGACCTACATTTATAAAATGTACTTTTAAAGTACCTAATATGGATGCATTATTTTGCTTGTCTGACTCAACATTGTTAACTTTGGCATTACTAGCTGTGGTATTTTGAGAATTAGTTGAAACTTCTTTATTATTATTTTCTTCTGATTTATTAACCTGTGTCGTTGTTGCAGTTTAATTGTATTGCTTGATGGTGTTTGTTTGTGGAGTATTTGCAAAGCCTATCACCATTATTACTAAGGACATTGCAAGTGGTAATAGAACTTTAAATAACGGTTTTGTACTTTTCTTATGCATTATAAGGTCTATTATTGAGAATATAAAGAACGGACCTGCATGAAAAACTAACCCGACACTCAAGCTTGAGAAAAGCATCAATAGTGCAATTACGTAATAGATAGAAGCTATAATCTTTTTCCACTTAACATTAGATCTGAAACCCGGTATATACTGAAATAATTTTTCCATTTTATAGCCTCTACTACCACATTTTACATAACTATATTATAGCATATTAATTGGTCTTATTACGTCCTTTAATAAAAAATACCTGTTTTTAACAGGCATATTAATATTCTGATATGTACATTTTCCCGCACCTTTTAAGATGAATACACAGTGTGAACGCTGTCTTATCTTAAAATAATCTTTTGTAACAGGTTCCACACAAGCGCTATAAGTACATTTTCACCGCATCTACAAGACTTTAGAGGCTTTATATAGTAGTGTACTGTTTATAAATTTTAATTGCATACTTTATAAAACATCGTACTGTGTTAAACTTTTCGTGTCCATACCAATAACTAACCCCAATAAATGTTTTACATAACACTCATGCTATATTATTTTATACTCTTTCAATATATAAAATATTGCATCTTCATTATTGGTATGCTTAGATACTAATTTGTACTCTTTCAAAAGCTTTGGATCAGAATTCTTTACAGCAACACCAATTTTAGACCACTTAAGCATTTCTAAATCATTAATACCATTTCCTATTGAAATTACTTCATCGCTATTTATATTAAGTTTTTTACATAGGAATTCTAAAGAATTTCTTTTACTATTACCATAGGGCACTAACTCTAAACTACCAGGTTCGGAGGATGTATTAGTAACAGAATATTTAAATTTACTTTTTACTATTTCACTTATTTTATTTATTTTTTCTGAAGTATCAATAAATACTATCATGTTTGGATCTTCATTTATAAAATCTGATAATTTACCTACACACTTATAAGTTATCCTATTATTTTTTGAAAAATTCCTTGCTTCTTCGTTATCATCTTGAATATATAATATGTCATTAATGTATACCTTCGTATAAACATTAATTTTTTCAGCTTTTATTAATATATCTTTTGCAATATCTTTATCTATTTTTGAACAATATAAAACATTGTTAGAATTAGATTTTTGAATAAAAGCCCCGTTATAACAAATAATATACACATCCAAATTATGAATTTTTGCATAATAATTTGCTGCTTTAAAAGTTCTACCTGTTGCAAAAATTATTTTAATATTTTTATCTAGAAGTTTTTTTAATGCATATAAATTTTTTGCTGATATTTCAAGATTGCTATTTAACAATGTTCCATCCATATCAACAGATAGTAACTTTATTAAGGCCATCTGTGCACCTCACAATTAAAATTATTTTGGATCCGACCTTATCCTAAAAACCTCTATTTAAGCTATTTTAAAGGAATGTTTTTTTATATCATTCTATTTTTAATCGATATATAAAGCTTAATGTCTTTTTTTGCCTATATCATAATTTGCAATCTCTTCTCTTGATAAAACCAATAATTGATTTGATTAGATGTTTAAATTTTATTGTTTACTAATGATACAGTGTCAAAAAAAGTCCATAATTTTATTAGAGATTAGCTCACAAGTTTTGTTTTATTCTTTAAATAAGAGAGTCCTTAAAAATTAAAATTTAACTGATGATGATTATTTATTTTGCGATGAAAGTTTTCAAATCACAAAATGTAGCAAAAATATTTAGATAGTTTATTTAGCAAAAAAATCGTTGTAGTCACTATAAATATAAGATAATTCTTTATGCCCATGTTACTATCTTAAACACTTTAATAATAAAAAGTAGCTAAAATAAATATGCTATTACCTACTGATTATAGGCCCTCAATTAATAGGGCCTATATTTTGAAGTAATAAATAAACTCAAACTT
Organism: Thermoanaerobacterium thermosaccharolyticum DSM 571; assembly: GCF_000145615.1. Classification (NCBI taxonomy): domain Bacteria; kingdom Bacillati; phylum Bacillota; class Clostridia; order Thermoanaerobacterales; family Thermoanaerobacteraceae; genus Thermoanaerobacterium; species Thermoanaerobacterium thermosaccharolyticum. The sequence goes on from NC_014410.1 coordinate 1,669,442, forward strand.
CGCACTTATAAAAGTAGCTCTGTACCTTGATAATTCAATATTATTTGCCTATAAAATAGCATGAGACCTCCATTTTTGGTATAATTGAATTATCTAAAAAATAAACCAATTGGAGGCTCATGCTATGAATAGTATAACACAAAATTACCAAATTGATAATAAGGTTTCTACTTCGATTAAAAGTTTTTTCAAAAAATATAGAATTTCGGCTGCTTTAAGATTATCGAATGCTTACAAAAGCAAGGGTATTCCGGTTATTTCCATTTTTGAGTACTTATTCAGTATGATCTTCACCAATAGATCTATGTATATGAATATGCTAATGGGTACAAATCAGGCTGGTTTTAAGAAGGACACGGTTTACAGACTCTTAAACTCTATCCATATCAATTGGATCCGGTTTACTACTTGGCTTAGCGCGCAGATTATAAATGAAACAATTACTGGGTTAACAAGCGATAAACGTGTAAATGTTCTTATTGTGGATGACTCTTTGTTCGAACGCTCTAGCTCTAAAAAAGTAGAGCTACTAGCAAAAGTATATGACCATGCTAAGAAAACATACAAGTATGGCTTTCGCTTACTTACACTCGGATGGTCAGATGGAAATACTTTTCTCCCAGTTAATGGATGTCTTTTATCTACCGAAAATCAAAAGAATCGTATCAATGAAGCTATAACTATGGACAAGCGATCCGCCGGGTATTTAAGAAGGAATTTAGCCCAAACCAAAGCAACAGCCGTAGTTCTGGAATTAATAAAGGCCGCTAAAAAGGCAATGATTCCAGCATCCTATGTATTGTTTGACACTTGGTTTTGTTCTCCTTCTTCTTTGATTGCTATTAAAGAGATGGGCTATGATATCATTGCAATGGCGAAGAAAACATCAAAGATGCATTACCTATATAATGGAATAATGCAGCCGTTAACGGCAATATACAAGCAAAACAGAAAAAGAAGAGGTAGGTCAAGATATCTGTTATCCGTGGAAGTTTCCCTTGAAAAAGACGGAAAATCTATTCCTGCTCGAATTGTATTTGTCCGAAACAAGAATAAGCGAAAAGACTACCTGGCGCTTATTACCACGGATATGAACCTTAATGAGGATGAAATCATTCGTATATACGGAAAGCGCTGGGATATAGAAGTCTTTTTCAAAGTGTGTAAATCATACTTGAAGCTCAGCAAAGAATGTAATTCATTATCTTACGATGCGATGACAGCACATACAGCAATAGTATTTACCAGATACATGATGCTTGCACTAGAGAACCGCCGATCATCAGATTTGCGAACAATGGGAGAGATATTTTACTACATACAGGATGAAATGTCTGATATTACATTGATTCAGGCTTTTCATCTGCTTATGCAAGTATTCTTAGATACAATAGCAGATAAACTATCGCTGACTTCGGAGCAGCTGGACCAATTACTTAATGCTTTTATGGCTGCGATTCCAAAAGAACTTAAGGAAAGACTCCCAAAATGTGCATAATTGCGTGAATTACTATACTTTTTTCTGGCAAAGTATTAAGTTTTCAAGGAACAGAGTAATTATCTATGTGCGAAGTTTGAGTAAATAAATTAAAGATTGAATCAAAAAATATAATTATCACTTAATAGCGTTTAACCTTAACAGAACATATGTTGAAAATATTAATTATGTAGGTAATTCAAATACTTTTGAGCATATTGCTTGCTAACTCTTGTTATAGACACTGTTAAAGCAAATAATTTTTAATGCAAGATTACTTGGTGGTTGAAATCATACTGCTTTAAATATTTACTAATACTCGTCACTAAACAATCGCAGATTTTTATGTTTCTTCTAACTTTTGGCTACTCTTTATTTAGTTATAAATGTTAAAACATATTTTTAAATCTTTATTATTTCACATTTTACCTATTTTAATTTTTGTTTTCAGGTAATCTTTCAATTACATTTTAACCTATAATAATTTTTTTACCTCACTATAAATATCATAAACGATGTTAATATCCGTAAGGCCTGTTTTTTTATTAATTGCATAGCTATAAATGTGAGGTATTACCTTTTCGCAACCTGCATCTAAACAAGTTTTTATTATATTGATTATATTTTCTTTTGTAATCCCACCTGTTGGTTCAATTATTGGAAACCCATTCCTAGCACATGCCTCTGCTAATTTTTTTACTTCTTCTAAACAACTATCGCCATGTATATTATAGAACTTAATCGAATCTACTCCACTATCTTTTAACATTAATATAGCAGTATCTACGTCTACTATTCCGCTTTTATTTCGACTACTATTTGGTCCCGTACTTATTTTAACTTTTCCAGGCTCTCCGGTCGGACCTATTAATGCATTTACTATGGTATCATCAAATCCCTTTGCTTTTAAATATCCTTTTGTAAAACCGGCTGTTGGAAAAACTTGATTTACATGAGCTGGATTAACTTCCCCAGCAATTTTAGCAGCAACTTTCCATTGGTTTGGATCTCCTCCGCCTAATCCTACTGATATATTTGCAGTTGGTGCTTCCTTTTGATAGTTTTTAATATATTTAATACCTTCTTCAACGGTTTTAAATTGATTTGATAATATGCCTATAAATACATTTCCGTCAAGAATATTTATTATTTCCATAGCATTTTTAGGAGTTTTTGCTAAAAAATTAAATGCTATTTTGTCTTTGTAAAATTTATATTTCTCTAAATTCATTTTTAACCCCTCTTGTTTAGATTTTTATATCCAATAATCTTTTAACTATTTTTTTGAATTAATAATTTCTGCTATTCTCGATATTATTATTTTTTCATCACCATCATTTAATGGTCTTGGGTCAATATCAATATAACCAATATTTGCATAATAATCTCTTGTATATATTGCTATATCCCCTGTTTCTAATCTTTTTATTAATTCGAATGCAGTCATGCCTACTTTCTCTTCATCTATTTTTATTCTTGCTCTATATATATCTCTTCCTGCTTCATCCCGAATTAAAACGGCTTCAATTCCTTTTATTAAATTTAATTCTTTTACCATATCATTCATTTTATTTCTATTTTCTAAAGCTTTTCCCTCTACATCTGCTTTTCCATATAGTTCTATAGCTTTTAAAAGTCCCATAATATTTTCTTTTCCGACTTTCATTGCTCTTCCTATTCCTTTGTATTGTTCCTTACAATATTTTATCCATTCTTCCTTCCCTGTTATAAATCCAGAGGTTGGACCACCAATGGCTTTACCACCACTGTATATTACCATATCTGCTCCCAATTTTACATATTTCTTTAAGTCTTCTTCTGCTGCGGCATCTATTATTAAAGGAAGTTTATGGTTATGTGCAATCTCAATCATTTTTTCTATTGATAACATACCCTTTTGTACGGTATGATGAGACTTAATGTATATTAATGCGGTAGTTTTATCATTTATTGCTTTTTCTACATGTTGATATTCAACTTTATTCGCTTGACCTACTTCTACAGGTATTCCGCCCCCTAGCATAATCATTTGATTTATTGGTGCTCCAAAATTTATTGAATGTCCTTTCTGTATGATTATTTCGTTCTTTAATCCGTCACTTTTGGGCATTTTTTCTATTAAAGATAGGTTATCTTTTGCGATAGTAGCAGCAACTGAAATTGCTATTCCTGCTGAAGCACCTACTGTTACACAGGAATCATCCCCTCCTGTATATTTTGATATTATTTCTCCTGCTTTATCTATCAATGACGATATTTCAACATATTCCATAGATGCTTTCTTTATCATTTCTGCAACTTCTTGAGAAACAGCTGTTGCACCTAATGCAGTCATTTTCCCACTTGCATTTATTACTTTTTTTAAGCCTATTTTTTCGTACACATTCATTTATATTTCTCCTTTTATTTTTAAATTTTATTTTATATTAGCTGACAGATAAGTTTTATCTGTCAGCTTAAAAACTCATTTTATAGGAAAGAAAATACCAAATAACATTGCACCCAGAATAGCTCCTCCAGCAACCGGTTTTTTAAAAGCATAAAATATAGCAGCACCTATTATTGAGCCAATGCCAACCGGTATTGATGCCATAGTAGCAGAAACTACTATTAAAGGTCCTAAATATTGTCCCGATGCATTACCGGCACCCATCATGATGTCTGCACCAAATGTAGAATCTGAAGTATCTATCGTAAATTTCCTAATAGCAATAATTATAACGCCTATTATGGCACCAGCAATTGCTCCAGTAACTAATGCTAATGTGAAATACTTTAAAGGTGCTGTAATACCAGCTCCAAGCAATAAAGCTGCTATCCCAATTCCTACGCCTGTTTGTAGAGAACCACCGATATCCAAAATACCAACAAGTGGTCCTTCTAAAATACGTGCAAAAAGAAATGCTCCACCAAATGCTGCAGCTGCCCCAAAACCGCCACCTTTAATTCCAGCTTCTAACATTGCAACGACAGCCAAATCATTAAAAGCACCAACGTGATAAGTATAATACATATGCGTACCTGAAAATATGCCTGAAGCAAGAGATACTACAAATAAAACAAATGCCCATTCAGAGTACCAAAAGCCTTGTTTTTCATGTTCAATAACTTTACTTTCCATTGTTTACTTCACCACCATACCAAAAATTTTGTGTAAATTAATTAAACTTTGAGGTACAATAATATTAAAGCTCTTAAGCAAAGTTACATCAAAACCACGGAAAAAACCACTCAAGATGAAGAGAATTATAACAGTAACACATAAAGTTTTAGTTATTCGATTCCAACCTGAATCATCTACTCCTTTTCCAATTAAAATACCTAGTACAATGCCGGGTACTGCATTACCCATTATTAATTGTGCTAACCCACCTAAAATCGTTCCCCAAACACCAGTCCGTTTTCCAGCATCAAGTGCTGCTATCCAAAAAACAATCGGCATAACTGGATTAATCAACCAATTAGCAGCAGGAACTAAAACTTTTACTGCCACATTTTGTAATGATTGTGGAATCGCCGCAGAAGTAGAATTTATAATAGGCACAACTATCATCCCAATGAGAGCACCGGCCAATGCCATTTTTTTTGGATCTTTTAAGGTTTCGTTAACGTTTTTATTTTTAGACAGTAGTAATGCTGCGGCCCAATTAGGAATAATTCTATGTTCTACATCTTGTGTTAAAGCACCGGCACCAAGATTTGTTGCCCATGAATTAAACAAAAAACCAAGTCCAAATGAGAAATGTGAAATAGGATCACCTTGACAAGCATTTAATTCTCCTAAAGTACGAAAAGCACCCATTCCTTGAATTGTTGGAGCGAAGAACATCCTAGCAGCGCCTCCTCCGACTCCAAATCCTACTAATGCACCAATTATTACTGATTTTAAAATTATTGTCAATAACATAAAATATAACCCCCTTTTCATTCTAGAAGTTTATTTTAGATTTGTAGTAAAATTTATTTCCCTCCTTAAAATTAAATAATTATCTAATTTTAAGTTTATAAAAAGCACTCCTAAATTCCAATAAACTTATTTCTTTAAGTTACATAAAAATGAAAGTTTATTTTCTGACTCTTCAAATTTTATTTGTGAAATCTCTATAATTCCAACGCGAACAGTTATTTCTGTTTCGATCTCATAAAAAGTACGTTTTCGTGGAAAAAATAATCCAAGAAATCTTTCTGTATATACGATTTTTCTTGCATTTATAATTACCACACTTTTAGGTTCAATTCTAATTAATAATTCTTTTGTTTTTTCCACAAGACGGCTTTTAATTTGTGAAAAAATTTTATTAAATACTTCTTCTATTGTTTCTCCATTGCCTTTAATTTTTAATTTTTTTTCAAATTCCTTATACATCTTTCTTCTCTTTTTCAGCTAATTTTATTAATTCTTCAGTAAGTCTCTTCCCGAGTTCTTCTATATCCATAAATCCAAAACCAATAACTTTTTTACCTTCTCTTAAAGCGGTTAAACCAGCTTCAATAGATCTAAGGCCAAATGCTACTGGATATCCATATTTTGTTTGTGCGGTTAATGCACCTGCTCCTCCACTGCCGCAAAAAGATATACCCAAATCTGCATTTTGTTCATACATTACATCACCTACCTTCATGTCTGCACCGACACCGGGAATTACAATTGCAATACCACCTGCGGATTCGACACCCTTTGCGACATTTTTTCCTTTGCCGAGTCTATCACCAATTACTACTTTTACTTTACGCATTTTCACCCTCCTTATTATTCTAATTTTGAAACATCGAAGTGAACAGCCAATAAAAATATCTCGACACTATCTAATTTTTTATGTTGTTTTTGCACATATTGTTGTAAAATTTCTGTACTTAGTTCTTTTGAGCTAAGTGAAATTTCCTTCCATAAATCAGATTCTATTGGTGGTAATTTGCTATCATTCTGTATTCTTCTAATGAAAGCTAATAAATGATGTCCTATTAAAATTAATCTATTACTAGTAAAAGAAAAACCTTTTTCGCCTCCTTTCAATTCAATAGCTTTTAGTAGCTCCCCTAGCTGATTTTTCTCATATTCCGTTACCACCTCTTTTTTGCAAATTTCTTCTATTACTGTATTTAAAGAAACATTTGTATTATTCATTACATTTAAATACCTCTCCTGATTTAATTGTATATAATGGTACCAAATATTTTCCAACTAAAACTTCTTCTCCCATTGAATCTTTTAATTTTATAGGTGAATGTTTCCATGTTAAAATTGATATATCTGCCACAGTTCCTACTCTTAAATTACCAATTTCATTTTCCATTCGAAGTACTTTTGCAGGCATATTTGTAGTCGCTTTTACCACGTCTTCCAGTGAATAACCCATTGCAATCAATTTTGTCATCGTAATGGCCATATTATAAACTGGTCCATTTAAATTAGAGTTATAAATATCAGTACTAATAGTGCTGGGGTTTAATCCTAATTCTTTAGTACGTTTTATTGTCTTAAAACTAAAACTTGATGTACCATGTCCTACATCAAATAAAACACCACGCTTTAAAGCTTTTTCAGCTTCTGGTATTAAATAACCATTCTCATTCAATATACCTCCTTTCTTTCCATGAAAAGCATGTGTTACCACATCACCAGCATCTAATAGATTAAGAATATCTGCAAGGTAAGGAGGATAATTCCCGATATGAACCATTAATGGAACACCTATTTTTTGGCTTAAATTTTTGGCTATCTCAAGAGGTCTAATTCCATTTCCCTTAACAACAGAAGAACTCATTCTAACTTTTATACCACGAATTAAATTGTTATTTGAAATAGCTTCTATTACTTTATCAGGTTCTAAATATTTAAGATCAGCTAATTCAGAAAGTCCTTCACAAAGCCCTTGACTTGCAATATTAATCCAAAGTAGAATTCGTGTATTATTATTTTCAACTACTTCCTTCATAAAGTAATTTAAATATTTAACTCCCGTACTTCCGGCATCTACTACTGTTGTAACTCCTTGCTTTATGCCAACGTTATCAGCTAGTGTACCTAATAAAGTTCTATTCGGAAATACATGTACATGTAAATCTATCAGGCCTGGAATAACCAGATTTCCAGATACATCTAATTCATTTTTAATATTACTTTGGTTTAAATTACCAGGTTTAAGAATACTTTGAATTTTCCCATTAGATATAGCAACATCATATTTCCCATTTATATTATTGCTTGGATCTAATACATGACCATTTTTTATAAGTAAATCAATATCCATTTATTAATTACCTCTTTTATTTAAAATATTGTATAATAGTGACAATTTCACTCTCTGGAATATCAATCCCATTTCTATCAAAAATGCTTTTAAGCCGTTTTAACACATTTGATGAAGTATTTATTTCATGAATGTTTTCCATTTTATAAGTTGAATTAAATGCTAACCTGTTGATCATAAGTAGAATATGCAGCAACAAACCCTCTATTCGTTCTTTTGTAAGTTCGTCATGAAATTCTTTAATTACATCTAAGCCTAATTTATATCCTTTAAATATTATATTTTCTACAAACTGCTTATTAACACAAGATTCATAGGTTATATGCTTAAATTCATGTCTTTGTTTAAGTTCTACAATATATTGCTTAATGAGTTCTATATCGTTATCATTAAGTAGAGGACTAACAACAACTGTATTAACTTTTTTTGATTCTATCGGTATTGTAGAAATAATTAAATCCACATGTCTGTCTTTCAATGTTTCATTGATTTGATGATATGCTACTGTTCCAACAACATTTACATTAAAGATTGATTTTAATCTCGTTGATAACATTTTTGCTGTTCCTATACCAGTACTACATACAATTAAGATATTAGGTCTTATTATTTCTTGTCCATTTAATCTTTCAATGGCTGCACCAAAGTGCATAACAAAATATGCTATTTCATCTTCGGTTAACTTTTTTTCTGTATAATCTTCTATAGGTTTTAAAGCATGTTTAACTATTTCAAATAATTTGCCATAATTATTCTTTATTTCTGCCACAATAGGATTCTTTAAATCAAGTTCATGTTTTAATCTATATATCGTTGGTATTAGGTGATCTGTAAGCCCATTAATAAGTTGCCTATCTTTTAATAAATCCATTCCCAATAAAGAACTAGCAGTCTTTATAATCCTTTCTGCTAATTTTCGATAATCAATCTGATTCTTATTTTCTCTTCTTTTTGTATTTGTTATATTGCTTCCTAGAAAATGAATAGTTATATAGCCAACTTCGTCAATTGGTAGAATTATATGAAAATGATCTTCTAACATCTTTGCTATATTTAACGCAACTTTAAATTCCCTTGTATTCTTTAGAGATTCAAGTTCATCCCTTGGTATGATTATATCTTTCCCTAGCTGAATTCTCTTTATGGCTATCGCAATATGAATAACAATTCCCGTATATGCTATATCTGAAAAGATCGTATTCAGTTCTCTTTCCGCCATTTTTATACATTCCTCAATATATTCTAAATCTATATCGGCAAAAAGTTTTCTAATTTCATTATCCATACCAACATTAATTTTTTTATAAATTGGTGTCTTTATTATATCTAAAGCTTTATCGATATCCATTGTTTCCATAATAAGTTCAATTGCTGCTTTCCTTAACTTATTCTCATTGCCTAATACTTTAATACCATATTTGGGCATGGATTCTAATTCAAGATCATGATCTTGAAGCCATCTTCTTACATACTTAAGGTCATTAATTATTGTAGGTCTTGATACCATAAGTTTTTCAGCTAAATTATTTATTGTTGTATAATCCCTATATCCTATTAGATCACTTAATATTATATTTATTCGTTCATTTTGCTTTAAAGCGTAATGATAAAAGTTCACATTGCCTAATAACTTTAGAACTTCGTTTTTGTCTTTAATTAAATTAGAAAATTTAACTCCTATATTTGGTTTTCTTATCAATTGTGGCAAATTATTGTGCTTTAAAAATTCATCAATTTTATTAAGATCATATCTTATAGTTCTATTGCTTACTTTAAATAAACTGGCCAATTCATCAACTTTTATTGGTAAATTTGCATTTATAATTTTTATCAATATCTTTGTTCTTCTTTCATTGAGTATGATAATTATCACCTCCCTCTATAATCTTTGATTTTCTTTTAATATCTCACTCATTCTCAAATTTTCATGATCTTCAAAGGAGCCCTCATGTATATTAATGCTATTTATTCATTAATTTTACATATGATAGGTATCCCAAATAAGCTTCTGTTGTTTTTCCATATTTTGGCCTATGAATTCCACTTAAGCTCATGTGGCATACCCTCCCATGTCTCACAGGATCTTTGTCCTTAATTCCTTCGTTCTGCCTTACATGAGGTGGATGTCAGTTATGCTCCCTTGCTGGGTCTTAAGCCCTTATGGTGAAATTACCAACCTGACAATTCCGGCTCTCTTTGTCAATCTTCGAATTTTTAAATTGAGTTTTAAATCTTTATTTGCTTTATTTTTAGCACCGCTTAATTATCCAAACCATCGCAGGAGCGAGGCTGTCAAGGGTCAGCTTTGTGAAGTGAAACGCAGCAAAGCTGAGACGTGGTCCTTGCCCTTGACTGACGAGGGACTGCGGTGTATCATCACCACAGCGGTGCAATTTATGCAGCATTCCTAATCTCTGGTCTTTTTATATCTCTTAACATCTTATTTCCGTTGTATTTTACTCCTTTTTTCAGTATGACAAAAAATACTCTGATTAGCTTGCAGCATAAAACTATCATTGACTGTTTCTTTTTAAGCGGGTTTTCTTTTCTTGTGGTGTAGTATTTGTGTAATTCCTGAAATTCTTTATTGTTTGCAAGTATTGGCATTATCATTTTGTATAGAGCACTTCTTAGCCTCCTTCTTCCTCTTTTGCTTATGGTGGTTTGCCCTTTATGCTGTCCTGAACTATTCTCTACCAGATTGTAACCCGCAAGCTTCTGTATTTGTTTTGGATGCTCATATCTTGTTATATCGCCAACTTCAGCAATAAATATTGCTGCTGTTATTACTCCTACACCTTTTATACTTAGCATTTCATTAGCACCAGGTACTTGCATGAAAAGTTCTTCTATTTTGCTTTCTATTTTTTTTAACTGTTTTACAAGCATTTCGTACTGTTCAAGTATAATTTTTATCTCTATCTCTGCCATCTCAATGCCATCTCTTTTACCAACACTTTGACTGGCAGCTTCTATAAGCTTTAAAGCCCTCTTTGCACCTACAGCACGATTAATTTCCTTTTTCCAAGCTGCAAGTATTTCCTCAGCTCCAATACCTAATATCTTTGCAGGCGTTGGAAATTCTTTTAACGTTATCAGTGCTGCTTTCCCTTCCCAATCTGCAAAAACTTTATTAAACTCAGGAAAGTATATATCAAGCCATCTTGCAACTCGGTTCTTTATCTTGTTTAAATCCTTTGTAAGCATCTCTCTTATGTCCACTGCAATTCTAAGTTCGCTGTATATACCCTCAGGTATATTAGGTTCAACATATCTTCCATCTTTAACTAGCATTGCAATTGTCTTAGGGTCTTTCCTGTCATTTTTAGTTGGCGAGTTATCATCAAATTCCTTACTTCTCTTTACATGGAATGGATTTACCAGTACCACCTTATGGTTCTTATCTCTAAGAAACTGTGCAAAGCAGAGCCAATAATGGCCTGTTGGTTCCATGCCAACCATCAGATGCTCTTTGTTGCTTTTATTCATAATATCTGCAGCCCATTTTAAAAATCTTTTCATTCCATCAATGTCATTGCTAAATTCAATACGCTTACCGTATTCTATTCCTCTGAAATCGAAAGCTCTAGCGTGATGTATCTCTTTAGCAATGTCTACACCTACAATTAATGTCTTTTCTGTTATTTGCATTATTTTTGTATTTTGGTTATACTTCATATTAGGTACCTCCTTGTTATTTGAGAGTCGTGTTCATGAACAATCGACATCTTGTATTTTATCAGGAGGTACTTTTTATTTCAAATCTTATATTTCTTTATTACAGGAATGCTCTCCATATATAAATTATATATACATCTATTTATATTGAAAAGAAAAACTTCTTGCCAATAAGTTACGGCAAAATTTATCCATATTCAATATTAATATTTGGACTTGTGTCAATAGAGTAGACACAAAAAGTTTAATTTTTAGCCATTAGAAGAGCAGTTTCATAAACCTCTTGTGGGGTCTTGTAATTAATAGCACTATGAATCCTTCTTCGGTTCCAAGATTCGATATATTCAAAGACTACTCTTCCAGCATCATTAAAAATTATCTCTTCCTTTTTTAATACAGAATGGTATGATTCTATACAAGCATTGTCATAGGGACTGCCTTTCCTGCTAAAGGAATGAGCTATGCCTTTAGAGGATAGATAGTCCTTAAATTTTAAGCTTGTATACTGCGTCCCAAGATCACTATGTAGAATAATGTCTTTTGTGTCTTTAAACATTAAGGCAGGCATTTTCTATCGCCTTGATTGCTAATTCCGTCGTCATACAAGTACCATATGCATACCCTATAATCCTTTTGCTATAGAGGTCCATAACAGAAGCAAGATAAGTCCATCCGTCTTTAATTTTATAGATGTATGTGATATCGGTGCACCATTTTTCGTTAATATTTGAAGCTTTAGAGTCTCTACTGATAATATTTTCCTTTTCCTCTACATTTGGCTTTGATGAATGGGGACGAAACTTTTTTACCACAATAGAGTAAAGTTCCATATATAACGCTGTACTCTTTTAAGAGAAATATGTTTTCCACGGCCTTCTAAAGCTTTCTGGATTTTAGGAGCACCATAACGACATTTGCTTTCAGTAAAACTTTTTATTTCGGCTTTCAGCTTATCTGCTTTTACTTGACGTTTTGAGGGTACACATCTAATAGCCTTATAGTAAGTACTTCTAGAGAATTTTAAAACTTTGCAAATTAATTTTACGGTATATTGAGCTTTGTATTTTTTAATGAATGCAACAATTTCATCTATCGTTTTCTTGCGAATATGGCGGTAGCTTTTTTTAATATTTCATTCTCCATTTCGAGTTCAGCAATACGTTTCTTCATTGCCTGATAATCCTTTGCTGAAATTTCATCATTTTCAGAGACTTTTACAGGAGAAAGCTGCTTTATCCACTTATAAATAGTTACTGTTGTTACGCCATATTCACGACTCAGGTCTAATACTGACTGACCAGATTGATATAGTTCAGCAATTTGCTGTTTAAATTCTTCTGAATATCGAATACCATTTTTGAACACTGTTTAACACTCACCTTTCCTTAAATTATTCTATCGTATTAAACTTTTCGTGTCCACGCTTATATACTAACACCACCTTAGCTGAACCGCTTTGGTGAAAGTTTTTCTTTTATATTATATAATTACACAATTATCTTTTATATATAGATAAGTTGTTTCCCTGATTCTTAATATTATTACAACTATTGTCTGGGTAATATTACTAATTACTTTGCTAATAATTATTTTAAAATGTCATATACTACCTTTACACCATCTTTTACAAAAAGCACATCCAAGTTTTTATAAGGATGTGCTTAATAACTTATAAGTCATACGTATATATTTTAATCATGAACGCCAGTAAAATGTACATTTATGAAAATCTGTTCATTGACAGTAATCATCTTTTATCAATTTTAAAAAGCTTCTACCATTTTGCGTTTTATCAGTATTAAAATAATTAGAAATTGTGGCACCGATGTCTGATAATGTTTCTCTTTCCCCTAAGTTAACAGTTTTTATGTTTTTTCCATAAACCAGAAGAGCAGCTTTTTCTCTCGTATGATGGCTATGTCCTATAGTTGGGTCATTGCCATGGTCGCCAGTAATAAATAAAATATCATCTTCTTTCATATTTTTTATTACATTCGGTATAAAGTTGTCAACAATTTTTAGCTTTTCAGCATAATTTTTTACGTTCTGCGAATGCCCTGCAAGATCAGTTTCTTGTACATTTGCCATTATGAGTCCATTAGATACATTTTTTAGTTTATTGAGTAATAAATTTAAAACCCCATTTGTATCAACGCATGGATTGTAATCAGCCCCTTCACAGTTTATTACATCTGCGGCTTTGCCAATAAGTGACACCTCATATCCATGCTTTTTTAAGATTGTAGTAATTTGTGTATTAGGGTCTATACCATATCCAAGATGTCTAACCATATAACCTTTATTATAAACGCCCGACTTTGGACAGTTTATTCCAACTATATTCGGCCCCTTCACTTCAACGGCATTTAATATATCATTTACTGTTATTCCCCTACCACCAAGTACGATAACCCTTCCAACCTCTACATTATTTCTAACTATTTTACCAATCTTTAATTCATCTTCGAATGAAATATAATCCAATGGTGCTGTTACGTTATAATTTAACCCTAGATCTGCTTCGATGTTATCCGCAATAGTAACAAGATCATTTACGAGTAAGAATGGATGATTAATATCTGGTACTGTAACTTTATATCCAGCATTTTTAAGTTCATAAATAACTTTGTCAATATAATCCTTAAAGGGCCGTATTAATGCCTTTTTTGGTTTTGTACCTACAATTTCCTGATGCCCTTGAAAAGTATCAGCACCTTCATGTGCTAGATTAGAACATCCATAACTCGCAATGGGATTTGCTACTTTACAGAGTGTTTTACTATCAACTAAATATCCAATTCCCATAGCTTCTAAATTTGGTAATCTGTAATTTTCATTTACCTCCGATACATGCTTTAAAGTATTTGCTCCTCTATCTTGGGTACGAACAATTGGCACATCTATCATTTCACCTACTCCAAGGCTATCAATTACAAGGATTATCGCTCTCATTATTACCCTTCTTCCTAAAATTTATCTAGTAAATTCCCTTTAGAATCATATATATAAGTTAATTTTGGATTATTTTTAGATAATCCTTCAACAATGGCCACTTTTGCACGTGTAATAAAAATTTGAGTCCTAAATGAATATATGACAGTATCACCAACATTAACTTTGCCGCCGTTTAATAATATAGTTCCGTAGTAATCAATAGATTCAGCTGGCAACTCTTCAACATCATATCTTTTTTCTAAAATATCATCTATATTTCCTGATACCAACGCATGTTTCATTTTTGAGCGGGCATAAAATCCACCTCCAAAACAATATGCTTTATTGCCCGAAATATGTGATATTTCTGATACATATACAAGTGCTGGTTTTTCAGGTTGGTTATTATTATATGCGTGTATAGGCGTAGTACCTGTTAAGGCATGACCTGGTTCACCATGTGTTATTCCATACTTTTTTAATATTGGCATTGAAGAACAGCAAGTTACACTTGGACCATTTACCTGCAATACATTAATTCCCATTTCACTTAATATATTCTTAGCTCTTAAAAGTGTTTCTGCATTGTGTGTTGCCTTAATTTTTCTGCTATTATAGTCATATAAAAAGCAAGGAAATGACGTTATTCCAACAATATCTATATTTTTTAACCTTAAAATATTACTTGCTATTTTTCTTAAATCTTTTAATTTTATACCACCATATTGACCAGGATATATATCGTCCTTATCATCTATAACTCTTAATAATATATTCTGTCTTATCCCTAATTTTTCTGCGATATCAGATAATTCAGCTGCTTTATCGTAAGAAAAACAAGTAATAACATCAGGATGCATTTTTAATGATGCCATTATATCATTTTTAGGTATTTGGACTAGATGACCTATATGTCCTATTTTAAGACCATTTTTGTACAAAATTTTCGCTTCGTCTATATCAACAGCTACTGCTTTTTCGATCCCCGCTTCTTCAATTATTTTAGCGACAATCGGATTTCTTCCAAACTGTTTAGTCATATAATAAAGTATTATATTGTTTTTGTTCGCAGCTTCTTTTAACAACTTTGCATTTTCATATATTGAATCTAAATCAAGTACATAGGTATTAGGTCCTATTTTGCCATTTCTATGAAGTTTAGTAGCTTCTATGATTAATTCTGGATTTCTTCTAATAACTGTGTCCAAAAACATTTCATCATCTCCTAAGAAATACTTTTCTTTATAGCCTCTTTCAGAATTCTAATGACTGTGTCCGCCCCAGCTCTCATAGGATTTATCCGTATTACATATTGTTTCATTTCAGGATTATTTTTGATGAAAGTTCCAGATACTCTATAAAACATTGCACCAATTTCATATCTTGATTCAGATCCTACAGGGTATGGAACAGCGCCAATTTCCTCAGAATTTCTTAATACTTTCTCTGCTATAGGTTCATTAAATTCAACGAGGACAACTCTTGATTGTGCATTTGCAATATAAGCTTTCTTTATTCCTCTTATTTCGCCTTTATTAAGCCTTTCTACAATTTCGTCTACTTGCATAGCTTGTATTGCTAACGAAACAGGTGTGTAAACTAAAGATCTTAATGCATCCATAGCTTCAGGGCCTTGTACCTGACTACCGCCGGAATAATTAATTCTACGTATCTTATCGATTATATCCTTTTTACCAACAACGCATCCAATGCCTTCTGGTCCTAATAATTTAAACATTGAAAAAACAGACACATCAGCTCCTATCTGAACTCCTATTTTGGGTACTTTCATAACCGTATAATTTTCATCGGTAATAATAGGGAGATTTGATTTTGATTTAATTAAACTAATTACTTCGGACATATCATAACTATCATCAGGTTTTTGCCTAGAATGTTGTATTAATATAGCATTAATATTATTGTAATTTATTGTTTTCAAATTTGTGTAATCATTAAAGTTTACTTTAGTAATATTTAATCCCATCATATCTATTATATTTTGTGTCGTTGGATATACAGGTGCATCATGCACAAGTAAAGTATCATTTGTTTTTAAAATGCTTGTTAAAGCAAGCCTCATTGCACCTGTTCCCGCCCCTCTAACAAGTGCAGCTTCTTCAACATTGAAAAACTTAGCAAGGACTTTTTCTACTTTTGCTGTAGTTTTTGGACGACCAAACTCTAGGGACACTCCATAGTCACCCGCTTCAAGAAGTTCGTGTCCTTGAAAGACTGATTGTATATCATCAACTAACTTAAACTGAAATTTTATTGCATCATCTAAACTAATTTGTTTAATTGGATTAGTTTTCATTTTTTAGCCTCCAATCAATGTAATTGGATTATCATATAAAATTGTTTTTATATTTTCATCCGATACTCCGTTACTTGTTAAAATAGGAATAAATTTATCACATATATATGAATGACCATATCCACCGTAATATTTTAAATGTGATTTTCTTGTTATATCTAAAGAAAGCAACAATTTTTTAGTATATCCTTTATCAATAAGGGATTTTATAAACTTTGCTCTTATTTCATCAGGCTGATAGTTATTTTTACCTATGGTATCGAAAGCAATGTAACATCCATTATCAAGCAATTTTAAATAATAATCCAAATCGGGATTTAAATCTACATGTCCTATAACAACCTTTTCTAGGTTTACATTCATGTTTTTGAATATTTGTAATTGTTCGAGTCCTAGCTTACCTAAAGTTGTATGTGTTATTATAGGAGCACCAGTCTCATTGTGCGCTATTGATGCTGCAATAAATACTTTTTTCTCTATATCTTTTATATTATCTTTACTGGTACCTATTTCTCCAATTACTGATGCTTTGAATTCCGTTTCATCTATTCCATTTAAAATTTCGTCAACTAATATTCTTGATAATTCATTTACACTTTTTTCAACTACATTATCTGGTAAAAAAGGATCCTTATAAAATCCAGTTGATAATATTACATTAATTCCTGATTTTTCAGAAATGTATTTTATTTTTCTAACATTTCTCCCCATTCCTATATTTGTAACATCTATGATTGTATTAATACCATTATTTTTAAGTTCTTTTAAATCATCAATCATAGCATTTAGATCATCCAAATTGGTGTCATTGTCACCTTTAACCGTTGAGAGGTCAACCGTTAAGTGTTCATGTATAAGTGTATTCCCCATATTTTTAAATTTACTTTTATTATCAAGTATCATTTATTCCACCTCAAACAAAATATCATCATATTTTAAACCATCAAAATATTCTTTATATAAAGAAGGTACCTTTATCTTTTTACTAATTATTTCAGCCAATTTTATAGCTGCCATGCCACATTTCAATCCGCTTTTTGCTATTATAAGGATTCCGACTCCTAAATTCTCTGTAGGTATTGTTATTGCTGTAGAATCTATCATATTTGCAATTTTAAGGAGATATTTTCCAGATTTATTTTGAATATAAGAACCAACTTTACCTAAATTACCTAAAACAGAATCACCTTCTCCAAATAAATCAATTGGCCCCTCTTTTGTTATTATAATATCCACATCATTGAAAGCTTTTATAACTTTTTTTATTGAAATACTTCTATCAGTCACATTGCTAAGATCTTCTTCAATAATGCTTATCTTTTCGTCAGATAGTATCTTTTTCACATCGTTAAGATTTTTATTAACATCTCCTAAAATCGGCAAGTTTATATCTCCTTTTTTTGGGATACCGACTTTAATATTTTCAAATTCATATTCTTCTTTACTAACAAGTTCTCTAATAACATCTATACAAGTAGTTAGCTCATTAGCTATAATCCCAATACCAGGTACAAATTTAATATTATCTGTTGATTTCTTTATTTCTCTTCCTTTAAGTCCTAATCCTTTTGCCATAATCGCCGGCAAATTACACGACATTGCCGGTGCAAGTACTGACCCTCCGCCATCTGTTCCTATGGCAAAATCATTTATACCAATTAAAACATTAATACACCCAGCACTTGTAGAACCTGTCATAATCCTACCAGTCAAAGGATTTACTCTGTCAACATCTATAGCTCTTCCACCATTTGCCATGTCATCAACTGTAAGCCAAATGTAATTCCCGCTATTTGTTAATTTTGTAATATATTTTTTACTAATCTGAGATGTATTTTTTACACCAAAAAAATATAACTTATCGTATTTTTCCAATGACTTCTCAGCATATTCTATAGCTTTATAATTAATATATTTTACACTATACCCTTGATTATCTCTAGCTTTATTAATAGCTTTAGCAAGTCTAGCCATTTCTTTAACTTTTAACATATTATTGATTGTACTCATTTTATCACCTTAGTATTCTTTGTAAATAAAGGGGGAAAACTCCCCCTTTTATTATTTAACAGGTGGAACATACAAACCAAATATAGCGAGCAAATTTACAAGTATTCCAACAATGATGGCTGCCACAGGTCCTACTGCCATTCTAACTACCGGCCTACCTGCTATCTCATTAATTAAGTATATTCCAATGACAATAAATATACCAAGACCAGGCAAAGCCATGTTTGCCGCATTTGCACCACCAATCAATAGCGCAACCTCCAAAAGTTGCCCCATAGCAGTCCTTATGTTGTCAGCAGATTTCTTTATCCCTGGAAACTTATCCATAAATGATGCTATGCCACCTAAAAGATATACTTCTGCTACAATAATTACTAATCCAAGTATCGCTGCTACAATTGGATTATTAGTGAAAAGCGCCGCAGCAAATATAAATGTCATGCCAACTGGTCCATAAACCCCTGTCGCTATAGCAGTTGTTGCAACAAGTGGCACAAAGCCAATTGCCCTTGCTAATGCTGCTAAAGCCGCTGCCGAATAATTACCCTTTGACACTAAAGTAAGTGATATAGGATCACCCGCTAGAATATGTGATGCAGTTGCAGCAGATACAAGTGCACCCATAATTGCAAGAATCCATACATTTTTCTTTATACGTTTCACTCTTTCACTGAAAAGAGTAGCAATATTTGTTGACCCAGCTTCCTTTTTTTCTGTCATCGCATATATTAGTAATACAATCATACCAGCAAGTAAAGCCATGCCCTCAGGATTCAAAGTTATTTTATTTCCACCGACAACAATCGGCGAAAATCTAGCAACTAAAGCGCGAACTAATGCAGAAATCCCTAAAGTTATAAGTCCATTCTTTACGCCATATTGATATGCGATAGCAAGTGCTGGAAAGGCTGCAAATGCATAAAGTACAGGTGTTCCGACTTGACCCATTGGGTCAAAAAAGTTAACAGGTAATTTTTTAAATATATTAATTATCCATTGTAATCCTATAAGAAGTCCTATGCCCCATATTGCTCCTATTACACCAGACACGATATACCCAACTTTTCCTTTTGGCGACCATGTCCCTATAATATCTGTACCAAGTAAAATACTATGAATGAGAAGTATTGTAGCACTTATAGATACAGGTATGCCAAATCCTATAACCAATCCAAAACATAAAGCAAAGCTAGTTGCTGCCAATTCTGCCTTATTCATTCTTCCCTCAAGGTATTCAGGCATAATAGGTCTAAGACCATCGTTGAATACTGCTATACCACCATTAGCAAGTATTGCAGCTAAAGCTCCGATTAAGGCAATTAAAACTATTTTCAATTTGTTCTCCTCCTATTCCTTATTTTTCAAAATTGCGTTTACGATGTAAGTAATAGCCTTCTCAATGTGGTCATTTGTAAAACCAAATGCTACTTTGCCGTCGGCTACAGCCTTTAATACATCTTGTTCTTTTGGCGGCTTACCAGGCATTGAAACTGTTGCGCATTTCTGTGCTGTTAATAATGCCATCGCCATTGCTAATGCACCACCTCCTCCAGTTGAACATGCACCAACGTAATAATCTGCTTTTCCCGTCTTTACTGCCATAGCAGCCTCAATATCTGATTTTATCTCAACGCTTACATTATCACCTCCTAAATCCTTTATTAATTGCGCTACCTTTTGTTTATCAACAGCCCCTCCTACAACAAATCTAATCATTTATTACAACCCCTTTCTAACAGATTACATAAATGTAATATTATAAATCTCCTTTCTGACTCCGGTAAAATAGTATTAGAAATACCCTCTATTTTCTCCAAAATATCGACCGCTTCTTTATAGCTTAAACACTTTTTTATCTCATCATAAATATCATCATCCAAAACTTCGTTTACATAATTATTATTCTTTACTCTTTGTATCATCATGGCTATATGAGTTATAAACATTTCATACTGTTCATTATTTCTGTAAATCGTATCATACGATTTCAATAGATCATCAATTTTTAGTGTCATGCTTAATGTTTCTCTATCTATTGCATTTCCTTTCAATAATATATCTAGCCGCATTGTTATATTGTCATTCAATATTATCCCTCCGAACATTTTACTGTATTTTGTATATTACTTTATTATAAATTTTTTAAATTTAATACTCAGGAAAGATCTCATTTAATAAAACTTTTCTTTGAATATCAATAACCTCTTTCTTATTAAC
Organism: Thermoanaerobacterium thermosaccharolyticum DSM 571; assembly: GCF_000145615.1. Taxonomy (NCBI): domain Bacteria; kingdom Bacillati; phylum Bacillota; class Clostridia; order Thermoanaerobacterales; family Thermoanaerobacteraceae; genus Thermoanaerobacterium; species Thermoanaerobacterium thermosaccharolyticum. The sequence goes on from NC_014410.1 coordinate 1,690,326, forward strand.
AAATCTCTCTATAATTTTATCAATTCCCCAATTATCTTTTAGTACAACAAGTACAGCTTTTGTATTATCTTCATTTAATTCTTTAGTTTTTTTATTTTTAAGCGGAACATTTTTAATTGAAAGTCCTCTATCTTCTATTTCATCGTAATTCCAAATTGCTGCATCGACACTTTTATTAATTATATTGCTTATTATTTGATTATATGATTGTTCTACAAACTCTACTTCTTTATCTTGGCATTCATAACATGTCAAAATAAAATGATCGATAGATGTCGGATCAAGCGCCACTCTCATTCCATTTTCTATTTCTTCTTTATCATTTTCTGCAAATATTATTTTATGCGCTCCAACATAAGTATTCAATCCAAAATCTGTAACAATCTTTATATTTCTGCCCGCTTCAATGTTCAATTTTGCAGCAAGCATTGATAATATTGCAAAATCATACTTCCCATTTTCTAGTGCGTCTATTCTTCTCTCGCTTCCTCTCATATATGCCATATTAAATGGTATGTTTTCCCTTTCAAAGGCTTTATATATACCGGTAGCAAGTCCCTCATATCTTTTAGAATATGGCAAAGGCATAACACCAGATATTATTGGTAGACCTGCATAATCCCATAGCTTCTTATAATTTATATTTTCTACAAATGTTCCAAGATGTCCTCTTGGATCTAATTTAATAGCATCATTATCTTCTAAATATTTTATTGCCGATTGTATTGTCCCTCTGCCTAGGTCAAACTTTTTTGAATATTCTCCAATTGTTAGAATCCTTTCACCCTTTTTTATAGATAGAAGTTCTCTGGATAATAGAGTTACCGCTATGCCATTCTTTGTTAGTAAATCTTTAATCATTTATTTCACCTTAAACAATATACTATATTTTGTATATTGATATTATAGCATTTATTTTAGATCATTGCAAGAATAATTTTTAATATCTGTAATTATTCTGTGATAATTTCATATTGAATTTATTCTGATAAAATGTCATGTATGAGATAGGAGATATTCAATATGACTCAAAAAGAAATAACTCGTCTTAGAAAAAATAAAGTTATTAAAAAATTTATGCTGAATATAATGATAGCAATTATACCATATTTAATTACGTCATTAAATAAAAAAATACCTGTTTTTGTACAGGCATATTAATATTCTGATACGTACATTTTACCGCATTTTTTACACTGAATTACACAGTGCTGCACGCTGTCGTCCTAAAATTAGTCTGCCTTAACAGGTTCAATTGCAAGTGTTATAAGTACATTTTAGCCACATGTACACGGATTTAAAGGTTCTATATAATCTTACACGATTTATATGATATTTTATCAAATAAAATTCAATATAACATTACATAGAATAATTACATTTTTGACTCTCAGCTTTAGAAATTTACCTCATCTTTATTTAAGTTTCGGACATGTAATTACCTTACAATGATTTTTCTAATTTCAATATAATCATTATAACGAATGATTGATGGTCTAAAAAGGTATTTCCCTGTACCTACATATTTTCACTGTCTGCAAAAACTATTAGCTAAGTTTCTAAATATTAGTTTAACTTATTTAGTTCTACCGCAATTTTTGCACCTACTATGGCATTATTCTTTACCAGTTCAATATTTGCTTTTAAGCTATCACCAGATGTTATATCCTTAATTTTCTCAAGAAGAAATGGTGTTAATTTCTTACCTTTAATATTGTTTGCATCTGCTTCTTCCAAAGCTTTATATATTGCTTTTTCAATATATTCTCTATTCATTGAATACTCTTCAGGTATAGGATTTGCGATGATTAACCCACCCTTCAATCCAATGTCCCATTTAACTTTTATAATTTTAGCTGCTTCGACTTCATCATTTATCATATAATCAACTTTAAGACCACTATTTCTAGTATAAAAAGCCGGCAGTTCATCTGTTTTGAAGCCTAAAACAGGGACACCTTGTGTTTCAAGATATTCAAGTGTTAATGGCAAGTCGAGTATAGCTTTTGCACCGGAACATATCACGGCTACATTTGTTTTCGCAAGCTCTTGCAAATCCGCGGAAATATCAAAAGTATGTTCAGCGCCTCTATGCACCCCGCCAATTCCTCCAGTTACAAATATCTTTATTCCGGCTAAGCTTGCACAGATCATTGTTGCGGAAACAGTCGTAGCAGCGCTTAGACCTTTTGATATTACTGGTGGGATATCCCTCCTACTAGCTTTCAAAATATCTTTTGATGTTGCTAAGAATTCTAATTCTTTTTTATTTATTCCAATTTTTATTTTACCATCGATTATTGCTATCGTTGCTGGAACAGCACCATTATCCCTAACTATATCCTCGAGCATATTGGCTGTTTTTATATTCTCTGGATATGGCATTCCATGTGAAATAATGGTTGATTCAAGAGCAACAACCGGAAGTCCTTTATCAATCGCGTTTTTAACTTCTTCATTTATTTCTAAATATTTATACATACTTATTCTCCTTTACAATTCTATCTAAAATTTTTCTATTAAGAAATGGATTTACAGATTCAGATGATGATAATGTAAATGTTGCAGCGGCTATTCCATATCTCACAGAATCTTCTATAGACATATCATTAATAATACCATAGATAAAACCGGCTGTTAATGCATCACCCGCACCAGTTGCATCAATGACATTGACCTTATATGAATCTACATATCCTTCATACTCATTTGAGCTTAAATAAACACCTCTTTCACCAAGCGTTACAATAACATTTTTTGTACCCAATTTTCTTATTTCTTTTGTTACTTTTATCATATCATTATCATTAATTATCTCGGTTTCTAATAATGATCCCAATTCATCTCGATTTGGTGTGATATAATCTATATTACCCAGTACTTTCTTTAATTTTTTCGATTTATCAATAGAAACTGGTTCCGCAAGTACAGGTATATTCTTTCTTGCACATGCATCCACAACATATTCAATAGATGATTCAGGAATATTTGTATCTATGACTACAATTCTACTGTTATTAATAATATCTATCTTTTTTTCAAGATATTTAACATTTAGTTCTTCTAAAACTTCCATCCCTGATATTGCAATATCCATATTACCTGTATTATCGATAATTGCTAAATATATTCCGGTGTGTTTTGTATCTGAGGTAGCGATGTGTTCACAATTAACGCCAGTTTTTCTTGTCTCTGTTATAATTCTTTTACCTTCATCGTCATTTCCTATTATACTCAAAAAAGTTACAGGGACATCTAGTAACGCAAGGTTGTTAGCTATATTTCTTCCTACTCCGCCAAGAGTAATCTCGACATGGCCAGGATTTGAAGTATACTTTTTTAGAGTATCAAATGTCATACCTTTTATGTCAATGTTAGCTCCACCTATTACAGTCACACCTTTTTTGTCGTTTACTACATATCCTCTTCCGTTTATAAATCCTTTTTTAATCAAATTAGCAATATGACCTGCAACAGCTGAACGGCTGATACCAATCGTATTTGCAAGCTCTTCCTGTGATACCATTGGATTTGATTTAATGTGCTCGTATATTTCCTTTTCTCTTTTAGTTAATGACACTTCCACCACCGCCTAAACATTTGCTTGCTTATTAAACACTTGCAAGTATATTATAACACAATACTTATAACACGTAAATAAAAATATTTTACTTCAATCATTAAATTATTATGAGGTTTGCTGTAAAACTCAACCACCACCTGCTAAAGCTGTTTGATATGTTTCCCTCAAAGTAGACAGTAAAAATAAAGAATGCTGATACAATTTTTATGTGTACCAGCATCTTTTAGTCATTTCTGTCTTAATGATTGTTTACTTTCAATGAATTCTTCTACGGTCAAAAACGTATCCTTATATCCTAATTTATTGCATAATTGAGTTATATGAGGAGGCTCGAGATATGCGCTATAGAGTATATCCGCATGAGAATAAACTTCTTTCGTATTCCCGTCCATTAATACTTTACCGTTTTGAAATACTATCACTCTTTCAAACGATTCTGCTACAAAATCCATATCGTGAATTATAGTAAGCACGAGTTTTCCGTTTTCTGTAAGATTTTTAATTATTGCCTTTATTTTCTCCCTTCCGACATAATCTTGGGCTATTGTAGGTTCATCAAATATGATTATTTCAGGTTTCATAGCGATTATAGATGCTATGCTTATAAGCTTCCTTTCTGATAAGCTAAGGTCATATGGATTTTTATTATAGATGTCTTTACATCCTACCATTTCCAAAGCTTTAATAGAATTTTCTTCAGCTTCTTCATGATCCTGTCCTATATTTAACGGGCCAAACATTACTTCATCTAAAACTTTATTCTTAAAAATCTGGTCATTCGGGTTTTGAAAAACCAATCCTACATATTTTGCAAGTTCTGCAGCAGTTGTCTCTTTAGTATTCTTGCCTAATATCAAAATATCACCTGTGTCAGGTTTTAAAAGACCTTTTAACAGTTTTACAAAAGTAGTCTTCCCAGCACCATTTTGCCCTATTATAGCAGTAGATTCTTTATCAAATGACAGATTTATGCCTTTTAATATTTCTTCGCCTTTATTATATGAAAAATGTAAATCTTTAACTTCTATCCTACCCATTTATTTTCACCACCGCATCGTATGCCTCATCTAAGGTCACAGGATAAAAACCTTCTTCATCCTTTATATCAAATGCTCTACAAATCCTTGTGAATGCAGGAGCTAAAACTCCGTATTCTTTTAAATCCCCTCTTGAAAAAACTTTTTTAGGTGTATCAAAATCGATAATCTTTCCTTGATGCATCAACATAACTCTGTCAGAATATCGAGCAATCTTTTCAATTTTATGCTCAACCATTATAACCGTCATGCCTTCATGGCTTAAAGCCTGAATAGCTTTAAAAACCTCTTCAGATCCTTGAGGGTCAAGTTGGGATGTAGGCTCATCCAATACTATTATTTCTGGTTTCATTGCAATGATGCCGGCAATTGCCATCCTCTGCATCTGACCTCCAGATAGATCAAAAGGATTTCTATCTTTATATTTATATATATCAAGCAGAGATAATGCATAATCTATTCTATCAATCATTTCATTTCTGCTTAATCCCATATTCTCAAGCCCAAATGCTATTTCTTCATAAACCGTAAGCTTTGCTCCTGTAACCTGTGTAAACGGATTTTGAAATACCATGCCTACTTTTAATGCTAACTCACTTATATCGCTTTTAAGTACTTCTTTCCCATCAATCAATACTTTACCGCCGTAAGCTCCACGGTAAAAATGCGGCACCAATCCAACTAAAGACTGGCATAGAGTGGACTTTCCAGCAAGGTTTTGACCTATAATACCTATGAATTCTCCTTCATTTACTTCAAATGAAACACCATCTAATGCAAGCTTATCAGTTAACGGATATTTATATTTCAAATTTTCAACAACTATCTTTTTCATGATAATATCCTCCAAAATATTGTCAAAATAGTAATCAAAATCAGACATATCCTAAATACTCTAGAATAAGGAGACTTAAACTCTTCATTTAAAAATGTCTTTTTATTCTTTGAATTAAAGCCCCTTACCTCAAGAGCCATAGCCCTTTCTCTTGTAGCAATCAAAGAATTCATAACTACAGGTCCAATTAATGGGAAAAAAGCTTTAATCCTCGTAGAAAGCTTACCTTCTGTTTCAAGGCCGCGCGCTCTTTGAGCATCGGTTATAGTGCCCATAGTAGCGGTCATCTCAGGTATAATCTGAAGAACTGAATTTAAAACATAACCTATTTTAGGTGACAATCCTTTCCTTACTAAAGATTCGATGAGATCTGAAGGCTTCGTCGTAAGCACAAGTATTGAAAATGCAAACAAAATATTTAATACACGTGCGCATATTTCAAATGCATAATTTAATCCTTCTTTATAAAAAGTAAGAGGACCTATACTTAATACCGCTGTCTTATTATCGATTTTAAATAATCCCTGAATTATAACGACAGTAACAAGTATTATTGCGCTGAAACTGATAATAGGTAATACTTTTTTGAATATCCCTCCGGATAATATAATCAATAGGCTTATTGCAATAAGCACATAAGCTACAAACTGCATAGGAGCTATTATCGGAATTAATATTACAGTTAAAATATAAAACAATTTTGTTATAGGATCAACCTTATATATGAATGTATCTTTTGGTACATATAGTGTTATAGCCTTCAATATTTATCACCATCCTCTTTTTTGATCAGCTAATAATATCCATTATCATAAGGGCACATCATTCCCCATAAATAAGACTTAAAGAAATAATGTGCCCTATTTTTAGGTATTTATAAATGACTTTGTGAATTCATCTTAATTAAAGCGTTTCTATTTCGTCATCATTGCTATATAGCACTGTAAGTTTTTGTGGAAGCCCTTTAAATATTCCATAGCTAATAATTAAAGTAGCTAGTTTGTCAGGAAGATCGACTACGAACTCATCTAAAAATGATGAAATCCATACTGGGAATTTGTTAGCAGACAAAAATGCAAATAATGTATCTCCCCAAACATTCCCTGTCTGTCCGCCCCAGAAACCTATATTTATCGGAGTTGAAACGATCGCAGATACGAGAGCAACTATCAAACCTGCTACTATAACTTTCCCAAAATTTTTAAACATACCTTTCTTTGCCATAATACCAATTACAAGACCTATTGCTATACTAGTTAGAGCATAAATAAAAGATATTGGATCAGCTGTAAGACCATATATTACATTATTGATAGCTCCGCAAATTGATCCAATTATTGGGCCTGCCAACATACTCGCCAACATTGTGCCTATTGAGTCAAGCCAAAGCGGTAATTTTAAAACTTGTGCAAACATTTTGCCGATGTAATTAATACCTACAGCAGCAGGGATAAGAACTAATGATGCCGTAGAAAATTTAACTGACCAAATGCTTTTTCCCCTCATTATAATTCCTCCTAGTATAATATATTTGTAACAAAGTTACATGATTTATATCAAATCGGGAGTTAATACACCGAACAATAATTTAACATAGCCTTTCTATGTTCGGATTTATTTCAATACTCAACTCCCATATTATGCATATCTTGTCTTAAATGACTTTATATGTCACATCTTAAAAGTCATTTAAGTTGTTTTTAAATAGATAATTTGGGATATCCTTTAAGCCGGTATAGACTTATGCTTTAACTTTGTGTACAATCTTCTTTGAATAGATGATAGATGTGTATCACCTCCTGGGAGACCATCCTTATGGTCTATACCTGTGAAAAAGCTAATTATTCCATTTAGTGAGGATTAATGTTTTGGCTGGTTGGGACCGGCTTTTCGGGATACCCGCGTCACATGCTAGGTTGTTTACTCACTAAATAGAATGGATACTCTTATTCACTTTTACTTAAAGGAGTTGTTGTTTAATGAATTTTTTGCCTAATTATATTAGTGTTGGTATTGATGTTGCTGCTGATTTTAGCTGGTTTTGCATCTTGACACCTGATGGAAAGGAGTTTAAAAAGCCATTTAAGGTTGACCACGATAATGCCGATTCTCTAAAAAACGCTGTTCTGACAATTAAAAAGGCAGAAGAGCAATTCTCCATGAAATCTAAGATATTTCTGGAGTCTACGGGAATCTACCATTTCCCACTCTTCTGCCACCTAAAAAAATTAGGATTTGAGGTTTTTGTTATTAATCCTCTCATCACTAATTCTAACAAAAATATTGGTATAAGAAAAGTGAAAAATGATAGACTTGATGCAAAACGTATTGCTGCCATTGGTTATTCGCCCGACACCAAAGTTTCTGTTATGCCCGCTGAGTTAATTTTAAATCTTAGATGTTTATGCAGAGAGTACTATAGCCTTGCCGATAATCGTACTTCTTATGTGAATAAACTTAAAGCTCAATTGCATATTGTTTTCCCTGGTTTCTGCAAGGTTTTCTCTGATATTACTGGAATTACAGCTATTTCTGTGCTGAAAAGATTCCCAACACCAGAAGATGTTATTAATGCTCAACCTGATGAAATCATTGAACTTATTTCAATATCATCAAGAAAAGGCTTAAATTACGCTAAAGCTAAGTATGATAAGTTGTTTAAAGCTGCTAAAAATGCCTTAAATTTCAGGTATAATTTGTCTTCTGTTTATGATGTACTAAAAATGTATATTATTTCATAGAAGAATTTGATAAAAAGATTAACCTGATATTATCTGAAATCAAGGCATTTGTGGATAAAAATAAGTCTAAGAAATTTGTACAGCAAATTTATTACCTCGATTCTATACCTGGTGTTGGTTTTCTCTCAGCGGTTACTCTTATGTGTGAAATAGGCGATTTTTCAGCATTTAGCAAACCTAAGCAGCTTTTTGCATATTTTGGTGTAGATCCTTCTGTTAATGAATCTGGAAATTTTAAAGGTACTGACAATAAAATGTCAAAAAGAGGTTCTAAAATTGCTAGGCGTGTTCTTTATGCCATTGCTTTAGCTTCTGTAAGAGTAAAAAGAAATGGCATAGCAATAAATCCTGTACTTTACGATTATTACCAGAAAAAGAAGGAATCCAAACCTAAAAAAGTAGCTCTTGGAGCAATTATGCACAAGATTTCAGACATTGTATTTGCTGTTCTAAGGGATAATAAGCCTTTTGTATTAAAGACACCTGATGAACACAAACTACAATATCAAAACATTCATAAAGCTGCTTAAACTTCTGCATTATACTTGGAAATAACTATTAACTCTATTAAGTTTTCAAAGTTCGGCTCTTAATTGAGTTTGTTTGCTATACCCTTTTTTGCAACGTAAAAAAAGTTTAAATTTCTTTCTAAAACCTATTGACTTTTACTAGCTGGTCTTTTTTTTAATATTGGGATTAATATTTTAAATCCCACTATTATCTGTTTAAACGCACAATCGCTTCAAGGGCAGTAAGTATTTCTCTTTCTTCGCCTAAAGCCATCACATCTTTTCCATCTACATATTCGTTGATGCCTTCTTCAAGATTACCCTCATAAGCGACGACAACATTAAGTATCGATGCAGTCTTAATCCCTCTAAGCCTGCCGATTACAAACAATGGTGCGCTTTCCATATCAGCAGCTAAAACACCTTTAGTCGACCAAAACCTATCTATTTCATCCTCCTTATCAGTATAAAAACTGTCATGGCTTCTTATTATCCCACAGTGATAAGTAGCTCCAAGGCTTTTTGCGCTTTCTATAATATTCTCCAGCAAATAATTATCAGGTACAGCAGGATAACTTTTTTCAATATATGTGGCAGAGGTTCCTTCATCTCTTACAGCTCCTAAAGCCATAACTAAATCTCCTAATTTAATATTAGGCTGAAGTGCACCGCAGCTTCCTATACGTATCATAGCTTTTACTCCTAGATTTTTCAACTCTTCAACAGCTATACCAAGCGATGGCCCTCCTATACCTGTGGAAGTTACAAGAATCTTCACACCTTTATAAAAACCCGAAACCGTTTTAAATTCCCTGTTATATGCCACATCCTTAGTATTTTCAAGGAACTCCTTAACCCTTTCTACTCTCTTTGGATCACCTGGAAGTATTGCATAATCTGCGCTTTCATCTATACCAAACCTTATATGTGGTTGAATTTCATATACCATAATTTATCTTCCCCTCCCTCAGTATAATTTGCTACATCTTAATCATTCAAACCTACTTTTCTTTTCTTCTTTTATTAGTTCATCCATATCTTTTATTATTATGCATGTATTATTTACATCTATGATATTCTTTTCTTTGAGAAACTGCAATATGCGATTTATGCTTCTTTGGGTAACTGCAAATTTTTCGCTTAATTGTTTCTTTTCTATATTGACTATGATATTTTTCTTATAATTTGGATTTTTATATCCAACGCTTATTAGATAATTACATACTCTATTCTTTAATGAATATAATGTATCCTCACCAGCTTTTTTTGATAGATTATAAAATTGTTTACACAACGTGTGCATTACATAATTATTGATATTTTTATCTATCTCAATCCATTTCAAAAAATATTCTCGTTTTAAGCGTAGAATTTTTACTGGGCTTAAAGCTTGAACAGAACAGATATAAGGTTTTTTATCAAATATCTCTAACTCTCCTATATAATACCCTCGGGTATAAACTGCCTGCGAATACTTTTTACCATTTTCTGCGACTATATATACATCTACTGAGCCACTTACGATTATATAAAAATAATCATACACTTCACCTTGATTGCATATTACAGTTCCCTTTGCATAATCCTTTATTTCCCACTGTTTTAATATTTCATATGGACAGTCTTTTAAAATTTTAAAAATTTCAGCGTTCTTTTCAATAATATCAATGATATTATGTATTGTCATCATTATCTAACTCCATTAATATAATAGAACATTTTAAATACAAATACAAAGGACATATGTCCTAAATTCAAAATATACATACCCTAACTTTTAATTTTAAATATATTTTTTAAGAAAAATGTCTTAAACGTATAAATTACTCAAGAAACTTATCTATAATACTCATTATTTAACAAATATGAACTTGTGTCAATAGAGTAGCCACAAAAAGTTTAATTTTTTATGCTGCATTTGTCAAGTGAAAAATACTCCAAATTTCAGTCGAATTTTCCTCCACTTAGTGTATAAAAAATCAAGCAATATTCTGATTCTTTATCCATTCCTCCGTTTCTTTAAGTCTATATGAATTTCCATTCATATTCACTAAATAGGCTTTATGCGTTAGTCTATCTACCATCGCTGCTGTCATCACTGGATCTTGAAATATTTCAGCCCACCTTTCAAATGATAAGTTTGTCGTTATTATAGTCGATTTTCTTCCTGCTCTTAATGATAAGTTTGTAAATAAAAGCTCAGATCCCTCTTTGTCAAAAGAGATATAGCCAAGTTCGTCTGCTATTACTAGGTCATATTTTGCAAATTTGTTTTCAAAAGTGTGTAATGTTTTCTCTGACCTACTTTCTTTTAATTGATTTATTAAAGTTGGAATTGTTGTAAATGCTACCCTATATCCTGCTAAACAGGCTTTTATGCCTAGTCCTATTGCTATATGTGTTTTGCCTGTGCCAGGATTACCTGCAAGTATTACATTTTGTCCATTCTTAATAAATTCAAGTGAACTTAGCACCTTTAATTTTCTATTTGCATCATCTGGTAGATGCTCTACTTTTAGGTCTTCTAGGTACTTCTTATATGAAAAATTAGCTAATCTTATACGGTTTTCTTTTGCATGCTCCTGTCTTAGATCATATTCTTTTTGAAGCAATCCGTATAAGTATTCTTCATAGCTTATATCTCTTGTCGCAGCCTCCTTTGCATTTTCCTGAAAGTATTTTTTTATTCCTGGTAGTCTTAAGCTTGTTGCAAATTGTTCTATCTCTTTTGATATTTCTTTTTTGTTCATTTTAAATGACGGCCTCCTCTTTGAAATTTTCGGCCTCTTTAGGCATTAAGCTGCCGAACTTTAAAAGCATTTCTTTCGATTTATCTTCTATTTCATTATTTGTTTTTGTATTTTCTATATATTCATCAACCTTTCTTTCACATATTATTTTTATTTTATCTGTTGTTATGTCAATTGGATCTATTTTTCTTAATTTCTCAATAGCATCAAGTATTTTTTGTATACCTACTATACCTACATATTGCAAGAGATCTATAAATTCTTTCTCTTTAGTGATATAATAGGTATGGTATATTTGTTGCAACCTTGGGTCTGCCTGATTAAGCGCTGCACTTGACGGCAGTGCCCCAGGTTTTTTCTTTAGTGTATTCAAGTAGTGCTCTATTTTTATTGACCATTCGTTAAATCCGTATATTCGCTCATGTTCGGTAATTTTTACATTGTCGTAATAGCATAGTATTTTATGCGAATATATTTTTGTAAATATGATTTTGCCGACATAAGCATCCGGTACAGAATAATGACATGAGTCTATAACTATTGTTGAATATTTATCTACCCGCAAGTCTTCACATCTTGCCGCATCAAATGGTGGCAATTGGGGCAACAAATACGGTCTCTCTTCTTCAAGTATCTCTGCAGGTGATTTGTTGTCTTTTAAATAATTTTTTGTATTATTCAGTTTTTTACATACTTCATAAAGATAGTTATTAGCTTCTTCCATTGAGTCAAAGCAATCTTTATTAGAAAATGCCTTTCTTCTTACAAATTCTACACTTCTTTCAACATGTCCCTTTTCATTACCTCTATATGTATTGCAAAATCTAAATTTAAAGCAGTAATATATTGATAGTTTTAAAAGCCCTTCTGTTGGTTCTTTTTCACTCCTTCCCACAAATTTTTTGACCATAACTTTTGCGTTGTCATATACTACAGTATGATAAACGCCTTTTATGTTTTCAAAAAATGCTGCATGTGCTTCTTGAAAGCATGAAGTATCTTGTTTTGGAAAAAGTTTTGCAAACCTGTAATTACCTTTGGCGCTTGTAAATACAGCCATTTGAAATATTTTAAGCTTGCCTTTAATAAATAACTTAACTTCTCCACAGTCGAATTCACATACATCCCCAAGTTGATATTCTGCCTTTATATATGCTTCTTTTTGGTCATTTAATATTTCATTTATTGTTTGACAAACTGATGTATAACCAATGTCATAGCCTTCTTCCCTTAAGGCATTATATATATCAATTTTCTTTTTTTGTTGTTTAGATTGTCCTAAATATCTTTTTTGCTCATTTTCTCTAAGGTAAAATTTTATGCGGTTTATCACTTCCTCAGTTAATTTTCTTTTATGCCTGTTTTCAATGTTGTACTTAGGCTTTTCAACTATATCATCAATAATCTCTTGAATATCTGTATTTCCATCTATTTTCCCTTCATTTATCAAGTCCCTTCTCTTTTCTTCATATTTTTTAATATATTTTCTGATAACTTTTCTATCGATACCAGTTTCTCTAGATATCTGTCTTTGAGATTTACCATCTCTAATATATGATAAAATTATTTCTTGTTTGTTTAACAATGATATCAACTCCACCGCTCCCTCATGATCTTATTTCATGAGAGAAATTTTATCTTAAAGTGGGGGATTTTTCAACTGAAATACTGGGGTACTTTTAGTGTAACATAAACAACCAAAATGTTAACAAATGTGTTAACAAATTCAGAACTTAGATTTGTGTCAATAGAGTAGACACAAAGTCCATTTTCTCAGACTATTGACAGTTTTCTTACACCAAATATTATATATCATCAATAATTAACGAATTTATAAAACTTGTATAAAATAGAATTAATTTTTTATATTTTCATTGTAACTTGTTTTTCAGCGATAACCATTCTATTACATATTTAATATACTCATCCCAGAAATCTTAATTATGACCTCCTGAGCTCTCTTTATAAGTAAGATCTATACCTATGCTTAACGCATAATCTCTAAATTTTAAATTGTATTTATACAAAAAATCTTCTGTTCCGCAAACTTGATACAGTCGAGGAATTTGTACTCCACTTTTTTTAAGTTGTAAAAGCAAATAAAAAAAGATCATCTTGAGCATTTTTAATGTTGTCAAAATTGTCAAATATATTATCAAATGCACCTGAAATAACATTATCATTAATTATTTTCATGGATTGTATATAATTTGTATTTAAATTGATAAAATCCTCCTAAGTCAACTTTAAAATTTGTTTTCCAAAAGTTGTTCATAACCCATGAATATACTACGCTCTTATTTAGATTATAATTTTTGCCATTGCACAATCCTATTTGATGATTTTTTAGATCTCCCATAGCAATAAGCGGATCATTCTTAATCGCTAAAATTAGGCTTTTATCTTTTCCTTTATAGCATATTCCCTTTTGTAACAGATAAAATTCTTTATTGCTTTCCTAGTAATTGATCTATTCCTGGTCTAATTATACAACCTGTTTTATCAATGTATAGCTCCTCTTGTTCTCCGGTAGTAAAAGGTAAAGAAATATACAAATTTTCTGGCTTCCAACGACTTTCCTTGTGAACTCTTATAATAACAGTTATTTTATGTAAATCATGATAAACTTTCAGATTAACTGTATATTCCCTTGCTCCTTCCAAGGAAAAACTCATTTCTATCATACTATATAGTTTACCACTTTCTATAATTCTAATATCTTTAAGAATAGAAGTATACCTCTTCGTCGATATGCTCTTCCTATTTCTACCCATTCTTCTCCTTTTCTCACATGGGTTACTCTTTATATCAATAATTTCATATATCCCATAAAGTGGATTATATCGCCTATCTCCTCTAATTAGTTCTTTATTGTCAATTTTATCTATAATAGAACTAACTCCTCTTGTATAATATATTTAGGTTAATAAAGGCAACCTATAATCCTTTTTTAGCTGATAAATTATACTTAAAATTGTATAATTAAGTTATTAGATAGAGTATTGTCGTTCACTCCTTGAGATTAAAAGCTCGTACTTGAAAGACTGACACCTCTGTCTGATAAACTGATTACGAATAAGTTGGATGTTGACTAACTCGATTAGTACTTCGAATGTAGAACAAGGCAGTAACATTTATCAGTTTAGAGGAACTATCTAAAATACATTGATTATGGGTGATTAAAAATGTTTTATTTAGGAATTGATATCGGGAAAAATAACCATGTAGCTTCTTTAATTGATGAAAAATGTAAAATCATCTTTAAAGCTTTCTCTTTCTCAAACACTTACGTTGGTGGTGATAGCTTACTTGATAAGCTTGCTTCCTTTAACATCTCTGTTAATGATGTTGAAATTGGTATGGAAGCTACTGGTCATTACTGGTTATCTATTTATTCTTTTCTTGTTGAAAAAGGTTTTGTTATTCATGTTATTAATCCTATTCAAACTGATGGTTGGCGTAAAGGAACTGAAATCAGAAAGCGCAAAACTGATATCATCGATTCTATACTAATTGCGGATCTTATTCGCTATGGTGATTTCTTAGAAACTTCTTTAGCCAACGAAGATACCTTGTCTCTTCGCAATCTTTCTCGTTTTAGAAATTACCTCATCAATTCTATAGGTGACCTTAAACGTAAGACCATTTGTGTTTTAGATCAAGTTTTTCCCGAATATCAATCTATCTTTTCTAATATCTTTGGACAAACGTCTAAGGAAATCTTACTCCACTTTAATACGCCGGATGATTTTGAAAATATTTCTTCTGAACAGTTGCAGAAGGTTTTGTCTGAAATTACTATGAAGAAATTTGCTATGGATAAAATCAATGAAATTTCTTCTGCTACCAAAAAATCTTTTGGTATAAAGTTTTGTTTAGATAGTTTTTCTCTGCAATTAAAATTATTAATTGAGCAAATCAATTTTATTGAAAAACAGGTCATAGATGTAGAGCAGCAGATATCAGCTTTACTTGATAAAATCAATTCTCCCATTACTACAATACCTGGCATTGGTAATATCACAGCCGCGACAATTTTAGGAGAAATAGGAGATATTTCAAGGTTTAAAAATCCGTCAAAGCTTGTAGCTTATGCTGGTATTGATGCTTCTATATCACAATCAGGAGAATATAACAGTACAAATAACAAAATGAGTAAGCGAGGTTCTCCTTATCTTAGAAAAGCTCTTTTTAGTGCTGCATTGGTTGCTTCTAATTGTGATCCTGTTTTCAAGGCTTTTTACCAAAAGAAACGTTCAGAAGGCAAACATCACCTTACAGCTGTTGGAGCTGTAGCGCGTAAGCTTTGCTATACTATTTATGCTATTTTGAAAAATAACTGTAGTTACGAAGTAAAACTTCCTAAAAATGATTGTTAGTGAATTATACTAATTACATATATTTACTCTTAGCTTGTTATTACCAGGTTTATTTGTCATGCATTTTTATTCACCCTTTTTGTAAAAATTTTTTTATTTTTTCTCTATTGACTTTTTATAGTTGGTCTTTCTTCATCTAATTTAATTTTATAGAATTTTATTTCAATACTATATGGATACTAACCATATAATCTTCTTTATGTTTATTCGTAATAATATCCTTTACGCCCTCTGCCCCTATATGTACATGATTTTTTATTGTTATAATTTTAGTATCTTTTTTCTTGTGCATACAAATAATCTTTCTTCTTTAGGTTCTAAATGAACAAAAACTTCTACTTCAATTGCTCGCGCAATTATTTTAGTTTGCAATTTTAAAACATTGCCTGTTTTTTTCATCTGTAACTTCAGTAGAATTATCATCACCATTGAATTGTTCAACATCTATAAATTTCCAATATTCAATATATACTTTTACAATATCATTTATTTCAACATCATGAGGATTGATCATTTTATACCTTTTCTCTCTTTTGGGATATATTATTACTTCACCTTTGTTTGCAAGTATTATATCAAGATTTTTTTTGAAATTGCTGTATGACCGTTCATTTCAAAAGATGATTTTTTTAATTCTAATTCATTTACAAGGTTTTTCAAAGGTTCCACTACTGACGAAGAATATTCCCTTGTATGCTCTGCATAGAGCATACTGTTGTCTTCTGCTTCCTCAATAAGTTTTTTACTTCCCAAATCATTATTAGGATCCAACTTTTTACATAAATCATATTTTCTTTCTGCATCTCCAAAAAAATTTAACAACTGAGGAATAAATTTACATATAAGAGAGAATGTGACGTATATTATTTGGCAATAGGCATTTTTGGGCGGAAGGATATTATGTAAGCACTGTAGGACTAAATGAGGCAACAATAAAAAAATACATCCAGGAACAAGAAAAGCGAGATATTATGTTGGACAAATTGAGTGTAAAAGAATATGAGAACCCCTTTAAGGGGTAGCCCGTAGTACTTAGTCCCTTTAGGGGCGGCAAAAGTGGCAAATGCATGGTGGCTTGAACAAAGTGAAAGCCAGCGCCTTTAGACGCTGGCTAGTAATAGAGGCTTATAGCCTCAGAGCAAACCACCCGTTTTACGGGTGGTCATGATTCACCAATTTTTTTATCTCCTCTTTCGGCAACTCTGTAATTTCTGCTATTCTGTCAATGTCCATAACTTCTTTTATTAATTTTCTGACAATTTTTATAAGCTTTTTCTTTTTCACCTTCTTTAATACCTTGTTTAATACACTTTTCTATTATCATTTTATACGTCTCAGATTCATCAATTCTAAACATTTTTACTACCTTCAAAAAAACTTTCTCAATAACTTCTTTTTTAAAAACTATACCTGACAATATTTCAGCCTTAAATGCTATGTCTTTCTTTTTGTTTATGTCTAAAGGAATATCTTTTATAGCTTCAACACATCTTTCCGGATATCTCTCCCTTTCATCTCTCCTTTTATTTTGATCCATCAGTGAAAGAAGCGGGCACAAATCATAATAGTCTGTTCCTACAACATCAGTATATTTTATGTCACCATATATACGCTTTCTGTTTTAAAAGAATTGACCTAAGTTCTTTAATATCAATATCACATACTTTCTTACCATTCTTAACAGCCACATACGCTGCAGTTCCAGCAGCTTGACCAGTTGCCATAGCAATTGGAGAAACTCTTATTGCTGCATTCGCTTCATGTGTTGATGATATACATCTACCTGATACTAAAAGATTATTTACTTTTTTACTGTAAAGACTTCTAAATGGTATTTCATAAATATTATCTTCTCCTAAATTCATATATGTCGTTTTGTCACCATCAGGCGAATGTATATCAATGGGATATCCTCCAATTGCTATACAATCATCAAAATGTTTGCTAGTTATAAGATCTTCTGCCGTTAATACATATTCACCAATAATTTTTCTCGTTTCTCTAACTCCAATTTGTGGTCCAGTCGAAATAAGATATGCTTTTTGAAATCCAGGTATGTGCTTTTTCATGAAATTATAAACTTCAAAAGCCTGTTCTCGCCCATATATTTCACTTTTTGTAAGATCGTATATATTTGTACCATTTAGTCTTTGCACCCTCGTCATATTAACTATAACCTCACCTGGTATATCAGTTTCAAAAAATAAAACCATATCCCTTTCAAAGTTTATTTCTCCATTAATACGTGCTTCTTTTAATATTGAATAAAATCCGTTCACCATAAGTCTTTTAGATGTTTTTATCTTTTCTATATCTACCATTGTAAATTCTTTTGGATTTTCTTCCATGTATTTTTTGACATCTGTAATATTCACATTACCTATTCTTACATTCATAGTCATAGGTTGTGTTAAATTATCTTCTGGTCTACCAAGTATATAATCTACTCCGCACTTTACTGCAAGATCTGCATCTCCTGTTGCATCAATAAATACATCAGCTTCCACTCTTTCACTACCAGATTTATTTGCAATATGAATTACTTTTATATAAGCTCCATCTAACTCAACATTTATTAAAAAGCTATGATATAAAATTTCAGCACCACTTTCAATGACCATCTTTTGAAGCACATATTTCATTATTTCTGCATTAAATGGTGTCACAGTACTTACAAATCCAGTTGTATCAAGCACATGTCCTGGACTTCCACCATACTTTATAAGATTATCTACAACTTCCTGTGGTATACCATTAATAACTTGTTTTGCACCGGCGTGGAATGTCATCATTGGTCCAACTCCCATATTTGTCAGAGCCCCACCAAGAAAACCATACTGTTCAATTAATAATGTTTTAGCACCATTCCTTGCAGCAGCAATTGCAGCAATTGTTCCAGACACTCCTCCACCTATCACAACAACATCATATCTTCTCATAATATATCACCTACCATATATCGTAAAACTCTTTTACAAAGGCATGTGCCGCAATTTCATTTAATGAATTTAACTGTTTTTTTACATTAATAAACCCGAATTTAAGATTGACTTTATCAATGCTAGATGTAAGCCCTATATAATAGTACTCAAGATAATGGTAATATTCATGGCATAGAAATAAATTGATAAGTCTGTCTCTTGCTTTCCAAAGAAAATATTTCTCTGGAATTGACGGAATAAATTCTTTTTCTATATTTTTCATATATATAGTTATCTTCTTTTCATTGACAATAATCTGGCTAAATATCATATAGCCAGGTGTAAAATTGAAATTATTAATCTCAAAATTTATTCCTTCTTTTTTAATAATGCATTTATATCTTGATTCTTGCACTTTTTAGCTTCATTAGTACCTCGATTCCATGCCATACTAGTTATGTCAGACAAATCAATGTTTTTTATTCTGTCATAATATAAATCATTTTTAAGTTCTTGATTTATTAATTCCTCTTTATTTAAAAATATGGATGGTATCATTTTTTCACCTTTTACAAACAATAATAGCTATCTCTTCATCTTCTCTATGACCGTTTAACTCAATTTTTGCCAATGACATTATCTGATTTTTATCTACCATTCCTGATAGATCAACTAATCTATTTGATAATATTATAAAACAGTCAGGTATTTCTGCTCCTCCATCACCATAAAATATATTTTCATCAAGAACCTTATTTAAATTTTCATCAAATTGTGAAATAGTCGTTTTGAATATTTTACCATTATTTTTGCTAAGTTTTATTACTCCTTCTGAATCTACCACTCTTATTGATTCAATTGTTTTTGTAATAAGACCAAATAAGCTCTTTTGTTTCTTAAAACCCATTATTACATACATTTCTCCTATTTTTAATTTTATCTTTGTATCTTTCTCATTAATATTCATTGAATCTGCAGCTATTTTGATTATTTCTTTTTCGTTTAATTCTTTCTTCATCATGTCTTTTGATCTTAGTTCTGTAGCACCCGTCGCTATCGCTCTTAGTATATTTCTTTGTGAATCTACTTCGATAAATACTTCTACGGTGTTTTCTAATGCACCGGCTTTTATAACCGCTTCTTTTGCTTCACTTCTTATAGATATTATGTCATTTTCGGTTGGATTTTGAACTGTCCTTTCAACTACTTCTCTTACCATTGCAAGTGCCACACCTATTGTTGATATTACTTGCGCATTTTTTGCAATCCTGTATTTCATATTCATCATTTCAGCAAGATATGGTACAATTGCTGCACTTCCTCCACCACCACCAACCAAAACTGTTGTACTCTTATCGAGTTTGTAATCTTCAATAAGTTTTTCAACTACTTCCAAATCTTTTTTACATGCTTTTTTTAAAATTTCATTTGCAACTTCTTCTACTGTAATTCCAAGTTTATGTGCAATTGGCTCGAATGCTTTTCTAGCCGATTTACTATTTCCATATGCATAATCATTTTGATTTACATATCCTAATATATTTGCTGCACATGAGACTGTAACTGCAAACATTTTTCCATTTTTACTTTTAATAGCTACATAGTTGTCTGGATCACCTTCTTTGGGTTGTATATACACTATTTCCGGTTCTATTATTTCATCAGGATCGGCATACACTGAATATGGAAGACCAGCTATATGTGCACTTCTTGGTCCAACATCCTCTATACCTTTTTCTCCTAACCTTACCATACTTCCACCTGCTATTCCAACAGTCCTTACATCAAGTGAATTAAGATATGTCTTATGACCACCTATCTCTGCATAGTTCACCATAACCTTTCCATTCCTAATAACTGATATATCTGTAGATGTCCCCCCTACTTCAAGAAATATACCATCGGAAATTTTTTCATACATCAAAGCACCAGCAACACCTGCTGCTGGACCAGACAGCATTGTCAATATCGGCCTTTTTCTCACTTCAGCTACATCCATAACACCACCATCACAGCGCATAATCATCAAAAGAGCTTTTATTCCAGATTTCTTAACACTTTCTTCAGTCATATTGGCAGTGTCAATCATTTTCGGTAAGATACATCCATTGATTGCTGCTGTTCTTGTCCTGATTTTAAGTCCATATAGCTTTGTAATTTCATGTGTTGCCGTAGCTGGTAAACCTTGGTTTTCCGATATTTCCATTATTTTTCTCTCATTCTCGGGATCGTCAACCGAAAATGCCTCTGCTGCTACAATTGCGCCAACATTTTCATGTTTTAACTCTAATATGGAGTTTTCTACGCTCCTATCAAAATCATCATTTATCTCAATATATTTATTAAATGTCTTTAAAATTTTACCTGGCGCAAGTTCTATATCGCCAATATTCGTATCGCTTTTTGATTTTATTCCTTCTAAACCTTTGCCAATAGTAACTATTCCAACAGGAACAACATCTCCTTCAAGGAGTGCATTTGTAGCTTGTGTTGTTCCATGGGCAATAAAGAGCACATCTTCCGGTTTAATATTATTATTATTCATTAATTTTTTTAACACTTCTATTATACCTTTTGCAACACCTTCTTTAGCTGTATGAGTCGTTGGGAGTTTTACAGTTCCTATGACTTCATAAGTATCATTATTAATTGCAACTGCATCTGTAAATGTTCCTCCAACATCTATTCCGATTCTTACTTTCAAAGATATCTCCTCCTAATTTATTCTATAGGGTTAAGCCAAAGCCTAACCCTACTTTAGAAAAACATGATTGACGCAGTTATAATACCTGCAATTGCTAAAATCCATATATAAGGTAGTAATTTTATAAGTAATTTATTTACATCAACTCCTGCGTAATTGCTTAACCAAACATTTTGCGTATTCGTAGGATCTCCAATTGCTTGTATTCTTTCTGTAGATAACAATGCACCCATCACAGTAACAGGTGGAAGTATTTTTAAGCTTATAATTAGACCAGCTATCCCACTTCCTAAACCCCACAGATTTAGTGGACCCCTGTATAGTGCCAAAGGAGCTAGAATGCCAAAAAACAATATATAAGGCACCGGAGAAGTTGGAATAATATTTTTTAACACCGATGAAAGTGCTTGAGAAACGTAAGGATGCATAACAGAATTTAATAGCATGCCTATTCCTATCATTAATAATACTGCCGGTGCAGAATCTGCAATTCCATCATACGCTGTTTTTGTTATAGTATTTAACGCAGATTTAAATGACCTTTGTGTAGTAATAATGCAATAAATTATGCCTACTATAAATGATGTAATTATAGGCCATTTAAATACAAGTACAAATACTATAGGAATAATTGGTGTTAATAGTGCCAAGAAATTAACTTTCTTCTCGGTATCTACTGTATTTTGCGCCCATGCAAATTTTATTCCTGCACGTTTAAATTCTATTATCGCAAAAGCAACGGCTATAATAGCTGTATATATCATCAATATAACTGCAAAATTTTTAATATTATTAAGTGTAACACCTGTAGCTGTTATATAAAAAGACCAGTTAGCCATATTAAGTTCAAGTCCTATTGCCATACCGAGCAAAAACATTGATATTGCTATTATAGGAGCTACACCTACAGAGAGCAATATTGGTATAGCAATGCTTCCAATCATTATTACAGCACCTAATCCACCTATTGTTGTAAAGAGTAATGCAACCGCAGCTGTTATCAGAAGTGTCATAATTAACGGTCTATCACCGCCTAATTCAGCCGCTGTTTTCACAATAGATTTTGAAATACCAGTCTGATTCATTAACTGTCCTAGCCATGCGCCAAACATGACTGCTACATATGCAGATGCTAACTTAATAGCGCCACCGTCTATAATGTATGCTAAGAGACCAGTATCAATCTTTGTCTTCGGATCAATTAATGACAGTGGAACACCTGCAATTAATGCTATCCCAATCGCAAGTATTGGAAGTGCTATTAATGTCGGCAACTTTCTTGAAACCATAAGTCCCGCTATTATTAGAAATAATAGCAGTATTAAAATTGCCTGCATAATTATTCCCCCTATAATTTATCGATTTCATTTCTAAATTTTTCTGTCACGCTTTTAACGTCATCAATTTCACTACCTGTTACAATTGCACCAATCATTATTCCTTTAACTCCAAGATCGTAAAGATACTTAACTTCATCAGGTTCAATAACTCTTTGAGTTGGCACAACTACAGGCTTTTTAATATTTTCTACAAGTCTACCATATCTCATCAAGTCAGATAAGTGAATTTTTTCTTTTCTATCATCAGGCAATACGTCAGCTTCAATTACATCAATATTAATTTTTTCTAATACTCTCAAATGTGTTATGTCATAAGTTTCATCAACTGCTACCATTTTGTTAAGATTTGTATCTAACATATACAAGGGTAAGTAATGCGCAAACATCGATAAAAAGCTAAATTTTAATTCTTCTGCCAATTTAATTTCTTCTCTGCTAGCACATTTTTCTGCACCTGGAACAAGTCCAACTGGTACATTAAAATTACTTATTATTTCTTCAAACACCTCCTTTTGTTCATAAATGCTACCAAAATCATTGCCACTTGCCTGATGATGCACATTAGCATGAACTTTTAAAGCATTCGCACCCCCTTTCACAGCAGCCTCAGCAAATTCAACAGTATTTTTTGGCAGACTAACTATAAGTGTCATCTTATTTGATTTTAAAATATCATCAAAAGTCATTACACTACCTCCTCAATATATTATTTTATTTAAAGTTAATTTTGCAGCCGCTTTTAATACATCTTCATCATTTACAAAAGATTGCTTAATAATTATGTCATTAAAAGATTTTTGTAAATTGTCCGCAACATTAAGCATTTTTACTATTTTTCCATCAAGTACGAATACCTTCACATTAAGCAAAATTTTTAAATTCAGAACTGCAACCTTTAATGCATCAATAACATCATTTGTAATTTTATTAATAGTATCATTCTTAAAAAATTTATATACGCTATCAAAACTTAAAAACTCAATGTCATTTATATATTTCTTTTCCGATGTTAAAGCCTTTTTTATTATAGCTTTAATTGAAACAAGAGTGTTTAAACAGCCCCTATGTCCTTCCGGGCATTCAGGCCCATTCCTATCAATTATCATATGTCCAATATCAATATCATCGTTTATTTTACCATCTCTTAGTATTACTGATGATTGTATTTCATCGTTTAAATCAATATAAGCAAGATTGTCATTTATACCAAGCGCCAAATATTCAGCCATTGATTTTAAATCAATTTCATTTTCTACTATAACCGGTATATCCAACTCATATGACAAAGCTTGAGGTAATGTCATATAATCTGAAGATATGGATGTAGATAATACTCCCTTTAAATTAAATTCTTTTAAATCATCATTTAAACATATGCCAATGCCATATATTTTTTTGTTATTCAGCTTTAAATCCTTTTCAATATCATTAATAAAATTTTCTATGATACTCTGTAAAAAAGGCAAGTCATAATAATTAAACTCAATCTTTTTTTCATCTCTTTTATTTAAATTAAAGTCAAATAATATACAAGTCAAATTATCTCTAAATATTTTAAACGTAGCAATATATCCATTATCAGAATTCAGTTCTAACATTATTGGTCTTCTTCCCCCGTTTGATGGTCCAATTCCTGATTCCTTTATTATCTTCTCATTTAATAACTCTTCAACCAGATCTGAAATAGCAGTCATACTTAATCCGGTATATTGAGAAAGCTCTGTCCTTGATAAAGGTCCATTATTTATTAAAATATTCAATATTCTTTTTTTATTCTTATCTTTCAACTCTTTTAAATTACTTTTATGTCTCAAAATATCACCTAACTTTCTAAGAAATTCGTAATAATTCCATATACTTTATTCTATTTTCTTATTATCTTAATATTATTAATTCTACATAAAATCAAAAAATCCTTCCTAACTTTTAAAATTTTTTCGTCATATTATAGTTATATAAAATTCATCATTTATCATTAAAACAAGCCTTTTTAGTCATTGAATTCTACGGTAATCAACACCATATCATCTAATTTAACAAAACATAATACACCTAAATTTAGCTACCACCTCTTTTATCAGAGCATTTGAGCTTATTTCTGCTATATTGACACAAGTTCATTTATTTTTGTAACTCTCTGTATTTACTTTACCACAATAGTTCCAACAATTTAAGCAGAAATTTTGTTCTCATTTTACTATAAAATACTATATGGGGAACTAAACTATATAATTATGTATACTGTCATTGCTGAAATTTATACTAGCATAATTATTTTTTAACCTGGTAAGTATCCTTAATTATTGGTGGGCCTAATGCTGTAATATTAAAAATACTATTGCAGCAATAATAAATTTAATCTATAATATATTTAATTATAAAAAAATTCTAGCATATCCCTTAAACTATAAATATGCTAGATATCAACAATTCATAATCTTTTAATTTTTAATATTATCCATTATTTTTAGCCATATTCAAATTCATATTTATTTAAACCAATTTTAATTTTTTTCAATTAATTTTATTTCAGCAGGAATTTTTCTTGCAACCTTTTCTCCTTTTAAATATTTGTCTGCGGTATCAACTCCAAGTGTACCTATTAACTCAGGTTGCTGTGCTATAGTGGCTGTCATTTGACCATTTTTTATAGCATTTAATCCATCAGCAGTACCATCGAAACCTACCACCAGAATTCCTTGTCTATTAGCTCCTTTTATAGCTTTTATCGCTCCTAATGCCATTTCATCATTTTGAGCAAATACTGCATCTATTTTAGGTTGTGCTTGTAATATATTTTCCATTACTGACAAGCCTTGTGATCTGTCAAAATTTGCAGTTTGTTTTGAAATTATTTTTATATTTGGATATTTGGATATTTCATCATCAAATCCTTTTCCTCTTTCTATAGTTGATGATGCACCTGGCGTGCCTACTAGTTCAACTATATTACCTTTATTGTTTAATTTTTTTGCTAAAAAGTCAGCAGCCATTTGTCCACCTTTTACGTTATCTGATGCAATATTTGATACAATATTACCTCCATTAACATCCCTATCAAGCGTTATAACCGGAATATTATTATTATTAGCTTCTTTAACTTCATTAACAGCTGCATCACTATCTACTGGATTCAGTAATAGCACACTCACTTTTTGCTGAATAAGATCTTCAACATTCGATAGTTCTTTTGAAGAATCGTTTTGTGAGTCAAGTACTGTTACGCTATACCCTAATTTTTTAGCCTCTTTTTCAACACCATTTTTTAACGAAACAAAAAATGGATTATTTTGTGTTGATAATACAAGCCCAATTGTTTTTGTATTTGTAGCAGTTTTTGAAGTATTACCCGAATTACTGCTACACCCTGCCATAAGAGCAAATACAAGCAGAACAACTAAAATGATTGAAAGCTTTTTTGACACTTTCATAAATATTTTCCTCCTTTTTTATTTTTGTTTATTTTATATATTGCAAAACCCAAAATTAGAGTCTTGCAACATATATTCAGAGAAAAAATTATTGATGATTAAAACATATTTATTTCTTTTTATCTATTGCTATTGCCAACAATATAACTATACCTTTTGCAATCGACTGATAAAACGGTGAAACATTAAGTAGGTCTAATCCATTATTTAGTACACCAATTATAATTGCACCAATTAAAGTACCTATTAAACTACCTTCACCACCAGCAAGACTTGTTCCACCTAATACAACAGCAGCTATAGCATCTAGTTCATACCCATTTCCAGCAGTAGGTGAAGCAGAATTTAATCTAGAAGCAAGAATCAAACCGCTAATTGAGGCTAATAATCCGCTCAATGAATATACAAATAAGATAATTTTATTAGTATTTATGCCAGCTAATTTTGCAGCTTGCATATTGCCACCTGTTGCATAAACATATCTTCCTATTTTATTATTCTTTAGAAAATAATAAGCAATTATAAAAATTAAAATTGTAATTATAATTGGTACAGGAATTGGACCTATATATCCATTACCTATAAAACTAAATGCTTCGTTTAATCCTGTTATAGGCTGCCCATTTGTATATACTAATGTCAACCCTCTTGCGATTGTCATCATAGCAAATGTAGCTATAAAAGGCGGTATATTCCATTTAATGGTAACAAAACCATTAAACATACCTAATAAAGTACCAACTGCAAGTCCTATTATAATTGATATTGCAAGTGGCATATTACTCTTTAGTAATCCACATGTTATCGCGCTAGAAAATGCTAAAATCGATCCTACTGATAAATCAATACCACCAGTTAAAATAACATATGTCATACCAACAGCTATAACAGCATTTAATGATGTTTGTCTTAAAACATTTGTTAAATTATAATAGTTAAAAAATCTTGGAGATAAAATTGTAAAAACAATTACTAAAGCGACTAAACCTATTACTGACTTTGCACGCAATAATAATTCTTTATAATTAATTTTTTTACTATTAATCGTTCCAATCATTTTATATTCCTCCTACAGCCATTTGCATTACCTTTTCTTCAGACGCATCATCATGAACAATTTCTCCCATTATCTTACCTTCATGCATTACAATTATTCTATCGCTTATATTTAGTACTTCTGGTAAATCTGATGAGATCAATATAACTCCTATACCTTGCTTTTTTAAATCATTTATCAATTTATAAACCTCATTTTTTGCGCCAACATCTATACCTCTCGTTGGTTCATCAAGTATAATTAATTTAGGTTTCGTAAGTAAACATTTAGCTATAGCAATTTTTTGCTGATTGCCACCACTAAGATCCGATATATTCTGATTTATTGATTGAAATTTAATATTTAACTTTTCTGCCATTTGTTTAACCAATAAATTTTCATCTTTTTTGCGAATACTTCCTATATGATTTGATACATAATTTAAAGATGATATAGTCATATTTTCCTTGACATTTAATTTCAATACAAGTCCTTCATTTTTTCTATCTTCTGATAGATATATTATTCCATTTTTTATAGCATCTCCTGGACAATTAACTGAGATTTCTTTATTGTCTACAAATACTTTGCCATCATCTTTTTTATAAAATCCGAAAATTGACTTAGCGACTTCAGTACGCCCGGATCCTATTAAACCTGAAAATCCAACCACTTCACCTTTTCTTACTTCAAAATTGATGTTCTCAAACTTACCCTTTAAAGTTAAATTTTGAACTTTTAATAACACTTCATCCTCTATATTTATCACTTCTCTTGGAAATTGATCTTTAATATCTCTACCAACCATCATTGAAATCAATCCATCCTTAGTCACGTCTTTTATTTTTCCATTTGAAATTAATTTTCCGTCTCTTAAAACTGTATAATCATCGCAAGTTTCAAATATTTCATCCATTCTATGCGAAATATAAATAATTGATTTACCTTTTTCTTTAAGCATATTTATAACTTCAAAAAGTTTTTTTGATTCTACTTCAGTAAGAGCTGCCGTAGGTTCATCCATTATTAATATATTTGAATCCATAAGAAGACATCTGGCAATTTCAACCATTTGTTGCTCTCCAATACTTAGCTCTCTTACAACCTTGTTAACATTAATATTCATACCTAACTCATCAAGTTTATTTTTGCTTTCTAATTTGATTCTTTGCCAATCAATTTTTCTAAACTTTCTTGTATATTCTCTTCCAAGAAACATATTTTCATATACGCTTAATGACGGAATCAGGTTTAATTCCTGATGTATCATAGAAATACCATATTTTTCAGCATCTTTTATATTTTCATTTTCTATTTCATTACCATTTAAATAAATTTTACCTGAATCCCTTTTGTATATACCGCATAAAATTTTCATTAATGTTGATTTACCTGCACCATTTTCTCCTACTAAAGCAAGGACATGCCCTTTATGCAATTCCAAGCTAACATTATCCAAAACTACTGCATTACCAAATTTTTTGCTTATATTAGAAATCTTTAACAAAGGTTCCATAACATTAACGCCCCTTAATTAAAACTCTACTCCTGATTGCAATATGATATTTGCAAAAGATGTAAACTCTCCAGTTCTAATAACAGCCTTTGACATTTTACTCATTTCCTTCAATTTTTCATGATCAATAATAATTATTTTATCTTGTAATAGCTTAGTAACTTCTAAATATAATTCATTATTTTTATCTATCATCTCTTTAGCAATATATGCCTTTTCAACGCCAAGTTCCGAAAGCACAGCCTTTAGCGTTTCTAAAAAACTAGGAATACCTGGTGATAGAGCAATATCTATTCTTTTAGTATTCTCTGGTACTGGCAATCCACTATCTGCTATTACCAAAAGATCTTTATGTCCACATTCTGCAACAATTCTTGATATTTCACTATTAAGCAAAGTTGTTTTTTTCATGAACTTCTCTCCTCTCATTAATAAATTTTTCAACCTCTAACTTATCTGGCAAAGAATCCTGTGTACCTTCTTTTGTTACAGTTAAAGCAGAAACATAAGTTGCAAACTCAATAGCTTCTTTTATGCTTTTACCATTATTTAAAGCAATTGATATAGCACCAGTAAAAGAATCACCTGCTGCCGTAGTATCTATAGCGTCTACCTGTACTGCTGCAAAATGTAAAGAATCATTTTTATTCTTTAAAAAGCATCCTTTTTCTCCTAAAGTCGTTATTATGTTTTGTACTCCTGATTCCAATAAAATCTCAGATGCATTGTTAATATCTTCAATAGTCTTTACATTTTTCTTAGTTAAAATTGACAATTCACTTTCATTCGGCGTTAAAATATATATATTTTTCAATATTTCTTCAGGTATTTTTCTGGCAGGCGCTGGATTCAATATGACTTTTATATTTTTTTTGTTGCAAATCTCAATAGCGTATTTTACTGTTTCAATCGGAATTTCTAATTGTAATACACAAATTTCGGCTGCATCAAACAAGTCTAAATGTCTATTTATTTGTTCAACATCTAATTTTTTATTTGCTCCTTGATTTACAGATATATTGTTCTCACCTTTATCACTAACATATATAAATGCCATACCGGTTTTTTCTGTTTTATCGATTTCAATGCCACTTGGCTTTACTTTTTGTTTATCTAAATTTTCAATCAGTTCTTTGCCAAAGTTATCGTCTCCAACTCTGCCTATCATAGTAACATTTCCACCTAATTTAGCTATTGCGACAGCTTGATTTGCACCTTTCCCTCCAAATGAATAGTTTACTTCTTTTGCAATAACAGTTTCACCAATCTTTGGTATATGCTCAACTTTTATTACAATGTCCATATTAATACTTCCAACTACTAAAATATTTTTCATGTTATCACCTCAAATATTATTATGATACTCTCTAACGCTTTTTCTTTCAATCAAGCTAGGTTCAAATTTAACAACTTTTTTTCTAACTTTTTCTCCTTCAATAAGCTTTATTAATACTCTAGTAGCTGTCAAACCCATATCATAAGAAGGTTGTTTTATTGTAGTTAGTTGCGGTTCTAAAATCTGTGAAAGTTGAATATCATCAAAGCCAACTATTGATATATCATCAGGTATCCTATATCCCTTCTTCTTTAAAGTTTTATAAACACCATAGGCCATTAAGTCATTGCAAGCAAAAATGCCAGTTACATCTTTGTTTTCAATTATCTTTTCTGCTGCAACCATACCACTATTTATTTTAAAATCTCCTTCTATAATCATGCTGTTATTTATTTCAATATTAAAATCTGAAAGTGCTTTTTTGTATCCATTTAATCTCTCTATAGCACTTTTTGTATAAAGTGGTCCAGTAATGCAAGCTATATTTCTATGTCCTAGTTCGATTAGATATTTTGTAGCTAAATAACCACCTTTATAGTTATCCAAAAAAACACCATAAATATTTTTTAATTTTGGTTCAATTGATCTGTCAATCATTACAACAGGAATTCCCGAATCGATTAAATCAATAATATGTTCATATTTTGGTATTGAACTTGATGTAAATATAATTCCATCAACGCATTTTTCTCTTAACACAGCTATATAATTATTTTCTTTTTCTGCGTTATCATCTGTATTACATAAAAATATATTGTAACCATAAATATTAGCACAATCCTCTGCACCTCTCGCTATTTCAGGGAAGAAGGGGTTTGTAATATCTGGTATAATCAATCCAATTGTTTTCGTTTTCTTTGTAACCAAACTCCTTGCTATAGCATTAGGTTGATAATTTGTTTCTTTTATTATTTGCAATATCTTATTTTTAGTCTGCTCACTAATACTGTCATCTTTGTTATTAATTACTTTGGAAACAGTAGTTATTGATACATTTGCTAATCTAGCTATATCTTTTATAGTTATTGCCACTTGCATCACCAAATTATCAAGATTAACGTTTTAGTAAAACGCTTTACTAATAATAGTATAGTATGCTACCAATAAAAAGTCAATATGTTTTTTTAATTTTGTGTAATTATTCTGATAAAATGTCATATATGAGAGAGAAATGTACTGCGTTTGCATGATAATTCTACTTTGATATGGCATAAAAAGTGCCAACACTCATTTAAAAAATATGATAGCCCTTTTAAGTGATAACTCGTAATACATTTTCCCTTTATGGGCAACAAAAGTGATAAATGCATAGCAGATTGAACAAATTGAAAGCCAGCTCTTAAGACGCTGGCTAATAACAGAGGCTTATAACATCAGAACAAACCACCCGTTATATATGTGGTCATTGTTCATATAGCGTTATTTTATATATTCAATTCTGTTATTGGAATTAAGCATTCTGATCTTATCTCTTATAACATTTGAAAGCAATTTTTTCATCGGTGCAAACATTTCATCTGGATATGGATCTATGCGTTTTATTTTTGATGCGGCTTCTTTAAGCCCGTTATTCATTGCAATGCGCAAATCAGCGTATAAATTTACTTTAGTAATCCCATGCTTAACCGCATTTTGAACCTGTTCTACAGGTGTTCCTGAACCGCCGTGTAATACCAATGGTACGGAACACCTTTCCCTTATTTCACTTAACCTTTTAATATTTAAATTAGGCTCTGAAATGTAGACACCATGTGTGGTGCCAATCGATACGGCCAGTGCATCTACATTTGTCTCACTGACAAATTTTACAACTTCATCTGGATCAGTTAATTTAGATTCCTCGCTTTTCCCATCTATAGTAAATCCGCCGACATGTCCCAACTCTGCTTCCACACTAACACCTTTACGATGCGCCATCTCAACAACATCTCGAGTTATCTTTACATTATCATCAAATGGCAGTGATGAGCCATCGTACATAACTGAAGTAAAGCCGTGATCAATGGCAGATTCAATTAAATCAAGATTTGTCGCATGATCAAGATGCAATACCACCGGTATTCTATAAAGCTCTGCTGCAAATTTAATGAATCCAGAAATATAATCCATACTTCTGCCTTTAAGGTTGTGTTCCAACGCCATTAAGATTACAGGTGATTTTTCTTCTTCTGAGGTATCCAAAATGCATCTTATCATAATATCTTCCACACAATCAAAAGCAGGTACGGCATAGCATTTATCCTTAGCATCACGCAATACATCATTTAAATTTTTAAGCATTTTAGCCCTCCATTTCTTTTTGCTTTTACAATCAGATTATGCAGGTTTTATAATCACTTTAAGAGCTTTGGCAGAAGATGCCATTTCAAAAGCTTTTTCGTAATCCCTTATATCAAAAGTTTTTGATATTAAAGACTTCACATTTAATTTTTTCAGTTGTATCAATTCCAATACTTTTTTAAACTGCAAAACCGTAGAATCAGACGTCCCGTGTATAAACAGTTCTTTATAATGAATCAAATTGCTGTCTATATTGATAACTGATTTATCCTTTGGAAGTCCCCCAAAAAAATTTATGCGTCCCCTTTTAGCTGCCACTGAAACAGCCATTTCCTGTGCAGCGGCTGAAGGAGCCGCCACAATCACTACATCTGCACCTTTACCATCCGTTTCATCAATGACTGTTTTTACAAAATCTCTTTAGCGGGATCAATAATCCTATCTATTTCTTTAAAATCCCTTGCTATCTCTATTCTGTCATTGGATATCTCCGACAGAATAACCTTTGAGGCCCCTAATATTTTAGATAGAATTGCATGTACTATACCTATGGGACCACCTCCTATGATTACTACTGCATCATTTAAACCTACTTTGGACAATTCCTGACCATTTAAGGCACATGATATTGGTTCTACAATTGAAGCCTCTTCAAAAGAAATATTATCAGGTATTGGAATCACACCATTTGCTTTAACAAGTTCTCTTGGAACTGCTACATATTCTGCAAAGCAACCATCATATTCACAAGACAAAGATCTTTTATTTATGCATAGATTTGTGTTTCCGCTTAAACAATATTCGCACCACCCACATGGTATGCCACATGATATGATTACCCTTTCTCCGATTTTATATCCTTCTTCATCTATTTCGTCATCAATTTGATAAATGGTTCCCGAAGCTTCATGCCCCATTACTCTCGGCAGTATCATCCCATGAGATGTACCGCCGGCTTTAATATTTCTTATATCGCTGCCGCATATTGCACAAGATTCAACTTTTATTATCATTCCTCCTTTGGGCAATATAGGATCAGGTATACTTTCGCACCTTAGATCATCTTTGCCGTAAAGCCTCAATGCCAACAATTAAAAACACACCTCTTTTTAGATAAAATTATTATTGATGGTTATTCCAGATTAGCATGGTATTTCCATAAGGAATTTAAATCAATATTCTTTTTCTTTAAAATAATATAAGAAACTGCATCACAAAATAGTAAAAGACTTTGCTCAAATAAACTGCTCATAGGCTGCATTGAATGTAATTCATCTTTCAATTTTAATTTTGTGGGGCACGGTATTCTTATTGAAAAATCAGATATTTTCCCTATTGAACTATTTATATTTGATCCAATATACAATATTTTTGCCTTATACTTTTTCGCAATATTTGCAATAGCTAATGGAATAGCACTTTCACCGGAGCCTGAACCTACAATTAAAAGATCCTTATCTGTTATGGCTGGTTCATTAATTTCTCCAACATAGTACGCTTCAATTCCTATATGATTCAACCTTTTTACAAAAGCCTGAAGCATTAAAAGGACTCTTCCTACCCCTACAACAAAAACTTTATTTGAATCTAATATTAATTCAGCCATCTTTTCAACGTCTTTGTCTTCTATAGTTTCAAGAGATCTCATATTTTCTTCTAATATCATCTTCTGAACAAGTTTGTAGTCCTGCAATCAAAGCACCTCCTTAATTTATCCATTAAAATTGCCAATCATTATTTCCCACGCTTTTCCCAAATCATCGCTAAGATTAAAAAGCCCTGATGAACCTAATACGAAAACTTTACATCCGGCATCTTTTAGCACTTGAAACGTATTTTTATTGCAGGAACCATCTGCTTCAATTAAATAATTATAATTATTATCATCTTTCAGTCTCTTTAGATCTCGGATCTTTTCCAATACCTCCGGAATAAATGGTTGACCAGCGAAGCCGGGATCGACAGTCATTATTGTTATCTTATCTATTTTATTAATATAATGTTTAATTTCCGAAATAGGTGTTGCTGGATTCAATGCTATGCCAACCATGAGTCCATGACTTTTAATTCTATCTATTATTCTAAATGCTTCTCTATTAATTGTTTCTGCATGTATAGTTATAAAACTTGCTCCCGATTTTTCGCATATTTCAATATAATCACCTGGATTTTCTACCATAAGGTGTGCATCAATAGGAATATTGACATATGATTTAATCTGCTCTATAAAAAACGGTGATAAAGTAATATTTTTAACAAAATGGCCATCCATGATGTCAACATGCAAAAAATCCGCCTTGCTATTAAGAACAGATATTTGTTCATTTAGCTTGATTAAATTCATACACATTAAAGATGGCGAAAATAAATATTTCATCGTATTCCTCACTTTCTATCAACAATTTACAATCAATCATTTATCATTAAGACTTTGGTGTAAAATATATCTTTGTTGTGCATTTTTTCGATCGTTTCAGGCAAATCCTCTATCTTCACTTTATGTGTTATAAGGTCACTTAATTTGAGGCGCCCTGATTCTAAAGTATTTATAGTTGTCTTCCATTCATTCTTGTTTAAGCTGGTATAAACTGTATTCCATGAGCCTTTTAGTGTTGCCTCTTTTCTTAAGATCTTGCTATACAATTTTAATGGTATATTCATATCACTGTCTGGATTGCCGAGAAGAATAACTTTCCCGAAGTTTTTTATGCTTTCAATACATTGTTGTAGCGCTTTATATGAACCAGATGCTTCTACTGCTATATCTGCTCCATCTTTTGTTATATCCTTTATCCACTTTATAGGATCTTCTTTTCCGGAATTTATAATTAAATCAAAGCCAACTTTTTTTGCAAAATCTATCTTCATTTCATCCACATCAACCATCATTACATTTGTTGCACCACTTATCTTGGCCCATTTTGCAACTAAAAGTCCTATCGGACCTGCTCCATAAATAACAACATTGCTACCTATATCTATCCTCGCGTTTCTTAAAGCATGTTGCGCAACCGTAGCTGGTTCGATCATCGCGCCCTCTTCAAAACTTACTCTATCGTCAAATGGGCACAAATTCCATATGGGAGCAACAACATATTCTGCCATACCACCATCTGTCCTTGACCCTAAATAGTTATAATTGGAACATTGTGCATAGTTCCCTGTTTCACAGCTTGCACATTTCCTGCATGGAATAAGTGGAAAAATGGCGACACGCTTGCCAATGATGCTTTTATCAACATCTTCTCCGACTTCTTCAACAATTCCAGACATTTCATGCCCGGCAACAAGAGGATAATGATACGTTTCTCTGTATATCCTCGGCAAATCCGAACCACAAACGCCACACGCTTTAATTTTTATCAAAGCTTCACCTTGTTTTGGTTTTGGTTTTTCTATATTTTCAAAAATTATAACACCTTTTGATTTTATAACCGCTGCTTTCATCTCAAATTCCTCCTGATTTATTAAATTTTTATGGGGCCTTAGGCCCCATAATTTTCTTACGCTTTAGGTACGCCTAAGATATTCAGATATGACGCAACTATACCTAAAACAAATAATAACAATATTACATAGATCGGTTTTACTTTTTTGCGTATTAATTGCCATACGATGAGGGTTATTGCCAACGGTACCAAACCCGGCAGCAATGAATCTAATATTTTTTGAATATTCAAAGAAACCTGACCAACTTTAAATGATAATGGAACGACAACATTTACCCTCTGAGATGTCATAGCTCCTACAACCATCAATCCAATTATGCTGAAAGCATCTGTCAGCTTTGACAATGTGCCCGATTTTAATATCTCCAAGATTACACTTTTACCTCTTCTATACCCAAGCATATACATGTTATAGCCCATTGTTAGCATAATTACCTTGTACGCAATCTCAAAAAATATTGGTCCCATCACATTACCTTGAAGTGCCAAACTGCAGGCTATACCAGCCAAAATTGGATAAACCAAACCCTGACTTACTGTATCTCCAATGCCTGCCATCGGCCCCATCAAACCAGTCCTCAACGCATTTGTATCTTCATCAGTAATATTTGCTCCATTTGCTCTTTGTTCTTCCATCGATGCACAAATACCATGGATGATGGTTCCTATAAAGGAAGGCTCAGTGTTGAAAAAGACGAGATACCTTTTAAGTGCCTTTGAAATATCCTCTTTGCTTTTGTAAAGCCTTTTAATTATTGGATACATTGCCGCTGTAGTACCAAGGGCTTGAAGTCTTTCATAGTTATAGCATGTCTCATTGGAATAACCTAAAAGCCAATGGAATATCAAGTCTCTCTTTCTTAGTTTTATCTGATTTGGCTTATTATCCATTATGCTTCTCCCCCTTTTGTGCTAAATAAATTCTCTTTTGAGTACATTATTATTGCTATCAAGGCTCCAAAAACCGTGACTGCCATTATATCAAGTTTCAAATAAGTTGCAGCAAAGAAACCTATCAGATAATATGGTATAAGATTCTTTTTGCCTATATAGTCCAATAACATCGCAATTCCTAATGCAGGCATCAAAGCACCCACAACATTAAATCCATTTACAAGAGATTGTGGAATCGATGCTAATAACCTTTTCATGAATCCACCGCCGTAATACACCATCAAAAATGCTGGTATACCATTTAATATGAAACTTAAAATGCCGGATGGTATCCAATTCATCAAAAGAATGCCTTTAAGGTTTCCTTCTTCTGCATATCTATCAGCTCTGTGAACCCACAAGCTGTTTATTGTCATATAAGCCTGCCACGTCAATATACCAAGCATACTGAATGGTACAGCAAATGTTATCGCCATTTTTGGATCTGCTCCTGACAGAAGTGTAAGAGCTGTGCCGAAAACTCCGGCAACCATCAAGTTGCCTGGCATTGTACCACCAGCGGTAATCCAGCCAAGATATGCAAGGTTGATATAAGCTGCAGCCATCATGCCTTTTATTGGCTCACCCATTGCTAAAGCGACCAAAAAGCCTGACCAAAGCGGGTACAACCAGGTTCTTGTAATTGTATGAGTAACCCACCAACTGCTCATAGTTGCTATCAAAGCGACTAATAAAGCTTGTATTAACATAAAGAACACTCCTTTTCATTTATTTGATTATTAAATTTAAATTAATAATCAATCATAATATTTTTCTCAAATCGACCTCCTTCTCATCGGGTATTATTTGTACAAATACATGCGTCCCAAGTTCCAATATTCTTTTGAAAATCCCCCTTTCTTCTTCTGATGCCGATATATTTTTGTAAAATGGCTTTCTTCCTATCCCTGCTCCCATGCCACCGATATTCAAGCTTTTAATTGCAACTCCACCTTCTATAATAGATAAGACTGTTTTAGGAAACTTTGCCAGAACAATTACCCTTTCCTCTGCGTTTCCACTATCATTCAGAACGCTTATAGCAGTTTTAATATCATAGACGTCAACTTTTACACCTGTCGGTGCAGCCATCTTCAGCACCTGCTCCATAAAAGGATCTTTATATACATCATCATCTACAACTATGATTCGATTTGCTTTTGTATTTTTGACCCAAGCCGTCATCACCTGCCCATGTATCAATCTATCGTCGATTCTTGTTAAAACTATATTAAGCATATAAAATCCCCTCTCTTTTTAAATTAAATATCATTTTCCTTTTTTACATTAAGTTCATTGTAAAGGTCTTTTATACCTCCTAATCCAACATTGAGGCTGTGTTCTTTCAAATCTTTCAGTTTACATGATTTTCTCATCGTCAGTGCCTCCAGAATCATTGGCATATTTACACCTGTTATACATTCAAAATTTACTTTTTTCTCAACCGGCTTCATACTTAATGCTACTGCATTTGAAGGGCTTGCTCCAAAAAGATCTGTAAACACCAAGACTCCATCGCCATCATCTAAAGAATATATTGTATTTGATACTTCCCTTTTGAATTTCTCTATATCATCACCATGAAATAGACCAATACATTTTATATTGTCCTGTTTTCCTACGATAAGTTCTGCGCTTTTTATTAATTCTCTGCCGAAATCTCCGTGGGTTACGACCAATATTCCTATCATTATACCATCCTCTCTTGCAGATTCTTTAAAATTGTTATTTTCACCGATAAATTAATGCAAATAACATGCCAAACAGTGTGCCATAAAAAAATAAGTGCTATTGCTTATCTTTTTAAGCAATAACACTTAAGCGTGCCAAAAAATCTAATGATTGAGTAATCGTATACAAATATTTTTTTGCGTGTCATATGCTCAACCTTAGTGTGCCAAAATTCGTGTCAATCATTTCAATAATATAGGCCAATTCTGTGTCAGGTATTGTTATCCCAAATACCTCTTCCACAATTTCAAAATGTTTTTTTATCATATTAAACATTTTATTTTGACTACTTTTTATCTGGTTTAAATTGATATACGGTAAGCTTTCGCCCTTTATAACTCTTTCTATCATGCAGGAGCAGTGGAATAAAAATTTTATCAATATTTCATCATCAACATCGGCATTAACTTCAGATAGTATATCTTTTAGTACATTTTCCAATATCTCATAGGCTTTGCTTGGATTTAAAAATGTCAATGTCTTTTCAAGTATGCCTATCAAATTTCTTCTAAATATCGATTTGCTGTCCTCAATTTTTGCAGCATTTACATTAGGTGTTTTTACATTCACCTGCAAGGACGTTATGCCTATTAGCTCATCCACCAATCTATCAAGGTCCATATCAGGCATCAATGCTTTTCTTGTCGCTTCAATCACAATCGGAGTGCTTACCATATCTATTGTCTTTGTTGGTATGCCGGTTTTCTCCGTAATTATCTCTGAAAATGTTGTTAATGACCCCATATCTACTAATATCAATACTCCTTTCCCTCTGTCGATTTGTTTTACAATATCCATAGCTTTATCTAAGGTAGAATCCACTTTCTCTTCAAGGGGCATGTCTATTGCTTTCGCATGATCAACACCAAGTAATGTATTTGCAACGCTGGCCATCGTACTTGCCGCATAATTTCCGTGCGCTATTATAAGTATTCCTATACTTTCATACATTTTCCCCAATTTCAAAGCGTGCAAAAACATTGCTAAAAATGCGATTTCATCCTCCGGTATCTCTATAGATAGC
Organism: Thermoanaerobacterium thermosaccharolyticum DSM 571; assembly: GCF_000145615.1. Lineage (NCBI taxonomy): Bacteria > Bacillati > Bacillota > Clostridia > Thermoanaerobacterales > Thermoanaerobacteraceae > Thermoanaerobacterium > Thermoanaerobacterium thermosaccharolyticum. The sequence goes on from NC_014410.1 coordinate 1,729,861, forward strand.
TTTTCCTCCAATTTTAATTTAAATTCCTTTGCCGCTTCATACTCCAGTTTATATTCTTTTGCTATACTTTCTCTATCGGGATGTGATATGACCGTACCCATTTTTATTCTTTCTAATAAAGCTTTTACGTGAAGTGTTACAATATATATCACCTTTTGGCTTATCAGCCCTTTAAATTTATCTTTAATACAGTCTAATGAATACTCAACCGCTTTTAGAATATTCGGACTCACAAATTTCAAGAGCACATCTTGATTTACTGCATTAATTTCTGGCTCTGCCGGATACACATATTTATCAAAGTATTCTTTGATTTGATTACCTATTTTCTCTCTAATTTCATTTGGAGACAATTTTTCATCGTTATATTTCTTCCAGTTATTTATAATAATCTCGTAAAAATCATGTCCTTTTTCGAAATTGGCTGTTGAAAACTCCATATTCAATTTATCTAAATAATCTATACTGCTCTCATCAAATATTATTTCTCTGCAATTGTCAATCTCTGAAATTATCAGATCATCTCTCTTATCACGTATTTTAAATAAACCTTCTTGAATATTTTGTGAAAGCAATGATAACTTTACATCTATAATATTATTATTGCTGATCATGCGTTCAAGAAAGGCCCTTGCGCAAATTAGCTGAATATCACTTTTTAGCTGGCCGATATTTCCCCGACATTCATAAAGCATTAAAGCTTTTATAACTTCTTTCGTTACTCTAATAGGCATCTTTACTCTTTTGGATTCTTCATAAAAAAATTGGTAAATGAATAACAGCCTCTCTTTAGATGTGCGATTTTCTAAATTTGGAAGTTGTATCATTACCGGAATTCTTCTCAAAAACGTATGAAGTAACGCTGATTGAGGATTTTCTGTCGTTGCAGCAATAATCAAGACTTTCGATTTTTTCGTACTTTCCGATTCACCCATCCGCCTGTAAATTCCTTTATCCATCAACGTAAAAAGCATCTCTTGTCCTTCGGGCGGCAAGCGATGGACTTCATCTAAAAACATAATACCCCCATTCGCTTCATCAATAAGCCCTCTTTTCTCCTTATCAGCACCTGTAAAAGCACCTCTTACATGGCCAAATAATTGTGACATCAATAATTGAGGATTTTCCGCATAATCTGCACAGTTAAATATTACAAATGGTGAATCTTCTTTCAAAGCTCCTACTTGTATGGCATATCTATACATCGCTTCCGCAAAAGTACTCTTCCCTACACCTGTTGAACCAATAATCAGTGTATGAAGTCCATTTGGAGGATACAGTATTGCAGCTTTTGCTTTAGAAATCTGGTCTTTTAAGCTATCGTTAGCACCAATTATATTATCAAGGACACTGTCTAAAAAAATTGAATTTATTTGCGACGTGTCATCCTTTTCTATATTATTATTTACATTATTCTTTGATACAGCATCTTTTTTATTTAGATCGTTTTCTTTTATAATAGCAATAAATTCATCTTTGCTTTCAAATGTAGATTTAGGCAAATTAAGGTAAAATCTCTCTTTCAAATAAATTCTATCAAGGTAAAGCACAGGTCTACCTTTTATCTTTATTGTTTTTCCCTCATTTAGTAATTTATTTAGCTCTCTGCTTGTATTAATGCGATCAAGATTTAATAGACTTCCTATATATTCCGCACTGAATCCAATATCGTCAATATCATCAAATTTTAACGATTCCATAAGCTCTTTAAGCTTTTTATATACCTTTTCCTTCCTTTTTAACTTTATATTATTAATTTTATATTCATCATTTTTATTCAAATTATATCCCCCCTATGGCATAGAAATTTACTTAAAGTTTATGATTAGAGAAAATTATGAGAAATTAGAACAATTCTTTTGACACTATTATTATATATCATATTAATAATAAGTCAAATATATAGCTTCTCTTGTGTAATTATTCTGTGATAATGTAAAAGTCAATATATCCTTGTACAAAAAGTGGAATATAATTTTGCTGTAAATTGCAATATTAAATGCAACACCTATTTAATTGATAAAACCATAATTTTTTAACCATGTATGATATATCTGTTTCCCCTATAAGGGAAACAGAGGCCTTAATTTTGCATTTTGCCATGGTTGAACTATTTCATCGTAATCATTGCGCATAATTGATAACTTTGCTAACCTCATTTAAAAAACATTCTTCAGGTGTCTTGTATCTTAAGATCCTCCTTGGAAGTTGATTGCACCAATTTTGCACTCGTCTTATAGCCCACTCTGACAAGTCAGCTATCGTTTTGCCTTTAGGTATAAACCTCCTTATTAACCCATTATGACGCTCGTTTGTCCCTCTCTCAAATGCAGAATATGGGTGACTAAAATATGCCTTGCTTTCACATTTCTTTAATATCTCACTCAATTCGGCAAATTCCGAGCCATTGTCTGCTGTTATGCTCTTAAATATCTTTGAAAAATTCTCCTTATATTCCACTTTGAGTTCATCAAATACCTTCTTGATTGATGAGCTGTCTTTTTCATCTATCACAAAGATATATTCATATCTTGTTAAACGTTCTGTCAGTGTTAATAATGCTTTATCATTTGATCTCTTGCCTATAACAGTATCTATTTCCCAATGCCCAAAACTCTCTCTTTTGTTTATCTCCTCAGGTCTTTGCGATATGCTCTCTCCCATAATCTTCTTGTTCTTTCTTATTATCTTTTTCTTTGGTTTTAAGCGCACTTTTAAGCACAAATCAATATTGCGAACTCTCAACAAGCCTTTATCTATGTAATTATAAAGGGTTTTGGTGCATACCATTTCTTCTTTCCAGTAGACATTATTTCTGCAGTAACCTACAACTGCATCGGGTGACCATTTCTCTTCCAATATTTTTCCATCTGCGAATCTCAAGAATTTCTCTGCTTTTACAACTCTTAGCTTTGCTCCGCAGTTTTTTCGATTCTTTTTATATATCTCGTAGCCCACTTCAGGAAAATACTTCTCATATGTAGTTAAATCTGATCTCATTTGGGTTACAGTTCCTCTTCTTATCTCTCTTGAAACAGTACTTGGAGCCCTTCTCAGTATCTTTGCTATTTGATGCATTGATTTACCTTGTTCTCTTGATGTATAAATCATTCCCCTTTCATATTGTGACAGGTGTTTAAAACTTCTCTTTTTTGTGGTATTATTATTCTCAGCCATAGTTTCAAACCTCCTGTATGGTGATTTGATTTTCACTTAATATCATACATGGTTTGAAACTATGGTTTCAATTTTTTCAATTAAATTTTTGCCTGTTGCATTTAATTATACAACTAACCAACAGGTTTAGTAAAATATAATGCAAAATTTAATTTCATTAACTACTGTATTATTGATGAGTTTTCTGTTATTCTATTATTATGAGACATTTGCTCCACTCCTATGGTTAATATTGTTTTGGTACAACAATATATTAATACCACAAAAGTGAGCATTTGTCTCTATTTTTTATTAAATTTTTTTCATATAAGTTTATTATGGTAGTTTATGTCAGCGAATTTTCTCACCTATGGGAAAGTAAATAGTCTTCTGATATAATTGCTGGTTAATGCAAATTTTTATTTTTATAATTTTACCAGACATACAGTAAGAAGCAATTACAGCATTGCGAAATAGATAAAATGTTTTTTGAAAAGCGGAATAACTTTTTTATATAATGGATGTTTGCAAAATGGTTAGCAAATTGCAAAATTATTAATTTCTCATCAAATAAATAAAAACCGCAAATGCTTGCGGCAACTTACTTTTAAATGGTCTGAGTGACTGGATTTGAACCAGCGACCTCCAGAACCCCATTCTGGCGCGCTACCAACTGCGCCACACCCAGACATCTTACAATAGATATTATAAATCGTTAAGTTCAAAAAATCAAGTATTACAGTATAATACAGATTATGCCACCACCTCCGTCATTAACTATACGCTCTAATGTGTCTCTCAATCTTATGCTTACATTCTCAGGTATCTTACCAAGTTTATTTTGCATACCTTCTTTTACAAGGTCACTCAAAGATTTCCCGAATATATTTGACTCCCATATCTTGTCTGGATCATTTTCAAATTGCTCTGTAATGTATTTTACAAAATCTTCGCTTTGCTTTTCCGTACCTACGATTGGAGATACTTCTGTTGTCACATCTGTCCTAAATATGTGTAAAGATGGTGCAGACGCTCTTAGCCTTACCGCAAAGCTTCCACCTTGTCGCACTATCTCCGGTTTTTCAAACTCCATATTGTCAATACTTGCAGGAACTACTCCTACACCTTTCTTTTTTGCATCTTCTATAGCATCTTTTAATTTATCGTACTCTGATTTTGCATATGATAATTCTTTCATCATTTTCATGAGATCTCTGTCTCCGCGAATCTCAAGGCCACATTCATCACTTAATATTTTAAAGAAGAGGCCTTCTTTTGTCTTTGCTTCTATATCAGCAATTCCTTCGCCTGGATCGATCTTTCTGACTATTACTTCTGACATGTTTTCATTTGATTTTATAATATCAGCAGTCTTCTTTATATCCCTCAGCCTAAATAAATCATTGATGCTTTGTTTTATAGAATTCATAATGCTTTGTTTCAGCCAGTGGTCATTTTCAAGTACATCGACCCACCTAGGAAAATCAATGTTAAGCTCGGTTATAGGGAATTCATACAACACTTTTTCAAGTATTTCTTTAATGTCGTCAGTTCCCATTTTAAGTACATTTACTGCTACAACAGGTACGTCGTACTTTGTTTCCAACTCTTTCCCTAATTTTATTGTGTCAGCATCTTCAGGATGTGTCGTATTTAACAGTATAATAAATGGCTTTTGTATGTCTTTTAATTCTTTCACAACTCTTTCTTCCGGTTCAACATAATTATCTCTTGGTATATCAGTAATGCTCCCATCTGTAGTCACAACAAGGCCAATTGTAGAGTGATCGTTTATAACTTTTTTAGTACCAATTTCTGCAGCTTCTTCAAAAGGTATTTCATAATCATACCAAGGAGTAGTAATCATTCTAGGCTTATCACCTTCTAAGTATCCCATTGCACCTTTAACCATATATCCCACACAGTCAACTAATCTCACACTAAATCTGGTATTTTCATTCAAAGATATTTCGACGGCCTTTTCTGGTACAAACTTAGGCTCTGTAGTCATAATAGTTTTACCAGCTGCACTTTGAGGCAACTCGTCTTGAACTCTTTCTTTAAGGTTCGCATTATCAATATTGGGCAATACTAAAATATCCATGAATCTTTTTATAAACGTTGATTTTCCCGTACGGACAGGCCCTACTACACCGATATAAATGTCACCCTCAGTTCTTTCAGCTATATCCTTATAAATATCGTAATTGTCCACATCATTTCCCTCCTTTTTGTGCAATAAAATATTGTTTTTTATACTTTAACACTACATATATATGAGGGAAATGAACAAATATGAATAAAAAAGAGGACATAAATTATATGTCCTCCATCTCATGTTTTTTATTTCTCGTCATTAGCGAATAAACTGCTTCTCGCGGATCTTTTCCTTCAAACAGTATTGAGTATATTTCACATGTTATAGGCATCTCTATATTATGAATTTTCGAAAGCTTGTATGCTGACTTAGTAGTGTTGACTCCTTCCACAACCATTCCAATTTCATTTAACGCCTCATTCAACGATTTACCTTGCCCAATTTTTATGCCGGCTCTCCTGTTGCGTGAATACATACTTGTACATGTTACAATAAGATCCCCCATACCAGTTAAACCCAAAAATGTCAATGGATCTGAACCAAGGGCTACGCCAAGACGTGTAATTTCAGCAAGTCCTCTTGTCATAAGTGCAGCTTTTGTATTGTCACCAAATCCAAGGCCATCTGAAATACCTGCGCCAAGGGCAATTATATTTTTAAGAGAACCTCCCAATTCAACACCAATCAAATCTTTATTTATATACAGCCTGAAATTCTCATCCATCATCACATCCTGTACATATTCACATGCGTTTATGTCATCTGATGATATAACACATGCCGTAGGTATGTGCTTGCATACTTCTTCTGCGTGGCTAGGTCCAGAAAGTACAACAACTGGATTATCTATCATCTCTTTTATAACTTGAGACATTCTTTTTAAGCTTGAAGTCTCTAAGCCTTTTGCCAAATTTACAATTATCGAGTCATTATCTATTACCCCTCTTATTCTTTCTACAACACTTCTTACTGCATGTGACGGTACTGCCATCACTACTATCTTCTTATTTTTCAGCGCATACTCTATATCAGTTGTTATGCCAATGCTTTCAGGCAACTTTACATCAAGATATTTTTTGTTGTAGTGAGTCTTTTGAATTTCTTCTAACTGTTCTTGATCTTTTGTCCAAATACATACATTATGTCTCATCGAATTCAAATGAATTGCCATTGTCGTTCCCCAACTGCCGGCACCTAATACTGCTATGTCCATTTCAGATATCCCTCTTTACTTAATATTAGTTTTTTGGCCAAGCTTCGATTCAGTTCCATTAAGTAATCGTTTTATATTAGCTCTATGCTGAAATACAGCCAGTGATGTAATTATTATCGCAAATACTAGCATATTAGGTGATCTATAATAAATAATATTTAATAAAAGGAAAGATATAGCTCCCAAGATTGAACCCAATGAAACATATTTACTTATGGAAATAATTGCGATTCCAATTACAAAGGAAAGAATGGCAACAATTGGGCTAATACTTATTATTGCACCAAAGCTTGTTGCAATTCCCTTTCCACCTTTGAATCCCAAAAAAACAGGCCAATTATGTCCACAGACAACAGCAACACCTGCTACAAGTCCACCTAAATCACCAGCTATCAGTCTACCTATCAATACCGCTAAAACTCCCTTTAAAGCATCAGACAAAAATACTAAAAAGGCAACTTTAAATCCCAAAACCCTCATAACGTTTGTAGCTCCAGCATTGCCACTACCATATTTTCTTATGTCCGTCTTTTTTATGTAATTAGTAAAAAAATAAGCGCTGTTAAAAGATCCAATTAAATACGACAGTATAGCTACAATAATTATTTTTATCATGGATTCACCTCTTTTACATTTCACTTTTTTTTCTTACTTCAATTTTTAATGGCACGCCCTGAAATCCAAAATTATCTCTTATAGTGTTTTCTAAAAACCTCACATAAGAAAAATGCATTATTTCCGGATCATTAACAAATACCGCAAATGATGGCGGTTTGATACCAAACTGTGTTACATAATAAATCTTTAATAAACGGCCTTTTTCGGCAGGTGGTGGATTTATAAGTAATGCTTCACTTATAACATTATTTAAAAGCCCTGTTGAAATCCTTTTATTATATTCTTCCCAAACGCTATTTATTTCTTCAAACAGTTTATTAAGCCTTTGTCCTGTTTTGGCTGATATAAATATTGTAGATGCAAAGCTCATAAATGAAAATTTCTCTTTTATGAGTTTTAAATACTCGTTAACAGTATTATTGTCTTTTTCAATCAAATCCCATTTATTAACTGCAATAATAATTGCTTTGTTCTGCTCAAATGCATAGCCTGCTATCTTCGTGTCCTGCTCTGTTGGACCTTCAGTAGCATCTATTACTAAGATACATATATCAGATCTGTCTATAGCCGATAAGGCTCTTAATACACTGTACCTCTCAATTTTATCTTCTATCCTGCCTTTTTTCCTCATGCCTGCAGTATCAATTATAACGTACTTTTTATTATCTTTTTCAAAATACGTATCAAGTGCATCTCTTGTGGTACCTGGTATATCGCTAACAATTGCCCTTTCTTCTCCTAATATCTTATTCACAAGAGATGACTTGCCTACATTCGGTTTCCCAATAAAGCAAATCTTTATAGTTTCTTCGTCATAGTCATCTATATGCTCAGGAATATTCTTGATAACTTCATCAAGTAATTCTCCTATACCAAGCCCATTTGACGCAGATATTGCTATAGGCTCACCAAAGCCAAGTCGCATTGAATCATAATATGAAATAGGCATCTCTTTAAAACTATCTACTTTATTTAAAACAAGTATCACTTTCTTATGAGATTTTCTAAGCATATTGGCTATATCTTCATCCACCGGGCTTAAGCCATCCTTAGCATCTATAACAAACAATATCAAGTCAACAGTTTTTAAAGCTGCTTCTACCTGCATCCTTATTTTTGAAAAAAACTCGTCTTCTGAATCTGGCTCCAATCCACCTGTATCAACAAGTATAAATTTTCTTCCCAGCCACTCTGTCTCATAATAAATTCTATCACGAGTAACACCAGGTTTGTCTTCTACTATAGAAATTCTCTGACCTGTTATTTTATTAAATAAAGTTGATTTGCCTACATTTGGTCTGCCAACTATGCCAACCATTGGATACGCCACAATATCACCTTCCAGTTATCTTTTGTATAAAATTTTTACCGTTAACTTCAGATACTAAAACTTTCGTGTTTAATTCTTTTTCTACATCATTAATAGTTACATCATCCAAAAAAGAATCTGTACCTTCTTTTAACATACAATCCGGTATTACTAATATTTCACCGTTTAATTTTCCCTTTAATTGAGTGATTATATCCCCACCTGTAACAAGACCTGCCACAGTTATCTTATGTCCAAAAAAATTATTTATAATTGGAACAACTTTTATGTTTATGCCTTTCCTCTCTAACATATCAACATGGTCCTTAATAAATTTATACGCAGACACACCTGTTATAACACAATAAGTTTTCTTCGATGGCTTTATATTGCCGATTTTTTTATAATAATCTTCAAACTGCTTCTTAAACATTGCCATAAGTCCAACACCATTTTCAATTTGCGGAAAACCTTCATAGCTATTGTAGTCAGGTATATCCTTATTTGCCAACACATAAAACTCATCAGCAGCAAATATAAAGGATGTTCCTTTCTCTTTTTTTAGTTTTTTCTGCCACATTGATATTTGAGATAGTACTTTTTTTGCCATCTCTTTATCGTACGAATCGAGTTTAAAAAGTCCTTCCCTGTGATCTGTAAGCCCAACGGGAACTGCTGCTGCCGATTTTACTCCAGGATACAGTTTTGATAAATCCTCGATTGTTTTATCGAGAATACTTCCATCATTAAGCCCTGGGCATAAAACTATCTGGCAGTGTACTTCTATTCTGTTTTCAGTTAATTCTTTTATTTTATTTAAAATCCCATCAGCATGGGGATTTCGCATTAATTCTTTTCGGACATTGTCATCTGTTGCATGGACAGATAAATATATTGGAGACATTCTATATTTAATTATTCTAGAAAATTCAGAATCACTTACATTTGTAAGTGTTACAAAGTTACCTTGTAAAAAAGATAATCGATAATCATCGTCTTTAAAAGCCAAAGTTTTTCTAACATTTTTAGGCAACTGATCGACAAAACAAAAAACGCATTTATTCCTACAGTGCTTTAGCTTATCTATAATTCCTGTCTCAAATACTAATCCTAAATCCTCGTCATAACCTTTCTCTATGTCATAAATATATTCCTCACCATCTTCTTTTTTTATCAAAAGATCTATATGCTCATTTGCTATTTGAAATTTATAATCAATTAAGTCAATTATTTCGCTTCCATTTATCGATACTAATGTATCACCACTTTTTATGCCCAATTCATCCGCAATGCTATCTTTAACTACATCTTTTATTTTATGATATGCCATTTACTTTCCTCCTATAAAATATCCAATAATATTATGAATTAATAGGAGAACTTAGTCAAGCTCTTTTAAGCTCGATTTTACTTTATTTACTATGTCCAAAAAGTTATTGTACTTTTTAATTATTCCATAAACAGTAAACGGCCGTCCCACAGATATGATTTTAAATCTTCTAGATGTCATGCCGCCCACTTTTGTCAACAATCCAATGGCAGGTAGTGTATCTATCAGCATTATTTCATTTTCACCAATTCCAGATTCTTTTAAAAAACTTCTTACAGCTTTCATCATTATTTTTCTTCCGCTTTTAGCACCTATTGCATAGACGTCATTATCGTACTCGTCGATTCCCATGTAAAATGGAATTCCTATTTGATTGCCATCTGTTAAATCATAATGAGGCATAGATAAAATTTCATCAAACGTGGGAATCCTATCACTTGGAAGCAAACCAACATGGATAGACGCAGCAACAATAGATGAATGGGCACTTCCATAACAAATATACGCTACAATCATATTTACCCTCACATATAATTAAGTTTTAAATCTAAGACAAAGTTCTTTATTCCATCTAATTTTTTAATAAATAAATAGTACAAAATACACTCTGCAAGATTTCTGAAAATTGATATTTTTCTGAGATATAAAAATAGTTTCATACATTTGGGTTCAAATTTATTTGTATCCACAAATATCAGCTTATCATATTCCATATTAAATATTTTCCTAAGCCCTTCAAGGGTTTTCTTTATATTATCGCTAAAATTTTTCATTCCAATTGTATATATTTCATGGTAGCTTTCATCAATTCCGATATATTTTAATTCCCCATAGTCTGTTTTTAAAATCTCTGGAATACTAAAAAATACATCCTTATCAACTTTATCTCTTATAACTTTTGTATGAATGTATGCTGCAATAACTGACGAATAGCATCCATAATAGCTGTAATATATTACTTTCAACTTAACCACCACATGATCTTAAATATTTAAAATTGGTGCACATGCACCAATTGATATCACTTTTTATCTTTATTAAACTTTCCAAAAAAACTGCTAAACTCCTTCTTTGTTGCATCTTTAAACTTTGACATCATTTCCCGTCCTCCTGTACTTAAAAACATGAATCCGACGATTGAAAAAACAGCAACCCCAATTAGAATCCATATTCCCCATCCCGCAGAATTGTTCTGTGATGGTGTACCTTTTTGTGTATTGGTAAGAGCTCCAACCTGCTTTTTTTCGTCAGTGCCATATACTGCTTTTGTCAATACATCTGCCATAAATTTTGCTGACTCTTCTGCTCTTTGCCTCGTATGTGTATCTGTTCCAAATTCCAAAAGCAATGAATTAGGAGTTAAGTCCTGATTGTAATCACCGCTTCCATAAAAAATATCTTTCACTAGATTTGGATATTCTTTATCAGCGATCGCTTTTATTCTAAATGCTAAATCTTGATTGGCTTTCAAATTTGCATTTGTCCTGCCGAGGACTAGCCTCACGCCTGTAGCATTTGTACTACCTATTTTTCTTATATAATCTTGATATGGCGCAGCATCTCGGTGTATATCAAGCAGCAAATCTGGTTTATCATTTTTTAAAATTTTTAACGCTCCAACTCTTGACCTTCTGTATGCCATTGCATCGTGAGGTAAATACAGTGTCTGATCAACAAATGTCTTGATGCCTTTATCTGACAATGCATTGCTTAATGAAGCATCAACTTTGTATATACCTCCATGTCCATAAATACTAGATGCACCATCAGTTGGTATATATGATTCATCGCTGTGTGTGGAATACATGGCTATTCTTCTTTCACCTGTTTTTTGAGCCATCACTTGCGACACTTTTTCTATATATACATTAGGCAACTTTACTGTTTCAATATATTTTGCATATGCTTTATCATTTTTCTTATCAACTTTAATTATTTTGTACATCTTATTATCGTGTGACAAGTATTGATCATTTACATTTAAGTCCCATGAAATCCTAAAAAGCACTTTGTTTGAATTGTCTAGATAAACTGTATAATAACCACCTTCTTTGCCACTCCAATCATCTGCATTTATTTTTGTAAATGGTAAAGACATTAAAACAAACATTATTAACAAAGCGATTGCTTTTTTATTTCTCATCATCATCACTGTCCTTTTTGCGATATTTTTCTTTTATCGCCTTAATTTCATCTTCACTTAATAGGCTACTTGTCAAATGCGGCTCTGTGTTCTTTTTTGCGGTTCCTCCTTGTATCTTCTCCCTCGTTTCGCCTAATATCTCTGAGAAGAAAACAGCAACTATCATGGATATGACAACTGTATCAAAAGCACCTGCACCTCCAACAGAAATAGTTCCCGGTCTTGCCAAAACAATATTTATCAAGCCTTGCGTAATATCGCTTAAAATAACTCCCATAACGCCAGCAATAAAAGCACATCTTCTTGACCTGCCAAATAAGTATGCAATCAGGCCACTGACAATACCATAAACATAATTTGGCTCTATGAACATAGCTTCAGGCTCGCTAGGCAACAATCTTCCTGCTAAAAACACCGCTGTTCCCGCCAATATTGACGATACTAAAGCATTTGTTCTCTCCGCTCCTCTTTCTGCTTTTATAAATAGATAAACTGCTACAGCTGCAGGTATGATAGCACCGCCAATATTTATAGACATCTTTTTGCCAAGGGGTATCGCTGGTAAAAAAGTACCAATGATCATACCAATTATTATGATTAATGCCCATGTATCAGTCATCTTCATTCTGTCAAGAACTCTGTGTGCAAAGCCAAACAATACAAATAAACCCGTAATTGATAATATTATATAAGCAAGTGGCATTTAAATCACCTCTTTTTATAATATCTTTTGCAGTTTAAAAAAAAGTATACAAAAAAAACACCTAAAAAGGTGTTATAAAAGTGCTTTATATTTTTTATTCATTTAAATCTATATGCTGACCGCTTTCTAGATAGATTACCCATTCGCATATATTTGTAGCATGATCCGCTATCCTCTCTAAGTAGCGGGCTACGAACAAAAATTGAGCCGCTTGATCTATGTTTTTATGGTCTTCTATCATATACGTCAGAAGCTCTCTAAAGATTTGCTTATATAAGCCATCGACAATATCATCTTTTTGATTGATAGTCCTAGCCATCTCTGTATCTTGATTGACATATGAATCAAGCGATAGTTTAACCATTTCTCTAACAATATCACTCATTCTCGGAATATCAATAAGAGGCTTTATATATGTCTGATCTGCTATTCTAATTGTTGTTTTAGCAATATCTACTGCGTGATCTGCCATTCTTTCCAAATCAGTATTTATTTTTAACCCTGTTAAAACAATTCTTAAATCCTTTGCTAGTGGCTGCTGTGTCAAAATAATCCTCGAACATCTGTCATCAATTTCAACCTCTTTTTCATCTATTCTATCATCTTGTTCAATAACTTTCCTTGCTAATTCAACATCATGGTTTATCAATGATAAAATAGAATTACCAATAGCTTCTTCTACAAGAGCACCCATTTTAAGAATATCGTAATGTAGATCCTCTAACTCTTTTTCAAAATGCGTTCTGTTCACAGTAACACCTCCTTAACCAAATCTTCCTGTTATATAGTCCTCTGTTCTCTTATCACGTGGATTATAGAAAATATCTTCTGTTTTACCTGTTTCTATTATTTCACCGTTTAAGAAAAATGATGTTGAATCAGATATTCTTCCCGCCTGTTGCATGTTGTGTGTTACAATAACTATAGTATATTTATTTTTTAATTGGTCAATTAATTCCTCAATTTTCATAGTTGAAATAGGATCAAGTGCTGACGTCGGCTCATCCATCAATATAACCTCAGGCTCAATTGCTAACGTTCTGGCTATACACAATCTCTGCTGCTGTCCGCCTGATAAGCCTAATGCAGAATCATTTAATCTGTCTTTTACTTCATCCCAAAGTGCTGCATCTTTTAAACTTTTTTCAACTATTTCGTTTAATATTTTTTTATTTTTTTGACCGTGTATTCGTGGACCATATGCAATATTGTCATATATCGTCATAGGAAATGGATTAGGCTTCTGAAATACCATTCCTACACGCTTCCTAAGCTCTATAGCATCTACATCCTTGTATATATTTTGATTGTCAATCATAACAGTTCCTCTTATTGTGACGCCATCTATAAGGTCATTCATTCTGTTTAAAGTCCTCAAAAACGTAGATTTTCCACAGCCTGATGGACCAATAAGCGCCATTACGCTGTTTTCTTCAACATCTAAATTTATTTTCTTAAGAGCCTGCATTTGGCCATAATATAAATCAAGATCCCTTACTTCGATCTTTTTCATGAATAAGGTTTCCCCTTTCTTTTTCAGAATTATATCACATTATTTCCCACCTGTCATTCTTTTATATAGATTATTTCCTAACCAACGTGCTAAAATATTAAAAACAAGTACAATTATTAAAAGAACTGCTGCAGAACCATCGGCAATCTGCCTAGCATCAGGTGCAAGTCCTTCACTGTTAACCTTCCATATATACACAGCCAATGTTTCTGCTGATCTAAAAGGATAAAATGGCGATGCAGGACTTGCAGGGTTTAAAACATTAAAATTAAGCGACGGTGTGCTCATGCCTGCCGTGTATAAAAGGGCAGCAGCTTCGCCAAAAATCCTGCCGGAAGTTAAAATTATACCTGTTACAAGTCCCGGCAAAGCAGATGGGATTAATACTCTCACTATCGTCTGCCATTTAGTAGAACCTAATGCAAAGCTGGCTTCTTTCAATGATGATGAAACACTCCTCAATGAATCTTCACTTACACGGGCCATTACAGGTAAATTCAATACTGTCAATGCTAATGCTCCTGACATCAATGAATAACCCCAATGAAGCATATTTACAAAAATTAGAAGTCCAAAAAGACCTACCACAATCGATGGCAGTGACGACAGAGTCTCTGTTGACAATCTTATTAACTCTGTTATTTTACCAGGCCTGGCATACTCTGCCATATACAGTCCAGCCCCAATACCTATTGGAACTGAAATAATCAATGTAATTACCAAAAGTAACAGTGAATTGAATATTTGCGGTGCTATGCCTCCACCTTTTTCCATGAATTTCGGTGGCGTCAATATAAAATGTAAGTTTAATTCACTTCTGCCTTGATACAAGATATAGCCTATTAGAGCTACCAAAAACAATACAATTAATCCGGCAACTAAATAAAAATAAATCGTCGCTAATTTATCATAAAATTTTGATTTCATTTATACATACTCCTCCTACCAACAAGCCTTATTATTAAAATAAATCCAAAAGATATAAGGAGTAACAGCAAAGCTAATGACCACATTGCATTGTTCCACGTTGAACCAGTGACTGTGTTAGCCATATCCATTGTAATAATAGATGTAATCGTCGACATTGGTTTCAGGAATGAAAAAGGAAGTGATGGGCTATTTCCAATAACCATCTGAACTGCTAAAGCTTCACCGAAAGCACGAGCTAGTCCTAATACTACTGCTGTTAGTATTCCTGGCTTGGCAGCAGGTAATACAACTTTTCTTATTGTCTGCCACCTAGTTGCACCAAGTGCATATGAAGCTTCTCTAATTTCCCATGGCAATGATTTTATGGCATCAGTGCTGACACTTGTTATTGTTGGCAGTACCATTATCGTAAGCACTAATATGCCGGCTAACATGCTGAAACCTAAACCGCCAAAGTATTTGCTTATAAAAGGAACTAAAACAATAAGTCCTATCCACCCGTAGACGACGGATGGAATGCCTACAAATATCTCCATCGCTGGCTGTAATAAATTTCTCCCAAATTTTTTCGCTATTTCTACCATAAAAATCGCAGTAGATATGCTGAGAGGTGTACTTATCAATATTGCAAAAACAGAGACAAAAACAGATCCCAGTATAAATTGCAAAGAACCTATAGCTGGACCTCCTTGATCATTTGGTCTATCAGGCTTCCAAAGTGTACCAAACAAAAATTCTTTAATCGAACGCTTATCTATTATAAACGTAGACAAGCCTTTCGTAGCAACAAAGTAAAAAATCGATACAGTTATAACTATCAATAAAAAAGCACAAATAAAAGCATACGTTCTGCCAATCATGTCAAATACTTTTCGTCTTTTGTCATAGTTTTCAGACATTTTTTACCTCCTACTATAAATTTTCGACAATACTCTAATTATAGTAGCAAAATAAAAAAAAATATTCATTAAGGTAATGTAAAATTTATGTTAATTTTATGTTAAATTTTTTAACTTTAAATTAATATAAGAGCTAGTATAAATACCAGCTCTTATCAACTATTCTTCTTTTGTGTTTTATTTTAACGTTACTTTCATGTCATTTATGTTTATAAATCCAAGTTTCTCTGCAGGTCCTTTTTGGACTTCGTCAGACATCATAAAGTCTAAGAATGCTTTAACAACGCCAGTCGGCTCACCTTTCGTGTACATGTGCTCATATGATGCTATTGGATATTTGCCATTTATGACATTTTCCTTTGTTGGCTCAACTCCGTTATATTTTAATGCTTTTACAGAATCATCGACATATGAGAATGCAAGATAACTTATTGCACCTTTCTTTTCAGCAACCGTCTTTCTAACAGTACCTGATGCATCCTCTGTCAACGCTAAGCCCTGGACTTCATCCTGTCCCCCTAATACGATTTTCTTGAAAGTCGCTCTGGTGCCAGAACTTGTAGGTCTATTAATTACTACTATTGGTTCATCTTGTCCGCCTACATCTTTCCAGTTTTTTATTTTGCCTGTGAATATATCAACTAATTGCTGCTGAGTCAGATTATCTACAGTTACATCTTTATTTACTACAACAGCAAAACCAACAACTGCCACCTTGTGATCAACTAATGACTTAGCATCGATGCCTGATTTTTCTTCTGCATATATATCTGAATCACCTATATCTGCTGCACCTTGTGATACCTGAGTTAAACCTGTACCACTTCCACCGCCTTGAACATTAATAGTCGCATTAGGATATTTTTGATTAAATAATGTTGCCGCTTGCTCCACCAAAGGCTGTAATGCTGTTGACCCAACCGCTGTTGCAGTACCAGAAATATCCTGACTACCATTTGATTGATTTGTTGTATTATTTCCTGCATTATTGGAATTTGAACCGCACGCAGAAAAAACAAACACACTGACAATCATTAATACAGCTAACAAAACTTTGACCGCTTTACTTTTTAACATAGAAGCACCTCCAAAATTTTTCTTTCAAGTATATTGTAACAACCCTTTGTAAAGCTATTATTAAATCTGTGTTAAAATCATGTTAAATTATAGATTATTTTTGGTCTTTAGGCAGAACAATAGTAAATTTTGTACCTTTTCCTACTTCGCTTTCTACTGAAATAGATCCTTTCATAGATTCCACTATATGCTTTACTATCGCAAGTCCAAGACCGGTTCCTCCCAATTTTCTTGACCTGCCTTTATCCACCCTGTAAAACCTCTCGAAAAGTCTAGGAATATTTTCCTTTGAGATGCCTATTCCGCTATCTTTAACTTCTATTACTACATCTCCTTTTCTATCAATTGTCGTAACTTTTACGTATCCTCCTTCTGGAGTATATTTTATACCATTATCAACGAGATTAATTATCATCTGCCTTAGCCTATCCTTACTCGTTTTTATGACAACGCCGCTGCAGTTTAAATCTTTTATAAGCTTTATGCTTTTATCATTTGCAGTTTTTTCCATAATATAAAAAATTTCATTCACTTCGTCATCAATGGCAATGTCTTCTTTTACAAATCCCTCTTTTAAATTTTCTATTTCTGACAATGTCAATATATCATTTATAAGTCTCGTCAGCCTCTCAGCTTCAAACTCAATAATTTCAAGGAACTTATCCCTCTCCTCTACGTTGTCAATGGCTCCTTCTCTTAAAGTTTCTATAAATCCTCTTATAGATGTAAGAGGTGTCCTAAGCTCGTGTGATACATTTGCGACAAAGTCACTTCTGATTTTTTCAAGTTTTCTAACCTCTGTTATGTCATTGATTATTACAACAAATCCTAACTTTTTATGTGTGACTTGGTGAACAATAGGACTAGAATATATTTTGAGATATTTATTAAATGTGTTAATTTCTAAATTATCGATGTTGTATCCTTTGTTTTTTATGATTTTCTCCAAAATATCATGAAATTTTGTATTTCTTACAACGTCTAATATGTGTTTTCCAACAACAGAACTTTCCTTTATATCCAATATTGCTCTTGCTGAATCATTTATTAATAAAATTTTTTCATTTTCATCAAAGGCTATAACACCATTTATAAGGCCTTTCAAAATAGCTTCAAGTTTTGCATTCCTATCGTACAGCTCATCGATGGTCTCTTGAAGCTTGTCCGACATAATATTTATTGCTGAAGATAACTGACCAATCTCATCAATTGATTTGATTTCTATCCTGTGCTCATAGTTACCCTTTGTTATCTCTTTAGCAACATCCGTTATCTCATTTATAGGCTGTACAATGCCTTTTATAAACCTGTATCCAAAAAAATTGCTGACAATTACTCCTAAAAGTATTCCAAACCAAAACCTTAAGGTTGTTATTTTTTCAATAAAAAAAAACGATGTAACCAAAATACCAACAAAACTTATTATAAAATAACTGTAGTAAAGCTTTTTAAGCATTGCCTTCACCTATGTCTTTTAATTTGTAGCCGATACCTCTAACAGTTTCAATGTACACAGGCAACTTATCATCATCTTCAATCTTCTTTCTCAAATGTCTTATATGGACATCCACCGTTCTTGTCTCACCGGCGTATTCATATCCCCAAACCTTGTCCAATAAATAATCACGCGTGAGAACTTTACCTCTGTTTTTCGATAAAAGTTTAAGCAGTTCAAACTCCTTCAAAGTAAGGTCAAGAATTTCATTGCCTTTATACACTATGTGCTTTTCGGTATCTATAGTAATGTCTCCAAATTTAATTATCTCATTTTCTTCGGTTTCATTTTTTGATCTTCTTAAAACAACTTTTATCCTAGCCAGCAATTCTCTTATGCTAAATGGTTTTGTAATGTAATCATCTGCTCCCAGCTCTAAACCCAGTATTTTATCAAATTCTTCACTTTTTGCGGTTAACATTATAATCGGAATGTTTTTAAGGTGTTCATCAGATTTTATCTTTTTACAGACATCGATGCCATCTATATCAGGAAGCATTAAATCTAAAAGAACTAGATCAGGGCTTAATTCTCTGCATTTTTCAAGTCCTTCTTTGCCGTTATCAGTAAGTATGACATTATATCCTTGTGCCTCAAGATTATACCTTAAAAGTTCTAGAATATGTGCTTCATCTTCGATTACAAGAATTGTATGTGTCAAAATTGCACCTCCTAAGTACAAAACATGTACAATAATAAAAGGCTATTTCCTCTCTTCGGTATCATTTAGCAATTTTTTCAGCTCATCCATGAATGTATTGATATCCTTAAATTGCCTGTAAACTGATGCAAACCTGACATATGCTACTTCATCAACATTCTTTAGCTTTTCCATTACCATCTCCCCAATTTGAGCCGAAGTGATTTCCTTTTCATAAGAATTATAAATATCTCTTTCAATTTCATCTGCCAGATCTTCTAATTTTTTGATTGGAACAGGTCTTTTTTCACATGCTTTTATCATGCCTTTTAAAATTTTATCTCTATCATAAGCTTCTCTGCTCAAATCTTTTTTTATAACTAGAATCGGTACCTGCTC
This sequence comes from Thermoanaerobacterium thermosaccharolyticum DSM 571, assembly GCF_000145615.1. Classification (NCBI taxonomy): domain Bacteria; kingdom Bacillati; phylum Bacillota; class Clostridia; order Thermoanaerobacterales; family Thermoanaerobacteraceae; genus Thermoanaerobacterium; species Thermoanaerobacterium thermosaccharolyticum. The sequence continues at coordinate 1,749,384 of NC_014410.1, forward strand.
AACTTTCTCATACGTCGTAAATCTTTTACCGCACTTTATACATTCTCTTCTTCTCCTTATAGATGTAGAATCATCTGTAGGGCGAGAATCAATAACTTTTGAATCCAAATAACCGCAAAAAGGACATTTCAAATATAATCATTCCTTTCGTCACAACCGCTCAAAAAACTTTTTATATCGACATTTGCTAATAAAATTATAATAAAATTGATGTAAATAGTCAAACTTGTGTTACATTTTCATCAATATTAACTAATATCACATCTTCTCCTATTTTTTTTACAGATTTCCATGGTATGTAGATGTCTAGGTCTTTTACAAACAATCTAAATCCTTTGCTTTCGCCAGGCAGTATAAATCCTTCTACTTTGCCCTCCTCCAAGTTAACCTCTACGTCAATGATATTACCAAGTCTTTTACCAGTATTAATATCAATTACATCCTTATCTCTTAAGTCTGATGTCTTAAACATATAGATCCCCCTCAATCTTTTTTACATTATTATAATATATATGTGCTTATTTTTATTAAATTACAATGGAAAAAAACTTGCCATAAGGCAAGTCATATATATTTTCTCATATGTGTCAATGCTGATTTTTCAAGTCTTGATACTTGTGCTTGCGAAATTCCGATTTCTCTTGCAACTTCCATCTGAGTTTTTCCTTCAAAGAATCGCATTGTTAAAATCATTTTTTCACGGTCATTTAATTTCTTTATAGCCTCTTTCAGTGCTATTTGTTCTAGCCACACTTCGTCCACATTTTTGTCATCACCAATTTGGTCCATTACGTATATTGCGTCACCACCATCGTGATATATCGGCTCAAATAGTGAAACAGGATCCTGTATTGCATCAAGTGCAAATACAACCTCTTCTCTAGGTATATTAAGTTCTTTCGCTATGTCGCCTACTGTTGGTTCTTTAGAATTTTCGTTAACCAGCTTATCTCTGATCTGTAATGCTTTATATGCTACATCCCTTAAGGATCTGCTTACCCTTATAGAATTATTGTCTCTTAAATATCGCCTTATTTCCCCAATAATCATTGGTACTGCATATGTTGAGAATTTTACATTTTGATTAAGATCAAAATTATCAATAGCCTTAATCAAACCTATACAGCCCACTTGAAATAAGTCATCTACATATTCTCCACGGTTGTTAAATCTTTGAATAACGCTCAATACAAGCCTTAAATTCCCATTTATGAATTCTTCTCTAGCATTTTTATCGCCATTTTTCATTCTTATTAATAGCTCTTTTTGCTTTGCGCCTTTTAATACAGGCAATTTCGAAGTATTTACTCCGCAGATTTCTACTTTATTGTTCATATGCCCATCCTCCAAATGTATTGGTTAATTTTAAGTATTACCTGCAGAGCAAATTTTATTCAATTTTAAACAAGTCTGTTGATTTCTTTTTTTAACCTTTTTAAAATCCTTTTTTCAAGACGTGAGATATATGATTGAGATATCCCAAGCATATCAGCGACTTCTTTCTGTGTCATCTCTGCCCCACCGCCAAGGCCAAATCTTAAACCTATTATCCTTTTTTCCCTTTCTGAAAGCTTTTTTAGTGCTGTCTTCAATAATTGTTTATCCACTTCATCTTCTATCATTTTATATACTATTTCATTATCTGTTCCTAATATGTCTGAAAGAAGAAGTTCATTACCATCCCAATCGATATTTAATGGTTCATCAAATGAAACTTCCATTCTCGTCTTGCTATTTCTCCTAAGATACATTAGTATTTCATTTTCGATACACCTAGATGCATAAGTAGCAAGTTTTATCTTTTTATGAGGATTAAAAGTATTTATTGCTTTAATGAGTCCAATTGTTCCAATTGATATCAAATCTTCTATGCCTACACCGGTATTTTCAAACTTTTTAGCAATATACACAACCAATCTCAAATTTCTTTCAATAAGCATTGACTTTGCAGCATTATCTCCCGATTCCATTTTGGCTATAAGGAATATTTCTTCTTCTGTCGAAAGCGGTGGAGGCAGCGCCTCACTGCCACCAACATAAAAAATTGATTCTCTTATTTTTAGTTTTGTCAATATTTTTATTACTGCTAACTGTACAGTTATTTTTATCCTAGTTCTAAGTTTCACTCAATATCCCTCCACTAAATTAGTAATTCTGAACCAATAAGTGCTTCATAATCACCTGTCGCATTTAGCCTTTTTAAATAAATCCCTATAATCACATTTTTAAAAGATTTTTTGTTACCATCAATTATTAGATTATCAGGTATAAATCCTACCATCATGCCACTATCAGTTCCAATTGAATTGTATGGCACTAATCTAAATCTCTTAAGCCATCTGTCGTCATCTACAACTTTTGGTATTTCAAAAATATCGTTTATATTCCCTCTATCAAATAAGCTTTTTACTCCTTCGGGTAGTAAATTTTTCAATGCGTTGTACTCAACTATCACAACTGGATAATTTGACAGAGGATCGTGCAAAGTATTGCCAGTATCTAAAATTGCTTTTATATCCTTTTTCATATTATTCATGTCAATTTGAATAACATGAATAATATCGCTTTCTAAATTCTTTTTTGAGATATACCCCCATCCAATGTAAATTAATAGAATGGATATAAATAGTGCTCCAATTATGATTTGCTTCAAATCAAAATTGGCAAGATATATTAATGCAAATGCTGCCCCTCCAACAATAAATGAAATCAGATAAAAAATACTCATAATCTTTATAAACTCGTACAACTTTTTATAACCAAATGTGATTATAATCATTAAAATTGATATTATTATTTTAAAAGGAAGTGAATAAATTATATTAGGTAAAGAAAAAAATATCAAAATAACGTATGATGCACCTAGCAAAGATGAAAAAAACAAATTAATATTTCTGGCTTTCGATTTTGAAAATCTCTTTGTAAGGTATAAAATAATGTAATTTATAATTAAGTTTTCAAGAAAAATAACATCAACGTACATATTGACCAGCTCCAAATGACATTATAAACCATCTAAATTATATATATTCAAATGATAAACCTTTATTCTTATTATAATAAAAAATTATCAATAAAAATGTTATAATTTGGCATCTATTATCTACGTTAATGAATATTTTTTTATTGAATTTTAACATTTAATGTTATATATTGTAATTGTCTATACATAAAAAAACACCTTAATCTATAGTCAATTAAGGTGTATAGCCTCTCATTTTTTCCCTCTTCTTAAAAATGTAGGTATATCAAGGTCATCATTGTCAAACTTTATAACCTCATTTATCTCTTTTATCTCATTTTGCTGTTTAATTTCTTTTTCGATTTTGGGCTTCTTTTCTGCTTCAAATTTCTTTTCAAATCCTGTTGCAATCACAGTAATTCTAATCTGATCTTCTAAACTCTCATCGATTACTGCGCCAAATATTATGTTTGCATCAGGATCAGCAGTTTCGTATATGTAGTTTGCAGCCTCATTTACTTCAAATATGCTAAGATTAGATCCACCTGCAATATTTAATAATATGCCCCTTGCTCCTTCAATAGATGTCTCTAAGAGAGGGCTTTGAACCGCTTGCTTTGCAGCTTCAGTAGCTTTATTTTCACCAGACGCTATGCCAATTCCCATATGGGCAAGACCCGTCTCCATCATTATTGTTTTAACATCTGCAAAATCCACATTTACAAGTCCAGGTACAGCAATCAAGTCTGAAATACCTTGGACACCTTGTCTTAGCACATCGTCCGCTATTTTAAATGCATCTAACATAGAGGTCTTTTTCTCGGCTACTTGCAAAAGCCTGTCATTTGGTATAGTGACAAGCGCATCCACATGCTTTTTAAGGTCACTAATACCCATTTCAGCATGGGCCATTCTTTTTCTACCTTCAAATGTAAATGGCTTTGTAACAACACCAACAGTCAGTATCCCCAATTCTTTCGTTATTTCAGCAACTACAGGGGCAGCACCCGTTCCAGTTCCACCTCCCATGCCAGCAGTTATAAAAACCATATCTGCACCATTTATAATCTTTTCAATCTCATCTTTTGTCTCTTCTGCTGCTTTTTTACCGATTTCAGGGTTTGCACCTGCACCAAGTCCTTTAGTCAGCTTATCCCCTATCTGAATCTTTGTCTCTGCTTTTGACATGTAAAGTGCTTGTTTGTCTGTATTAATTGCTATGAATTCAACACCTTTAAGCCCTGCCTCAATCATTCTGTTTACAGCATTTCCACCACCGCCACCAACGCCAATTACTTTGATATTTGCAAATTGCTCCATATCTGTTTCAATACCTATCATATAAGACCCTCCTCATATCCAAAAATCATTAAACCATTCTTTTATTCTTAGCAATACTCCATTTTTCTTTTTGTCTTTCTCTTTTGGGATCTCACCTTGTTTTTTATATAAATACTTCCGATTTGCATAAACATATTTTACAATTCCAACTGATGCAGAATAAACTGGTGTAGATACTCCAATTGCATCTGGCAAACCTAATCTTACATTTTTTCCTAAAATACTCTCCGCTAAATCTAAGCTTCCTTTTATAAAAGCTATTCCTCCTCCTGTTATTACAATATTTGTCGACACAAGGTCAATGACGTTAGAACTTTTCATTTCCTCATATACCATAGTCAATATTTCGCTTACCCTTGCTTCTATAATATCTATTATATCATTTAATTTAGTATCTTGAGAACTGTGATTTGCAATATTTGCTATTTTTACTGTTTCATCATTGTTTTCTAATTTCACGACAGAGCCGTATTTCTTCTTTATAATTTCGGCTTCTTCAAAAGAAATCTTTAACCCAATGGACAAGTCATTCGTTATATGATTTCCTCCAACAGGTATCATACCCGTATAAATCAAATTTCCTGATTTAAATACAGCTATATCAGTTATTCCTGCACCTATATCAATCAATGCAGCGCCAAGTTCTTTTTCGTCTTTCGTCATTATAGCCTCTGCAGTTGCCAGTGGCTCTACAATTATGCCAGACATGTTGTATCCTGCTTTTTTAACACACTTTTCCATATTCTGAACAGCGGTTAAGCTCCCTGTTACAATGGCTGCATCGACTTCCAGTCTAATTCCTGCCATACCTACAGGATCTTTTATTTCACCATAACCATCTACTATATACTCAATAGGAATAAGCTCTATTATCTGCTTATCAGATGGTATAGCCATTATCTTAGCTGCTTGTAAAACTCTTTCCACATCCTGATTTGTTATCTCTTTATCGTCTCTAGTTACGGCAACAAGACCTTTGTTTCTGTATATTTCAGTAAGTCCACCGGGTATTTTTATATACACAGATGTAACTTTTTGATTAGCCATTCTTTCTGCCTGTTCGATCGATTTTTTGATGGAAAATGCAGTTGTCTCAATATCAACAACAACTCCTTTTTTCATCCCATTACATGGATACATGCCAATGCCGATTATCCTAAGCTCACCATTCTTATCACATTGTCCAATGATAGTACATACCTTTGATGTCCCGATATCAATCCCTGTTATGATTTCGTTCAATTAATTCTCCTCCCCTCGGAGCTTATTGTTTTTTCGAAATGTTATTCAAAATGTATCTCCTTATGTACGCAAAATTGGTAAACAACCTGCTACCAAAAGCAAATATAGCAGCCAAATAAATTGGTACGCCTAATACATCGCCTATATATGCCAAAACTGCTGCTAATATCGCATTTCCAAAAAATCCTGATATAAAAATAGCGTTATTAAATTTATTTTCAAGACTGGCTCGAATTCCTCCAAAAACAGAATCCAGCGCAGCTAATATAGCAACAGAAAGATACGATGTATAAGCAGGAGGTAAGTTGATGGGCAGGAAAAATCCAATAGCAAGTCCTAAAGCTAAACTTAAAACTATAATCAGTGCCATTAATCATTCCCTCCTTCGTAAGGTTTCGCATATTTATACGTCAAAACCCCATCATACTTTTTTACTAATAATTTATCAGACCTTTTTATGCTAACTTGAATTCCCCAGTTCAACAATGTATCAACAATACCACCTTTTAGCTTCAATGCAGCCTCAAGTGTATCTGGGTTTCCAATAGCCTTTACAACATATGGAGCATTAAATCTAACTGAATTTATATCCATGGTAGTTCCAATCATCCTAATTTCTGACGTAGCGACAAGTCTCTGATCATTTATAGATATAGCTTCAGCTCCTGCAGCTCTCAGTTCATTTACTATATTCAGCAAATCTTCATCATGAACTAGAAAAGCATTTTGATCATCGCCTGGCTGCAGCTGTTTATCGCTATTATTTATAGTGACTATAACGCCAGGACCTTCAACATCAGATAATCCAGCTAGTTCTTTATATTTGTCAAGGTCATCCTTAAGTGATTTTGTAACTGCACTAGTTTTTGCTGCAGAATTTTCATAACTTGATATCTTAGATTCTAAATCATTTATCTGTTTTTTTAATTCATCCCTTTCCTTTTGGACCTGGTTTAATTTACTCGTAAGCTCCTCTGCTCTCTGCACTGTAATATTATCACTATTTTTCACATTTCTAAATTGTGTTGATATCATTATTCCAAGAACAATACATACAAAAGCAATAGAAATAAAAAAGTTCCTTTTCACAGCATTACCTCCATTTCCTATGGCATATAAATCGGGTTTCCATCGCTAACTATAAGGACATTTCCGCTGTAATAGCCTTTTTTTTGTAAGTCATCTAGTATTCTTTCAGAAAACTTTAAATAATAACTGAGATCGTCGACATTTTCTAATACTATATTTATTCCTGATTTCGTCTCTAATGTTATCTTTGAGCCATTGACAATGATAGCCTTGTATATATTTTTATTATATATTAACGGCAGCAGTTTTGCTATATCCTTATTATTACTTATCTTGCTAACATTACTACCTATATCAAATTTTGTTATACTTATACCTTCTATTACAGGTAATTTATCATTATAATCTCCTAGCTCTACTGCCACACAATCTGTATCAATATACAAATACTTGTTTTTATAGCCTAACTGTGCAGCTACCTTTCGTTCGTCAACTTTAATTTCCACTTTTGATGGATACAATATTTTAACGAATGCATCTTTTATATAAGGATGTTTCTCAATAGAATTAAGAACTTTTGATTTATTAATTTTGAAAATATTGCTGCCTATCTCAATACCTGACATTTTAATTATGTCATTTTTTTCTACGGTTTTCGCTCCATAAACGTATATTTCTTTTACATTAAACACAGATGACCTAAAAACCACAATATATAATATAAGTGCGATTATAAATAAAACAAATATTAAGATTCCATATCTTCTTTTTAATCTAAATTGTCTTCTTTCCACCATATATATTCGCCTCTATCCTATGCTTGTACAAATTTTAGGGTGATGTAAAACAGCCATTGCTGTTTTACATAGTTCTCTCTATGCTGGCACCAAGATTTTTTAAGTTCTCACTAAAATCCTCATATCCTCTATCAATATGTTCTATGTCTTCTACAATCGTAGTTCCAACTGCACCTAATCCTGCTAAGACTAATGCTGCTCCACCTCTTAAATCCTTTGCTAAAACATTTGTCCCCGTCAACTTTTCGACACCTTTTACTACTGCAATACGACCATCTACTTTTATATCTGCTCCCATTCTTACCAGTTCCTCTGTATACTTAAACCTATTGTCAAATATCGTCTCTGTAATTATTGATGTTCCGTCTGCCGTCGACAAAAGAGAAACCATTTGTGCCTGTAAATCAGTTGGAAATCCTGGAAATGGAAGAGTAATTATCATGTCAACGGCTTTTGCTCTTGCACACGGTTCTAACTTTATAAAGTCATTACCAGATACTATCTTAAATCCACACTCATTAAGCTTAGACAAAAGAGAGTCTATATGTCTTTTTACAACATTTGTGAGAACTACTTCTCCTTTTGTGATAGCAGATGCAATAAGATACGTTCCAGCTACTATCCTATCAGGTATTATCGTATATTCTGTATCATGTAATTCTTTAACACCACGTATAACAATTGTATTGGTACCTGCACCGGAAATCTTAGCACCCATAGAATTCAAAAAGTTTTGAAGATCCTCTATTTCTGGTTCTTTTGCTGCATTTCCTATCACAGTCGTTCCATCTGCCATAGACGCCGCCAGCATAATGTTTTCTGTAGCACCAACGCTGGGCAAATCCAAATGTATCTCACCGCCACCTATTGAAGAGCATTTACAGTTAATATAACCATATGATTCATATATAGATATACCTAGCTTTCTTAAGCTTTTTAAATGCAAATCAATCGGCCTATGTCCGATATCGCATCCACCTGGAAAACTTATCTGTGCAATATTATTTCTTGCTACCAAAGCTCCCATCAAAAAAATTGATGACCTCATAGCTCTCATAAGCTTATCAGGGATGTGATAATCTATAACGCCGCTGGAATCAACAATAATATCCGAATCATTAAATTCCACAGTACAGCCCAAATGCCTCAATATTTCTATCATAGAATACACATCTTTCAATTTTGGACATGAATGTAAAATACTTACACCTTTGTTCAATAATGTTGCAGCAAGTATCGGCAATACAGAATTCTTTGCACCGTTTATCCGTACTTCACCTTTTAATCTATTTCCTCCTTCAATTACATACTTCATCCCATTCTATCACCTCCTGTTAAGCTGTACACTTCATAATATGCATCCTAGCTACAGGAGGTTACAATAGCTCATTTCAAGTCGTTAATTAGCTTGTATATTTCCTTTGTAGCATCAATTTTTGAAAGTTTTTTTGCATTTGATTTCATTCTTTCTAGTACAACAGGATCTTTTAAGATGGATGATACTTTATCATATAAAATATCTCCATTTAATTCTCTCTCAAGAATTGCTATTGCAGCACCATTCTTTTCAAGCACTCTTGCATTGTATTCTTGATGGTTATGTGTAACATTTGGAGAAGGTATCAAAATTGATGCTGTTGATGTTGCCAATAGCTCAGCAAGTGTTATAGCGCCAGCTCTGCACACCATTATATCCGCAACTGCATACACATCACCCATATCATAACAATATGGAATTATCTTAATATTCTTTCCTATTTTTATATCGTAATCTTTAATCATTTTTATTACAGTATCGTATTGATTTTTTCCTGTTATCATGAGTATTTGAAAATCATCATCGACACGTTTTATCAATTCAATCATGTACTCATTTATCTTAGCAGCACCTCTACTACCTCCAACAGAAACTACAACTTTCTTACCGGGCTCTAATCCAAGTTTCTTAAAAGCTTGCACCTTATTAGCACCTAATATCTCCATCCTTACAGGATTTCCTGTTACGTAGACATTGTCTTTATTTCGAAAATATTTTTTTGAATCATCAAAAGCAGTTGCAATAATATCCACAAACCTTGAAAGTATCCTGTTTGTAAGCCCAGGGAAGGCATTTTGCTCGTGTATCAATGTTGGTATATGCTTAAGGGCTGCAATCATTACTACAGGTCCACAAACATATCCTCCTGTTCCAATTACAATATCTGGCTTGTATTCATCGATTATTTTCTTTGCATCTATTAAACCATCAAAAGCAATTTTAATCGTCCTTAAAGTGTCAAGTGATAATTTCCGTTTAAAGCCTTTCACTCTTATAGTTTTAAGCTCAAATCCTGATTTCGGTACCAGCTCTTTTTCAAGTCCTTTCTCTGTGCCAACAAATAATATTTCTGCGTCCTTTTCATTTCTTTTAATTTCATTTGCAATTGCTACTGCTGGATAAATATGTCCACCGGTGCCTCCGCCTGTTAGCAAATATCTCATTTTATCAGCTCCTATCCATGTTTGCATAGCGTGAAATATTAAGCAATATGCCCATTGCTGCCATCATAAATACTGTCGATGTTCCACCGTAGCTTATAAACGGCAGGGACACACCTGTAGCAGGCATTGATGAAGTGACAACTGCAACATTTATTAAAGTTTGAACACCAATTATCCCTATTATTCCAGTAGCAGTTAAACACCCAAAGACATCTGGCGCTTTTGCTGCAACCCTGAAACCCCTTATTATGAGATACAAAAACAAAAGCAATATCGAAGCAGTTCCTATAAGTCCAAGCTCTTCACCGATTATTGAGAAAATAAAATCATTTTGCGGCATCGGCAAATACATAAATTTCTGACGGCTGCGACCAAGTCCAACACCAAAAAGTCCTCCTGATCCTAAAGCATACAATGATTGTACAATCTGATACCCATGCCCTTTTATATCTTGCCAAGGATTTAAAAATGTAAATACCCTCTGCCTAATGTATTTTACAGTAGTCACCACAATCAATGCAGCAGAGCCTCCAAGGCCAAACAGTGTCGCCATAAAAGATAATTTTGCACCAGCTACAAATAAAATAATTATCGATATAATAAATATCGTTCCTGCTGTACTAAAATTAGGTTCTTTCATTATAAGCAAAAAGAAAATTCCAGCGATGAAAAGTACCGGTAGCACTCCCTTTTTAAAACTTTTTGCATAATTTGGATTTTTATCAAAATATTTTGCGAAAAATAATATTATCGCATATTTAGCGATTTCTGATGGTTGAAGTGTAAATCCACCTATTTCAATCCATCTTGTTGAGTTGTACCTTGTGCTTCCTATACCAGGGAGTAACACAACTATCAACAAAATTATCGACAATATTAATAAAATGCTGGATAATTTCTTCAAATTATGATAATCAAAATTCATCATAAAAGTCATGGCAAAAAAACCTATTATGGCCCATAGAAGCTGTCTTTTTAAAAAATAGAAAGAATCATGGTACTGATAATAAGCGTTGGCAGAGCTTGCGCTAAACACCATTACAACTCCTATAGAAACAAGGACTAAAACAGATATCAATATGTTGTAATCAACGGGATACTTCCTATTCACTATAGTACTACCCCCTCAAAGAATTTACCGTATCCTTAAAGAGTTTACCTCTCTCCTCAAAGTTTTTGAACATATCCCAGCTGGCACATGCAGGCGACAAGAGCACATTATCACCAGGCATAGACATCTTATAAGCAGCATAAACGGCGTCATCTAAACTATTGACTACAGTTATATCTTCTCTAGAAAAACCATTTTTGACAGCAGACTTGTATATTAAATCTCTCGTTTCACCAAGCAATATTAATTTGCGCACACGTCCATTAAAAGAACTAGTAAACTCATCAAAGCTTACACCCTTGTCATATCCACCAGCTATAAGAATGATAGGTCCTTTCATGGCTTCTATAGCCTTTATTGCTGCATCTGGATTAGTACCTTTGGAATCATTGTAGTATTTGACACCATTTATGCTTCTTACAAATTCTATTCTGTGCTCAACACCTTTGAATGTTTTTAATGTTGTGTTTATGATATTCACATCAATGCCTGCTAAAAATGCCATCGTTGATGCAACCATTGCATTCTCCACATTGTGATTCCCAGGAATATATATATCATTAATATCTATGATGGTATTCTTTTCTCCATTTGAAGATATAACAATCTTTCCATTCTCAACGTACGTCCCTCGGTATAAGATTTTTTCCATGCTGAATGGAAATACCTTGCACTTTGCCCTGTCAAATAATGAAGATATATTTTTATCATCATAATTTAAAACAGTATATTCATTAAAACTTTGATTTTCAAAAATACGTCCTTTTATGTTTATATAATTTTCAAGTGTTTTATGTCTATTCAGATGATCTGGCGTAATATTTATAATAGCACTGATTACAGGCCTAAACTCTTTTATAGTCTCCAATTGGAAACTACTTATCTCGGCAACAATCACATCATCATTACCTGCTTTTACTGCAGCCTCAACAAGTGGATAACCTATATTGCCGGCAACATATGTCCTTACACCAGAATTCTTAAAAATTTCCCCTAGCAGTGATGTGGTAGTTGTTTTACCATTTGTTCCTGTAATAGCATATATAGGAGCTTTCGATAATCTATATGCAAACTCAACTTCACCTATTACTTCAATGCCTTTAACTTTTGCTTTCGTGACAATCTCCGAATCAATTGGAATACCCGGACTTACAATGACCATCTGAGCTCCTTCTAAAAACTCATCAGTAACATCTTTAAAACAAAATGTTATATCACTATCTTTAAATTCGCTTATATCATCTTTAAGCTCTTCTTTTGATTTCGAATCATATACAAATATTATTGCCCCAAACATAGTTAAAACTTTACACAATGATTTTCCACTTAGTCCAAATCCTGCCACAATTACCTTTTTACCTTTTAGATCCATTTTTTCCTCCTAAATTATTTATATTTTCTCTAAAATTTGTTTAATTGTAAAAATCAACTGATGCCATAAAATGCTAGAAAAACAGCTATTAAAGTCACAATCCAAAATACAAATACAACCTTTGTCTCTGGCCATCCTGAAAGTTCAAAATGATGATGAATCGGACTCATCTTGAATACTCTTTTACCCGTAAGCCTAAAGTAAACAACTTGAATTATCACAGATAATGCCTCAATAACGTATATGATACCAACCAGCGGCAGTATCACAGGCAATTTTGTCATTGTTGCAAGTACAGCTACAGCTCCGCCTATGGCAAGTGAACCTGTATCCCCCATGAATACTTCTGCAGGATATCTATTAAATTTCAAAAAGCCTAAAAGTGCACCTGTTATGGCAGCTCCAAACACAGTCAATGATGTATTATTCATAAAAAATCCTATTAATGCAAAAAAAGCAGTAACCATAAAAGAAACACCTGTAGCAAGGCCATCCAATCCATCAGTCAAATTTACACTGTTGACAGTCCCTACAGCTACAAACATGATAAACGGAATGTAATAATATCCCAAATTAATTTCTTTCTTTAGAAATGGAACTATTACCTCTGTACCTACTAAATTTTTTGAAAAGTAGGCAAGTATTATCGCCAGAGCAAATTGACCTAAAAGTTTCTGCCGGGCAGTAAGGCCCAATGATCTTTTATAACGAACTTTAATATAGTCATCCAAAAACCCTATTACACCATATCCGAGAGTAATTAGAATTGTCAGCGCCATATACTTATCCCATTTTGAAAATATCAAATCCGCGATCAATAGGGAAATGATTATAATTATTCCGCCCATTGTAGGTGTCCCGGCTTTTTTAAGATGTGTCTTAGGTCCATCACTTCTTACACTCTGTCCAAATTTAAGCTTTGAAAGCCAAGGTATTACTATAGGTCCTATCAAAACACAAATTAAAAAAGATGTTACTGTTGCAAATATCATCTTTTGAATCATTTATTAGCACTCTCCTGTAAGAACTTCACGATTTCCTCCATTTTCATTCCTCTAGATCCCTTTATTAAAAAAACATCATTATTTCTCATAATTTTTTTTATCTTCTCGTAAGCTTCAACATTATTTTTGCATATCATTACATTTTCTACATCCATTCCGCTTTTTATTGCTCCCTCAGCTATTTTAGATGCAAATTCTCCAACCGTTATAAGTACATCTATGTTTTCATCTTTTACATATTTCCCCACTTCTTCATGTGCTAAATCAGAGTACTCTCCAAGCTCTAACATATTGCCCAGAACAGCCACTTTCCTTCTATCTTTGTACTCTTTCAAAACTGATAAAGCAGCCTTCATAGATCCCGGATTCGCGTTGTATGCATCATTTATTACTTTTATTCCTGATACATCTAGTATATTAAGCCTCATGGCACTTGGTTGAAACTCAGCTAGTGCTTTTCTCATATCTTCTTTATTGACACCAAATTTAATTCCTATACAAATTGCTGCTAAAGAATTGTATACATTGTGCTTTCCGGGCACATTCAATTCTACATCCATCATATATCCGTCAATTATGACTTTATACTTCACAGATTCTTCTTTGTATTCTATGTCAAAAGCTTTTACATCTCCATTATCTATACCATATGTAATGTATTGAGGACCTTTTTTATTAGTTAATTTTACAAGCATATCGTCATCTGCATTAAGTATAACTGTATAGCCCTCTTTAAAATTTTCCACCAACTCAGATTTTGCTTTTAATATATTTTCACGAGAACCCAATTTTTCAATATGGGCAACACCGATATTTGTGTACACCGCGACATTAGGGTCAGCTATGTTTTTAAGTCTCCTAATTTCTCCAAAACCGCTCATTCCCATTTCAACAATAGCCATGTCGTGCTTTTTATTCAACCTGAATATGGTAAGAGGCAATCCTATCTCATTATTAAAGTTTCCCTGAGTCTTTAAAACATTGTATTTCATAGACAAAACATCGTATATCATGTCTTTTGTAGTAGTTTTTCCGTTGCTTCCTGTAACAGCTATAAAAGGTATTTGAAATTTTTCACGATAATATTTTGCTATCTTGTGTAAAGCCTCTTTTGTATTATCAACAAATATTACTGGCTTATTGTACCTACCAACATTATTTACTGATTCTGTAAGTGAAGCAGAACCTATTTTAAGGGCATCTTCAACAAACATTTCACCATTAAAATTTTCACCTTTAAGCGGTATAAAAAGCTCACCTTCTTTTATTGTCCTAGAATCTGTACTTATACCACTTATAGTCGAATTTATGTCTCCTGATAGTAATTTTCCACTTGTAGCATCAATTATTTCTTTTACGCTTAAAATCAATTTTTTTCATCTCCATTTAATATCTCTTTTACTATCTCTCTTTCATCAAAATCTATAACTCTATCTTTTAAAACTTGATACGTTTCATGCCCTTTACCTGCCAGAATAACAATGTCATTATCTTTTGCTATAGACAGAGCATATTTTATTGCTTCTTTTCTATTTTCAATAATCTTGTAAGGGCATTTTGTATTTTTTATCCCCATTTCAATTTCACTTATTATCTGCATAGGATCCTCTGATCTTGGATTATCTGATGTTATAATTACAAAATCTGCATATTTCCCTGCGACTTCCCCCATTTTTGGTCTTTTACCTTTATCTCTATCGCCACCGCAACCAAAGAGCAATATCTTTCTTCCTGTATCGTACTCACCAAATGCTTTCATTAAATTTTCCAAACCATCAGGTGTATGAGCATAATCAATCACTACATTGTATGGCGCATCTATGTCAAGAATCTCAAATCTACCTTTTATTTTAACATCTTTCAACGCGATTTTTACAGACTGAAGCGGTATGCCAAGAATAAATGCCACAGAAATGGCCGCCAGCGAATTGTACACGCTAAATAAACCGGGAATTTTTAAAGCTATATCGCTTTTTATATCTTCTATTTGAACAGTATATTTAGCACCTTTAATGTCATTTTTTATGTCTTTTGCCATTATGTAAGCATAATCTTTTATACCATATGTTACAACTTTAGCATTAGAGTTTTCTATTATTAATGAAGAATAATCATCATCAATATTGATTACACACGCTGTTTTTGCCATTCTAAAAAGTTTTGCTTTTGCATTGGCATAGTCGTCCATTGTCTTATGAAAGTCTAAATGGTCTTGTGTCAAGTTTGTAAAAACAGCAATGTCAAAATCGCACTCATCCACCCTGTTTAATGCCAATGAATGTGATGAAACTTCCATCACTACATACTTAACACCTTCATCTACCATCAGTCTAAGATACCTTTGCAAATCTAAAGATTCGGGGGTTGTTCGCTCTGTTGGATAAACTTTATCGCCTATCATATTTTGTATTGTACCTATTAAGCCTACCTTGTTGTTTTGGCTTTCTAGTATAGATTTTATCATGTATGTAACAGAAGTCTTACCATTTGTACCTGTTACACCTATCAAAAAAAGCTGCTTTGATGGATCACCATAATAATTGGAGGCAATCTTCGCTAATGACTTCCTAGTATTTTGAACTTTTATCAGCGTAATATCTTTATCAATGCTGATTTCGCCATCTACCAGGACAGCTACTGCCCCTCTTTCAATAGCATCACCTATGTAATCTGCGCCATCAGATTTAAATCCTTTGATTGCTACAAACATTGAACCATCTTTTGAATTTCTTGAATCGTAACATATACCCCTTATATCCACATCGACGTTACCTTTTACAATTGTATATTCAATATCTTTTAATACATCTGCAAGTCTCATAATAGGCCTCCTATTTCATTATATACATTAATAGTATAGCACAATTATGCAGTTTGCATATATTAAAAACTGCATATTGTGCTTGAATTAATTTTCCAGTGGCCTAAAGTCGACTTCAACTGTTGTTCCCTTATCAACTTTCTCGCCCTTTTCTGGCTTTTGATTTACAACAATGCCGGTACCATTAATTTTTATCTTAAGACCTAGGGAGCTTAAAATTGTGCTGGCTTCTGTGATAGTCTTCCCCTTTAAATCAGGCACTTCTACTTTTCCAGTATTATTGTATTCATTTAGAAGCAGGACAACTGTGGAATCTTCTTCTACCATCGCACCAGGCTTTGGCATCTGATCGATCACAGTGTTGCCTGTTCCGTCAATGGAAAACTGCAGTTTTTCTTTTAATAATGCATTTTGCGCCTCATACAAGCTTAAATTTCTTACATCTGGCACTTTAACAAGAGGTTTTACTTCAATCCCCTTTGGTTTTACATTTAAATACGTCAAAGTATCGTACAATATACTTTTTACTACAGGTCCTGCCAATGCACTTCCAAAGTGAGTTTCGGCATTAGGCTCGTCAATTACGACTAATGCTATAACCTTGGGATCTTCGGCGGGAGCAAATCCTATGTATGATGCTACATATTTACCTGGTGTGTATTTTTCTGTTGTACCTGTTTTTCCTCCTACATCATACCCTTCTATATACCCTGCTTTCCCTGTCCCTTCAGATACTACGCTTTTAAGTATTTCCCTCATTGTGGCTGAAGTCTTTTCAGATATTACTTGCCTTATTACTGTAGGCTTAAATTCTTTTATAGTTTTGCCATCAGAATCCACTATTGCTTTAACAATATGTGGCTCCATTAGCTTTCCACCATTTACTATTGCAGAAACAGCTCTTATCATCTGAAGAGGCGTAACTGCAATTCCCTGTCCAAATGAGTTTGTAGCAAGCTCCACAGGACCCACATCTTTTTCTTTCATAACAAGCCCTGGTGCTTCACCAGGCAATGTTAAACCTGTACTTTCGCCAAATCCAAATGCATGAATGTATTTGTATAATTTATCAACTCCAAGCCTTTGAGCTATTGTAGCAAAGACTACGTTACAGGAGTTTTGAACACCCTGTACAAATGTTTCACTGTAATGAGTCGCCCAGCAATTAATCCTTTGTCCCGCTACCATGATATATCCGGGATCGTAAAATTGCTCGTTTAATCCAACAACTCCTTCTTCCAATGCTGCTGACGCTGTAACTGTCTTAAAAACAGATCCAGGTTCGTATGCATCAGATATTGCTTTATTCCTCCAATTTTTAAACCATTCATCTTGAGGTCCCGCAAAAGGATTATTCGGATCGTAATCAGGTCTTGACACCATAGCTAATATCTCACCAGTCTTTGGATTCATGACAACTGCCACAGCACCTTTTGTCGGTTTTGTATGTGCGTACGCTTCATCAAGTGCTTTTTCTGCAAAATGTTGTATATTTGAATCAATCGTTAAAACTACATTGTAGCCATCTATCGGTGGTATATATTCTTCTTCTCCATTCCCCATTTTCCGCCCTAGTGCATCCACTGGGGACGAAATCCTGCCGGGTATCCCTCTTAAATAACTATCATATACGGACTCGATTCCATCAAGCCCTTGATTATCTACACCTGTAAACCCAAGTATATGGGAAGCTAAATTTTTTTCTGGATAATATCTCTTTGTATCACCAGATATTATCACACACGATAAATTCAATTTTCTGATTTCATTTGCCGTATCATCGTTAATTCTTCTTGCAATCAATACCTCTTGTACATTTTTATTATTTATCTTCTTTAATATATCTTCTTTTTTAATGTTTAGAATAGCTGCCAGTTCTTTAACAACTTCATCTTTTTGACTATCTTTTAATTCTTTTGGTATAATACTAACTTTATTTGAGCTAGCGCTCTCAGCAAGTGCTTTACCATTTCTGTCTAATATTAAACCTCGTTTAGGCGAGACAGCAACGTCCAACGTCCACTGTGGCACAGCTAATTTTTGAAATTCTTCACTCTTAACTATTTGTATCCAAAATAGCCTGATAATAAGAACAATGATAATAAAGATAGAAAAAAACAGCAAAAATAAAATTCTCTTTTTGGTCGAAATGCTTGGTGATATGTGAATCCCTCCTATCTCACCAGCAGTCCTAAAATCCTCCCAAAGAAAGTTTTATTTTTATTATTATCATCTGTTTTTTTCTGAGCCACTTCATTTGTTTTACCGATACTCATGTAGACTATTTGCCCCTTTTCAGGTTCTACCATTCCCAGCTGATTTTTTGCAATATCTTCTATCCTCTGTAAATCTGTCATTGATGCAATTTTGACTTCTAACTGCTGGTTTAATTTTTCTATTTCGCTGACCTTCGCCTCCATATTGCTAAGAGCGACAGATTTTTGATAAATTAAAGCATATCTAAACAATACAGTAAAGCTTAAAAAACCTACAAAAACTATTAACATGAGGTTTTTTAATTTCTTATTTTTTCTTGGTTTCTTTGATTTATTCTCTTCATAATACGGCTTTAGGTCATAATCATAATTGCGCTTTTCTAATACCAATTTATTCTTCCCCCTTATACTTTAGAACAGCAGTTTTTCGGCAACTCTTAACTTTGCACTTCGAGATCTGGGATTAGTCTTAAGTTCTTCTTTATTTGGCGTTACAGGTTTTTTTGTAATAATCTTTATAACTGGTTTCTTACCACAGGTACATGGCAAGTTTTTTGGACACGTACAAGGATTTTCTAACTTTTTGTACATATTTTTTACAATTCTATCTTCCAATGAATGAAATGTTATAATAGCAATTCTACCATTGGGATTCATAACATCTATGAAATCATCTATTGCACTATCAAGCCCCTTTAACTCATCATTTACTTCTATTCTTATAGCCTGAAAAGTTCTTTTTGCAGGATGAGGTCCTGTCCTCCTTTTCGATGCTGGAACAGCCTTTTTTATTATATCTACCAGTTGAAATGTTGTCTTAATAGACCTTTTCTTTCTTTCTTCAACAATAAACTTTGCAATTCTTTTAGCCCATTTTTCCTCACCGTAGTCAAACAATATTCTTGCAATATCATCTTCAGAATAGTTGTTGACAACATGCTCAGCAGTAAGAGCACTTCCTTTATCCATTCTCATGTCAAGTGGGGCATCATGCATATAAGAAAAGCCCCTTTTTACCTCATCTAATTGATACGATGATACACCAAGGTCTAAAATAGCACCATCAATGCGTTCTATGTCAATATTTTTTAAAATATTTTTTATATTTTTATAATTGTCATGAACATAGGTAACATTGTTGAAGTCCTTAAGCCTCACAGAAGCAGCATATAATGCATCCATATCTCTATCTATAGCAATTAACCTTCCTCTTGGAAGGCGTCTTAATATTTCGTAAGAATGACCTCCACCACCCAAAGTCCCATCAACATAAACTCCATCAGGTTTTACTTTCAAATATTCAATTGTTTCATTTAATAGTACGCTTTCATGTTTAAATTCCATAAAATCACCCTAAATGTTTAAGTCGTCCAGATGTTCCGCAACATCCTCAAATGATACGTCAACATTATTTGAATACTCTAACCAAACTTCCTTGCTCCAGATTTCTACTCTAGATGAAACACCTATTATTATAACTTCTTTGTCGATTTTGGCGTGTTCTCGTAAAATGTTTGGTATTAATACTCTTCCCTGTTTGTCTATTTCACATTCAGTGGCGCCTGCTAGAAAAAATCTTGTAAAAGCCCTAGCATCCTTTCTATTAAGTGGTAGTGTTTTTAATTTAGTTTCGATATTTGACCACTCTGCCAATGAGTATACAAAAAGGCAATTGTCAAGCCCTCTTGTCAGCACAAACTTATCACCAAGTTCATCTCTGAACTTGGCTGGTATGATAACTCTTCCCTTCTGGTCTATCGTATGTTCATACTGTCCCATAAGCATACCGAACACCCATTTCCATTACACTTCTAACCACTTTGCACCACTTTAAACCACTTATTATGTTTATTCTATGCAAAATTCAAAAATCCTTCAACAAATAAAAAATTTTTTTCACAAAAAAAATAACGAGTTAAACTCGTTATAAACAAATTTAAATTTCTATGGTTTTATTACTGATAGAACACAATTTTTTTCATTAAAAAATGTCTTAAATCTATTTAACACATCCTCATGAGTTATTTCTTCAATTGTTGTAGTATAATCAAGTATATTTATGCCTCTCATGTAATAAGTTATAAAATTGTGAGATATACCTTCTACAGAATTAAATGATTTTAAAAAACGTCCAGTTATTTTTCTTTTTATTCTATTTAAGTCACTGTCATCTATAGAATTAACTTTTGATATCTTATCTAAAACGGCTTGTTTTACAGCTTCAGGGTCAATTGATTGACCACCTATAATAGAATATCCGTGATCTATTTCGCCAACGTATTCTGTATCAAATGTTGAATCAATAAGCCCATCATTATAAAGCTCTTCATATAGATCAGAACTTCTTCCTGCTAAAATCTCTAAGCAAATCTGTGTCACAATGTCTTTTTTAAGCAGCTTTTTCCCACCATATCCAACATCATAATCTTTAAAACCTATATTAAAAAGTGGCATTGAAACTGCCATTTTCTGTTCTACATAGTTTTTGTTAATACTTGCAGGTTCATTCGGATATATCCTTTTTATTTCTCCTTGTCTTTTATCAGCTTTTACGGAATTATTTACGATATCTACAACCTTGTTGATATCTACATCTCCAGCTATAAACAGCACCATGTTAGATGGATGATAAAATGTTCTGTAGCATTTATACAATATATCTTTATCAATTTTGGATATAGATTCAATCGTACCCGCTATATCTACTTTAACAGGGTGCAGATGGTACAATCCATCTAACATATTAAAAAAAAGCCTCCAAGATGGATCATCATCATACATTCGTATCTCCTGTGCTATAATGCCCTTTTCCTTTTCTACATTTTCGTCTGTAAAATAAGGCCTTTGCACGAAATCAAGAAGAAGTTTTAAATTGTCGTAAAAATTATCTGTGCTGGAAAATAAATATGCTGTAGTTGTAAAATTCGTATAAGCATTAGCAGAAGCACCATTTTTAGAGAACTCTTCAAAGATGCTGCCATCTTCTTCTTCAAACATCTTGTGCTCCAAAAAGTGCGCTATTCCATCAGGTACATGTGTTATTTCCGTCTCGCCGGGAACAATAAACTCGCTGTCATTAGATCCATAATGTGTTGCAAACATAGCATATTGTTTGATAAAGCCTTTCTTTGGCATGACATAGACATTTAATCCGCTTTCATGCTCATAATGGTACATCTTTTCTTTTATCATCTCATTAAAAATCTCTCTCATATTTTATCCCTCCTCATTTTTTAGTCATAAAATAAACAGTATCTAATTGTATATTTTTCGAAACAGCAACAATGTCTTTTTTTGTTACTTCATTTATTTTATTTATAAAATCGTCTATGCTGTAATCGGTATGTGAAAGATTTTGTGAGAAATAAAAGTCCGAGATTTGCGTTGCACTGTCTTTCACTGAATTCATAGACGTATTTAAAGCTTTGATCGTTGAATCAAATTCATAGTCAGAAATGTTTCCGTTCTTTATTTCCTCAACTTGTTTAAGTATTATATCCAATGCTTTTTGATAATTTTCAATCTCTATACCCGACATTATAAGCATTAATCCTTTAAATCTTTCAAGCCTTGTTTGTGCGTAATATGCAAGACTTGCTTTTTCCCTCACATTTATGAATAATTTTGAAAAAGGACCTCCACCCAGCACACCGCTCAACACTAAAAGCGGAAAATACTCATCGTCGCCCGGTTTTACATTTGTCCTAAATCCCAAAGTAAGTTTCCCTTGAGTGACATCTAGTTGATCTTGAACGTATTTAACTTGATCCACCTTTTTATATATTGGTGTATCAGGTATATAAACAACATCAGTTCTGTCTATTTTAAAATACTTATCAAATAAACTTTTTATTTTATCTACACTCACATTGCCAACAACATATATATCCATCGGCAATGTTTTTATAACCTTCTTATAGTATTCGTAAAGATTGGCTTCATCTATCTTATCAACATCATCTATACTGCCAAGTTCATATATTGAAAAATCTTCATCTTTACACATCTCTTCAATGCATCTGTCAACAGCATATTTTGTCTTTTCATTTATTCGGGAATTAATCAAATTCTTCTGTTTTTCTTTTTCCTGCTGAACATACTTTGAATCAAAGCCATTGTTTACTACTAATGGATTTAAAAGTATATCTGAAATAAACTTTACGCCATCTTCCGTTATGTCGTCTTTTATATAGCTGCTGTCTGTAATTTCTAATCTAAATTGTGCAATTTGCCTTTCGCCTTTTTTATAAACAGAAAAAGAAAATGTAGCTCCATAAAGCTCTTCGAGATGTCTCGTTATTTCTTTATAGGTTTTATAGTTAAGATTTCCTCGCTTTAGTACTGACGGCAACAATGCAAATTTTGCTGTTTCATTGCTTAATCTGTTATTTATGTAAATATTAATCGTAAGCGTCTTAAATTTATCCATCTGACTAACATACAGATTAATGCCTTTTCCAATATTCGTTTTCAAAATGGACATATTTTATCACTCCTTATATAATAATCCAATTGACCTTAATTATATTTCAAATGTTTTGTCATGTCAACAAAACATAAACCCGGGTTTCCCCAGGTTTATTTTATGCACTTGGTGTAATTCTCTTTAGTATTTCAGTAATCTGCTTAGTAAATTCTGATAATGGTCTTCCAGCCGCAATTCCTTTTGCTATATTGTTTATTCTCGTATATAAATCAGGATCTGATGTCACCGATACATTTTTTATACCCTTATCTGTATCCCTAACAGTTTTTTCAACCTTTTTCTTAACTTGAGTTTCGTGAGTGCCTTGTACATTTGCTTTCATATCAATACCTACTATAGCAGTATTTCCAGAAATTACGACTGTAGCTTTATTCACCTCAGGTAATTTTGCCACATTACTTGCTATCTTTGCTGCTCTTGTACTTTGCGGTACCGGTCTTTTTACAGGAGTTGGTGTAGTAGGTGTAGGTGTTGTCGGTGTCCTTGACGGTGCCGGTGTCGTCATTCCTGGTGAAGGAGCCGGTGTCGTTCTAGGTGTTGTCGGAGTATATCTAGTAGGAGACGGCTTCTTAGTAGTCTTACATCCTGTCAAAGATATAGACAAAGCCATTATCAAAGTCAAAAGTATTAACAAAATGTTTCTTGTCTTTTTCAATTTAAACACCTCCAATCAATATTTTGCTCACATAAAAACAATTTATTATAATGTAATATGTTAATAATTGTCAGTCACAATTAGATTTGAACTTTTAACGCTTTTCATATATAATTCTATTTGATGCAAAATAGAAAAATTTTTTCATAAAATTAAAAACAATTCGGAGGAATATAAATGGAAATAGGCATAGTTGGTTTACCTAATGTTGGTAAAAGTACAATATTTAATGCAATAACACAAGCAGGTGCTGAATGCGCAAATTATCCTTTCTGCACAATAGAACCTAATGTTGGTATTGTTTCTGTGCCAGACAATAGGCTTTATGAACTTGCAAAAATAGTCAATCCTCAAAAGATAATACCAGCTACAATTAAATTTGTAGACATAGCTGGACTTGTCAAAGGCGCCAGCAAAGGCGAAGGTTTAGGAAATAAATTTTTATCGCATATTAGGGAAGTTGATGCAATTTTAAATGTCGTAAGGTGTTTCGAAGATAGCAATATTACTCATGTTGAAGGCAATATTGACCCAATTAGAGACATTGAAATCATAACATTAGAATTGGTGCTTGCTGATCTAGAAGTTATAGAAAAGCGAATTGCAAAGACTTCTAAATACGCAAAAAATGATAAATCTGCAGCATTTGAATTAAATATACTAGAAAAAATCAAAAACACTTTAGATGATGGAAAACCTGTACGCACGATGAATTTCGATGAAGATGAGCTTCCATTTGTAAATCAGCTTATGCTATTAACGTCAAAGCCAGTTATGTACGCTGCAAATATTTCTGAGGACGACCTTATATCTGGCAAAGAAAATGAGTATGTTAAAAAACTTAAAGAGTATGCTGAAAAAGAAAAATCAGAAGTAATTGTCATATCAGCAAAAATTGAAGAAGAACTTTCATCACTCCCCGATGAGGAAAAATACGAATTACTGTCTGAATACGGATTAAAAGAGCCGGGACTTAATAATATAATACGCCATGGATACTCACTTTTAGGACTTATTACATTTTTTACAGCTGGCCCAAAAGAAGTAAGAGCATGGACTATAAAAAAAGGAACAAAAGCACCTCAAGCTGCCGGAAAAATACACACAGATTTTGAAAAAGGTTTTATACGAGCTGAAGTAATATCTTACAAAGATTATATAGAATCTGGCGGAGAGGTTGCTGCAAAAGAAAAAGGGTTAATGCGACTTGAGGGAAAAGATTACGTCGTAGAAGACGGCGACATAGTAGTATTTAGATTCAACGTATGATAAAACCCCATAGATGGTAATCTATGGGGTTTATTTTAACTATCTTGTTTTATCTTAATTTGGTCTATTACTAAACTATCTATAAATTTTTCATAGTCAATATTTTTTTCACCATCAATGACTTCCTCTAAATCTGGCTTTATTATAGGATGCTTCGGAACAAAAATTGTACAGCAGTCTTCATAAGGTCTTATTGATATGTCGTAAGTCCCAATTTTTTTGGATATTTCCACTATCTCACTTTTATCCATTCCAATTAATGGTCTAAACACAGGCATATGTGTTACCTCATTTGTACAGTACAAGCTTTCTATGGTTTGGCTTGCTACCTGTCCTAGGCTTTCACCTGTTATAAGCGCTTTTGCTCCGTACTTATTGGCAATATTTTCAGCAACCCTCATCATCATCCTTCTCATTATTATAGTCGTCATCTTTGGAGGGCATTTATCATATATGGCAAGCTGAAAATCCGTAAAATTAACTACATGCAAGTATATATCTTGCCCATATTCTGAAAGTTTCTTACACAAATCTATAACCTTGTCTTTTGCTCTCTCTTGTGTATAAGGCGGGCTATGAAAATACACAGCTTCTATTTCTACTCCTCTTTTCATCATCATCCAAGCAGCAACAGGGCTGTCTATTCCACCTGACAAAAGAACAACTGCCCTACCATTTGTCCCAAGTGGCATACCACCTATTCCATCTGTTATACCAGAATACAAATAAGCCTTCTCCCGTATTTCTATATTTAAGACGATGTCGGGATTATGCACATCAACATGAACATCTTCTACGTTCTGTAAGATTTTACCTCCAACCATCCTGCTTATTTCCATACTCTCATAAGGAAATGATTTATTGGGTCTCCTAGTCTCTACTTTAAAACTCTTACCTGAATAGCTTCTCATAAGCTCAATCGCTGCATTGTATATTGCATCAAGATCCAAATCAACCTTTTTCGCTACAGTTATACCAACTATGCCAAAAACTTTTTTAAGCTTATCTATAACCTCATTTACATTTCCGTCACATTCTACGTATATTCTACCATGGGTCTTCTCTACTTTTATTCCATCATAACCTTTTAATGCTTCTTTGATATTTTTAACAAGTTTATTCTCAAAAAATGCTCTATTATCGCCTTTTAGTGCTAATTCTCCATACTTTATAAGAATTATATCCATTTTTACCTCCTTTTGTATTTTCTTAAGAAATTCACTTTATCTTTCAAAGCATCTATTGTGTAATCTATCTCTTCATCTGTATTAAAAATGCTAAATGAAAATCTAATCGCTCCTTCAATATATTCATGACTTAATCCTATAGCCTTTAATACATGGCTTTCTGTATTTTTGTGAGACGAGCAAGCAGAACCTGTAGATACATATATACCCTTTTCTTCTAGTGCGTGAAGCAGTACTTCTCCTCTTACACCCAAAAATGAAACATTTAATATCTGTGGTGCACCTTTATCTATATCAGGACCATTTAAGTGAATATCAGATATTTCACTTTTGATTCCGTCGTACAGCCTCTTTTTCAAATGTATAAGCTTCGACTCGTATTCATGAATATTTTCCTTTATCAGCCGACAAGCTTCTCCAAGGCCTACAATACCAGGCAGATTTTCAGTACCTGACCTTAAATTTCCTTCCTGACCACCGCCATATAATATAGGCTTTATTTTAACACCTCTTTTTATATAGATAGCACCTATACCTTTTGGGCCATGCATTTTATGGCCACTTAAAGATAAAAGATCTATCTTTTGACTCTTCACGTCCAACTCAATCTTGCCCACTGCCTGTATCCCATCTACATGAAAATATGCATTCTTGGCCTTTTCTTTTAATTTCGCAATGTCTTCAATAGGTTCAATGGTCCCTATTTCATTGTTCACCGCCATAATAGATATCAGGATCGTTTTGTCATTTATAGCATCTCTTAGCTCATTTAAATCTACTTTTCCGCAATTGTCTACATCAAGATATGTAATATCATACCCATCTTCCTCAAGCTGTTTCATCACATTTAAAACAGATGGATGTTCAATCTTTGAAGTAATTATATGGTTTCCCAATCTCTTCATTCCGTATGCTATTCCGCGTATAGCAAAATTATTAGATTCTGTGCCACCAGAAGTAAAAATTATCTCATCTGTTTCACACCCTAATAATTTTGCAACATTTCTTCTCGATTCTAATAATATCTTCTCGGCTTTGTATCCTTTAAGATGGACTGATGAAGGATTGCCATACTCATTTTCCATAACATCAACCATCTTGTCAATTACTTCTTTGCGGACTTTTGTTGTTGCACTGTTATCAAGATATACCTCCATTTTTACCAATCCTCACATGTCTTTGTACTAATAAATATATTATATGTTAATATCATCAGATATTTCAAGTAAATAATAATAGGGTCCTAAAAGTGGACCCCCTCTTTAAAATTAATATTATGCTTCTTTGCATGAAGACTTATTCGACTCATCCGAACTATGACCAATGTGAAAATCAACTTCATCTGTATCAAACTGGTTGACTCTCTCTTTTATGTTCTTATGCAAAGATGCATCACCAAATTTATTTACAGCTAATTTTGCTTGATTTACGTTGTTATTGATAACACCAGCACCACCGATGCAACCGCCAACACAGGCCATTCCTTCTACAAAATTATTTGGCAATTTACCTGCCTTCATTATCTTCAATGTCTTATTGCACTCTTCAAGCCCATTACAAACTATCGGATTAATTTCAACATCTGCATCTATTTCTTTTATCGCTTCAATTACCGCCTCTAAAACACCGCCAGATCTTGCAAATTTTCTCCCAAATAGTGTAGCATCATCCACTTCAACATCTTGTTGTTCTTTTATGTCTATCTTTGCTGCATCCAGAATAGCAGCCATCTCCTCAAATGTCATAGCAAAATCTGTTATACCCTTTATATCTTCTCTCATCACTTCAGATTTCTTTGCAGTACACGGTCCTATAAATACTGTCATTGCCATAGGATCATGCTTTTTAATGTATTTTGATATTGCTGTCATTGGAGACACTGTTGTAGATATATTATGAGCCAGTTCCGGATAGCTCTTTTTTATATGCACTACAAATGCTGGACAACATGAACTTGTCATTACTTTTAAGTCTTTTATCCTTTCTTCAAACTCCTTGGCTTCTTCTACTGCAACGAAGTCTGCTCCAAGTGCGACTTCTATTACATCCGCAAAGCCAAATTTTCTTAAAGCAGATTTTATTTGTCCGACTGTTACATCCTTAAATTGGGATGCTATTGCAGGTGCTATTAAAGCATAAACTTTTTTACCGCTCTTTATCGCTCTTATAATGTCGACAATATATGATTTATCTGTTATTGCACCAAATGGGCACGCCAAAGTACAAGCGCCACAAGAAGTACATTTTTCGTAATTTATCGATGCTTTTAATTCTTCATCCATTGTTATGGCTTTTGCTGCACATGAGCGTATGCATGGTCTTAAATTATCAGATATAGCATTGTATGGACACGCCTCTTTGCATCTGCCACATTCTATGCATTTATCATAGTCTATATGGCTCTTTCTGTCTATTATAGATATAGCTCCTTTGGGACATACTTCAGTGCATCTATGCGTGATACATCCGCGGCATGCCTCTGTAACGCGATACCTCTTGATAGGACATTCTTCACATGCAATGTCCAAAACCTGAATTACAGGTTCTTCGCCTTCTATTGCATACTTCATAGTTCGTTTTAAATTTTTTCCCATTGCAACTTTTGTCCTCTGCTCTATTATTGCTCTCTCTTTGTATACACAACATCTAAATCTAGGCTTAGTCCCTGGTATTATTTCATATGGTATTTCATCATAATGATCTTCTAATCTGTCTTCCAATGTCAATTTTGCAACATTGTAAAGCACCTCATATTTTAACATTTGAATATCAGTATTAAACTTAAACAAGACAATCTACCCTTTCTAAAAATAATTTACTTCAACATTTTTACCCAACTTGCGCAATAGATTTATAAGTTCTTCAACAATTTTAATCTTTATTCTAAGATCCGCAGGAAAATCAGGATTTTGATGCGCACTGTTTACAGCTTGACCAACTAAAAAATTTACATCAGTAGCATAATTTAAAATTTTAAATAGGCGAGTTGCAGCATCCTTCTTTGAATACCTTAATATGTTTGAATTGCTATTTTCGATGTATTCTTTAAAAATCTCAACCGTCTTTCTTAATGTCAAAACTCCTTCTGTCACCAAATCTATTCCATCTATAAAAGCAGGTGGTGGTATATCAGGATCGATATAATCAGTCGTTGTAATAACCTTTTTATTTAAAACTCTTCCTACAATTTTCGCAGCCGTACCACCACATACAACCTTTAATCCTTCATTTTTCATGAGTTTTCTTACAACCCATTCATCCATATTCTTTAAAATAGGTGGCCCCACCATTACAGTCACTTTCTTTGATTCGTTCACCTTTATAACTATTGCAGTCGTATCATCACCAGGCTTATTCTTATATAAATTGTTGCAAGTGGTTATAAGCTGGTAGCAAATATCATATGCATCGTTATAAACTTCTAATGTCTTTTCAAGATATTGCTGCACATTCTCCCACTGCCATCCAAGATTCAATATACCGCCTACACCTGCATGTATAACTCCATCAGATACAATTATAAGCGCATCGTTAAGATCTAATTTGAAACTACTTTCATAAATTTTTTTATCACCTATTTCTACACATTTTCTATCTATTTTTTTATAAACTCCATTTTTAAAATAAAATATAGATGGGTTATCATACTCTACTACATGCACATTGTCAGCATTTATCGAAACAACCGTAAATGTAGAATATGCGATATTTCTTTCTTTACATATAGGCAGCGTATGCGCTACCGTATCTACAACATCGGATAATTCAGAACCCATATCAAGCATTTTTGAGACAATTCGCGTTGTCAAAGTTGATAAAATATTTGCTTTTACACCACTGCCTAATCCATCTGCCATTACTGCCATTAAATAATCTTTTTTTCTTATTATCTGAACACTATCACCGCACAGTTCTTCACCGTATTTGTTTAATGATGCATGTGCAATATCAATGTAATGGCTCATTCATCATCACCTTGATTTAATAGCATATCCTTCATTCTAGTCAATATAACTTTTGTCTCCGCAGTTGTCTCTCCTAAAAGACTTGCAATCTCCTGCGCCACTTTCATCTGCCTGTCTATTACTTGCTGTGCCAACTGGTAGTTTTCCCTTTTAACCTTTGAAAAAGCCTCTTTCTGCTTTTCCATCTTTGTAATATCTGTAAAAATACCGATTGCAATCTTATATTCTTCTAAATAATAAATACTCTCTAACGCAATAATTCCATAATTTTTAAATGATACCTTTTTATTAAAAATACTTTTTTTGTTTTCAATCACATCTTTAAAATCCGATATATCAAAAATCAAAGATAGATTTTCGTTTTTAACCATTGTTGAATTTACTAAAAACATCTTCTCAAAAGCTCTATTCATGTCTTGTATCTCATACTCGTTATTAACAGCAATTATAGCGTTAGGTGTAGAACTGATTATAATATTAGATAGAGTTTCAGCTCTTCCTCTCATATATGGCAAGCACATATATGGTTCCGCCATTCCATTAAAAACAGCTATAGCCTTTTCTCTACATGTATCATAGCCACATGCGCCACAATTTAATTCATCTTCTTTAGTAAATTTGCCTATTTTTGATAAAATATTTTTTATCTCATTCTCACTAGGCATCTTCCATTTGTCGCTTAAATTTATAAACTTCCTGGTAAAATCTACTGAACAATCAATCATATTACTAATATCATTAATAAAGTTCGCCTTTGTATTTGAATAATTAATCACTTCTTCTTTTCTTTTAACAACACCACTATTGGACCTTCCAAAGGCTGGTCCGTTAATACACCCTCCATCACAAGCATTTGCTTCTATCCAGTATCCGTGTAAATTGCCTGATCTTATATCGTTCAAAAGATCCTTAACATTGTCAATCGAAGACACAGATACGACTTTCCTCAAATTTAAATCAACATCCATACAGTCAATAGTTTTACCTTCAATAGGATATAATTTAAATGGCATCATTGTATCAACACAATCAGTAAATTCTTCTCTGGAATCAATATTGATTCCATCTCCATCTAACCATTCTATAATCTCCTCGAATGTCAAAACCGCATCTATTGCATCTTCACAGCTAAAATCGTTCATTTCCACTTTCTTTGCCAGACAAGGTCCTATAAACACTACCTTTATTTCATTGCCATAAACTTTTTTAACAACCCTACCAACAGCAATCATAGGTGATACAACTGGTACAAGACAATTTATTAGATCAGGATAGTATTTTTCAATCAAATAATTTATAGACGGGCATGAAGTAGTAATAAGATTATCATATTTTAAATCATTATAATACCTTTCATACTCTTTAGATATAAACATAGCTCCTACTGAAGTTTCTATTATCATTTCAGCACCCAAACTTTTTAAAGCATTAAGAAATTTAAAGGCTCTCCCACTTCCTACAAGTGCTGGATAAGATGGTGCTATTGTAAAAACAACTTTATCACCTTTTTTTATAAAAGCTTTTACTTTTTCTATATCTGACCTTACGGTTTTTGCGTTCTGTGGACACACATTTAAACATCTTCCACAAGCAATGCACATGTAATCAACAATTTCTGCTTGTTCATTATTAACTTTTATAGCTTTTACAGGGCAATATCTAATACACTTATAGCAGTTTCTGCAATTTGCTTCTTTAAAATTTATGACACTCATTGTAAATTACCTAGCACATATTCTCTAAAAAATTTTTCGACGTTATTAGGTTTAATTGACAAACACTTTCCGTCGTCAATTTTTACAGAAACTGCTCTTAGACAATTGCCCATACAAAAATCCGCTTTTAATTCTACCCTGTCCTCAAGATTATAATCTTTAATAAATTTTTTTAATTCATTTATAACATCGTAGGAACCCTTAAGATGGCATGAACTACCTACACAAACAGTAATAACCATAAAATCACCCGTATACTGTATACAATTATTTTATTACATAAAAGAGTTTAAGTAAATAATAGTTAATTTATTAACAAATCAAACTGAAATATTTAATCCTCTTCTCTAGATTCTTCCATCATCTTTTTTAACTTACGCGCACTCTCTATAGTCTTTTCTTTATCTATGTCTAAACTGATATCAATAACATCTTCTTCGGCTATATTACTAGGAAGATATTTTATCGGAATATTTATCTTTCTGTCATCATCAAGAATGACTAATGCCACATCATCTTCGATTTTATCAACGATACCATGTATTCTCATTTATTACACCTTCTTTTTAATTATTATACATCTTTTAATTTTCTTTATCAATACTAAGACATATTTTATAAAAGGGTCTGTTTACCAAACCCTTTTATAATGTTCTTTATATTAATATGATTTTTATTTCAAAAATTTTACTAATAAATCAACTACGCTTTGCAGCTCTTCATACGTTATCTTGCCGTCTTCATTTGAAAGAAAACACTGTTCTGCATGTTCATTTATTATAGATAATCCAACTTTTTCTAAGGAAGCTCTTACTGCTGCTATTTGTAGCAAGATGTTTGAACATCCTTTATCCTCTTCAACCATTTTCTCAATTCCAGCTATATGCCCTTTTATAGTTTTTAACCTTAAAAGTACATCATCTTTAATACTTTTGCTCATAATGCTCACCTTTCAATTATATTTTATCCTTTTATCCAGTTTTTCAAAGATTATGCTCATCTCTTTTTTAAACAGTTCTTTCCAGTCAAATGATTTTGCAAAATTCCTTCCATTTTGTCCGTATATACTCATTTTATCACGATTTTCTATTAAATCTATAGTTTTTTCAACAAAGTCTATAACACTGTACTTTATTGTTATACCACACTCATTCTCTTTAATCAATTTACCTAAATCACCAATATCTGTTGCTATTACTGGAAGGCCAGCAGCCATATATTCTATTGCTTTTAATGGAAAAGAATATTTAATAAGCTCAGTAGGAAAAAGCGTACAAAGGCCTATATCAGATTTTTTAAAATGTAAAGGTAAGTCCCTATATTTAACCTTTCCAAGAAAATGAACAAAATCATTTACTTTGTAATCTCTTGATAATTTTTTTAAAACGGGCTCATATTTCCCCCTCCCAAGTATCATCATTGAAACATCTAATTCCCGTCTTAATATTGGAAGCGCTTTAATAGGCATTTCAATTCCTGCCCAATGTTCTAGAGATCCGCTAAATACAAGGATAGTTCCATTGTGCTTTACCTTATCGCCTTTAAATAACTCATAATTAACACCATTTGGTATGTAATATGGTGTAATGCCTGTCATATTTTTTCTAAGTTCTATCAATTGCTCGTTAACAGAAAATGTAATGTCTGAACTTTCTATACAATACTTTTCCATATTTCTTGTTCTATTATAAATATCTTCATATTCAAAAAATGCAGGAAAATAATCTATATCCTCATATGCTAAAAAATTTACTCTCCCAGCCTTCAAAAGTTCTACAGCCGTAACACCTGCCCATGGCCCCTGAGCAATGCAAATATCATACTTTTCAGAATCAATTTCCAAATATCTCTTATACAATGTCATGGGACTAAAAAGGCTTGCAAACTTAACAGGTATTCCTATATATTTAGTAGTGCCTTCTTGTTTTTTCATTACGCCCAAATCATCGTATCTGCAAAATACTACTGTCAAATCATATCTCTCTTTTAAATAATCTATCAAATGATGGCTTCTCTGAGGAAGTGAATTTATAATATCAATGAACGTGATAAATAATATTTTCATATGAATCCTCCTAACATCATTATGTGAAAAGCCAGCTTATGCTGGCTTTTCATTCTATTAATATGGTGAATATGGAGCCTTCTGTGGAGGGAATATAGGTGGGAACGGTCTTTGCATGAATTCGTCACATACGTTTGCTGGGAACTCTTCGCACTCAGGTGGTACTGGGCAGAATCCATACGAAGGAATCAAGAGCTGTACATCCATAGCAGATTTTATAATAATCCATACACCTATAATTACCTCTAATGTTGTCGGTGTTCCAACATTAACCCTTCCAAAC
This sequence comes from Thermoanaerobacterium thermosaccharolyticum DSM 571, assembly GCF_000145615.1. Classification (NCBI taxonomy): domain Bacteria; kingdom Bacillati; phylum Bacillota; class Clostridia; order Thermoanaerobacterales; family Thermoanaerobacteraceae; genus Thermoanaerobacterium; species Thermoanaerobacterium thermosaccharolyticum. The sequence goes on from NC_014410.1 coordinate 1,783,385, forward strand.
AAGCACTCAGCTACTGCTTCGTATTTTATGATAGCAGTTGTCGGTTCTGGTACGTATAAAACTATATCTTTTGTAAATGTCGTTGTCAATCCTGTCAATGTTTGAATATCACCTGATGTATTTGTTATTACAACATCATATGTTACTTGGAATGTTGCCTGTACTCTTACAAAACCTGGTCTTTCAGGAATAGGTGTCAGTGTAAATCCTGGAGGCGATACAAGCGTTACAGTTACATTCTCGCAACGACCAAATGTAGGATTTGTGATAGTCGGTACGATTATGGCAGGTGGTATGCTGTCAAGACATAATCTTTGTGAGCAAGAATCGTAAATTTTTGTGACTTCTATACAGGTTATCTCAGTTGGTTCAGGAAGTTGACCCGGTTCTACAGGACCTGGTCCTACTTCTTGTTCTCCAATTAGCTTTTTAGCAAATGCCATTTTATTTCCCCCTTACGATTAATTTTTTAAAATTAATTTGATTTTGCATATTTCTAGTAACAATATACGTAAGACCTATAATATTTGTTACAAACTATGAATATAATTTTAATTGAAAGGAGGTATTTTATGGACAAGGTGTTATTTGAATCAGAGGGTAAGAAATATTATTTAGTATCAGCGCAAAACAATATCGTGCTATATAAATCAGGTGAAGATTCTAGCAAGATGAATTTGATTGATAACGCCATAAGCGATTTTGACGCATCTTTCGCAGATAAAAATATTGTGATCATATACTTCAGCAAAGAGCGAAATATTGTATTAGCAACATTAAACAATGATAATAAAATCGTCAAAAAGATTTTATATCATTATAATGATAAAACCATATATATAGACAATTTTAGGCTTATCATATGCAATGATGATGTACATGTATTTTTTATGGAACACAATTTGTCAAATCCAAAAAAAATACTTTTAAAGCACTATATCTCCAACGGAACGCTAAAGGTTAATGAAATAGCAGTGATAAACAATATACAAATAAAGCCTTTTTATAGCGTCGCATTTGACAAATTTGGTATGCTTCATTTAGTCTACGTAACAACTGAAAACACACAAAAAATATACTATACGACATTTATAAACAATATATGGACACTGAAAACTACAGTATCAGAGGCAGTCTCTATAGAATACCCAAATATAAAAATTGATGACAAAAGAAACATCCATATATGTTGGGTGGAAGAAAACATAATAAAAGAGTTAAAGTACAGAAAAAAAATCGATGGAGGATGGCCAAAAGGATCGTGGGACAAAAAAATTACATTATCATTCTCTGACACCATTCTCGAGCCTTGTATAAGTATAATCGACAGCAGCATTTGGTGCACATGGATTAAGCAAAATACTTTTTATAGTGCCATATCTTCAGACGGAGGAAATAGCTTCAGTAGACCATTTAAATTAGCTGAAAAGCCTTCTTCATATGAATTAGTAAAAAAAATAGAACCTTCTTCTGAAAGAATTACATATGCAAATTCAGATGGTTGTGAATTACCTTTTGAAACAGACAAAAATGATATATTGTACGACAAAGAAAGTTATTTTACTTTTTATATAAAGGAAGTTCAGGAATACTTAAGCACACTTTCAAAGAAAATAGAAAATCTCCAAAAAGAAAAAATACACTTAGAGAGGAACTTAAATCAAAAAAGCTATGAGATCGCATTAAAAAATAGGAGTATCGAGGAGCTTAAAGAAAATCTTAAAAAATTTTATGAAGACAGAACAAAATATACAACAAAAATCGATAACCTGAATTCTGTCTGCAACAATATTTTATCAGAGAATGAGAAATTAAAAAAGCAGATAAAAGATCTGCAAAATAAAATTATAATATTAAATTCAAAACTAAATGAAAAAGCAGAAAACGGCACAATAGACAAAATAAAATCAATATTCTTCGGAAAATCTAACGAACACCTATGACAGTATATCCATTGTATGTTTTTTCAACCTCATATATCCCTTTATAAGGGATATTTATTCTTTGTACTATTAGCTTTACAACATCTGCGTATTCCAGTCCGAATTTTAATGAATGGCTGCAGCTATTCATTATTGATCGCGGAGTAGGAATAAACTCAACAAATATATTATTTTGCCTTAATACCTTTTCGCATAAAACTGCATGCTGATATGAATAAAACACTAATATAGCATATCTCATTTGGGCACCCCCTCACCTTTAATATATTCAAAAAATCCATTAATGATAAATCTTCCTACAAGTCCATTAATTACTTAAAGGTTTTTTCTTGTGTTTGTCGAATTTGTTATTAATGGAGGGTGATTTTTATGAAAAAAAATTTAAAGTACTATGCGACAATTTCAATCATTTCACTATTTGTATTAAATCCTTTTGCAACAGCAAAGGCATCTTATTCATTTGGAACGTATACAAACAACAATGTCGTGTATAACACATACGTTGTTAATAATTCCAACACAAAGACAACAAGCTATTCTGGATTTACTACCGCACCAGTGAAAGTAAATTATGTAAACAACGCTAATTATTGGTTTAATAATAATTACTGGTGGATTAATCAATCCAACAGTACATCTCAAAGCAATGGGACTACTGGAAGCGCGCCGGCAAAAGACAATCAGACAACATCATCCAATAACAAACAGTCTGAAAACGGACAAGCCACAAATAATAATTCTTCAGTACAGAATTATCAGGGTTTATCAGCTGAAGAAAAGCAGTTAGTAGATCTTATAAATAAAGAAAGGTCGTCAAGAGGGCTCGTTACACTTGCTATAGATGAAAACTTATCAAAAGTAGCCCGTATTAAGGCAGAAGACATGAAAGGCAACAATTATTTTTCCCATACATCGCCAACATATGGTTCGCCATTCGATATGATGAAACAGTTTGGCATAAGTTATAATGCTGCTGCGGAAAATATAGCTGAAAATAGCGATGTTGTAAGTGCTCATTATGCCTTAATGAATTCAAGCGGTCACAGAGACAACATTTTAAATCCTTATTTCAATAAAGTTGGGGTAGGTATTATCTCAAATAGCACTGATAACGGAGTAATAGTAGTTGAAATGTATATAAAACAATAAAAATAAAACCGAGGTTTATCCCGGTTTTATTTTTTATATGAATACTTCTGGTTAAATCATGGCTTCGGTACGAGTCTTGAAATAATTAATCTACCGGCTATGCCGGTGGATACTTATTTGCTTAAAAGGAATGATTTATATGCTTTATATCCCATATAGAGGTCAAGCTTCGATGATAATTCATATGGCGAATGCATGCTTAAAAGTGCCACGCCGCAGTCTACAACTTCCATTCCATAATTTGCAGCGTAAAGTGCAACAGTTCCGCCGCCACCAATATCAACTTTTCCAAGTTCTCCTGTCTGCCATACTACATTGTTCTCATTGAAAATCTTCCTTACTTTTGCGACAAATTCGGCATTTGCATCATTTGAACCGCTTTTCCCGCGAGAACCTGTGTATTTCGTTACACATATGCCATTTCCTATGTAAGAAGTATTAAGCTTCTCACTTACATCCGGATACAATGGATCAAATCCTGAATTGACATCTGCTGAAAGCAGTTCTGCATTCCTCATAGCCGTCCTAAGCTTCATGTCTGTGCTTCCCTCTTGCTTCTCCAAGATTTCGGCTATCGCATTTTCAAAGAATCTCGACTGCAATCCAGTATTGCCCATACTTCCAATCTCTTCTTTGTCGGCAAAGATAGCTACAGCAGTCTTCTCAGGATTATTTACGTCTAAAATTGCTCTTAACACATCGTATGCACATATCCTGTCGTCCTGCCCATACGCACCTATCATACTTCTGTCAAAACCTATATCCCTCGGTTTATACGCAGGCACCAGTTCCAGCTCTGCACTTATAAAATCTTCTTCAACTATTCCGTATTTTTCATTTAAAATCTTTAATAAATATGGTTTTACAGAAACGTCTTCGGATAACGGCATATTGCCAACAACTGGATTTAATGCTTCCCCAGATACTACATCGGAAGCTTTTTTCTCCATTTGATCTTTCCCGAGATGTGGCAGCAAATCTGTTATGTACAATATTGGATCATTATCATTTTCCCCCAGCTGGAAAGTAACCTTTTCACCATTTTCCTTTATTACAACGCCATGAAGTGCTAAAGGTATCGTTACCCATTGATATTTTTTGATTCCTCCATAATAATGTGTTTTAAATAAAGCCAAACCACTGTCTTCATACAATGGATTCGGTTTTAAGTCAATCCGAGGTGAATCTATATGAGCAGCTGTAGCTTTAAAACCATTACGTACAGAATCCTTACCGATAACAGCCATAACAACTGATTTGCCCTTGTTGTTATAGTAAATCCTACTGCCAGGTTTTAAATTAGTTGCCGTTTCAATATTTATAAAACCATTTTCTTCAGCAACCTTTATTATTCTGTCAGCAACTTCTCTTTCTGTCTTGCATTCTCCTATAAATGTTTTATAATCTTCTGCAAATTCAAATATCTTTTCCCTTTCTTCATCGCTTACCTTAAGCCATCCATTTTTGCTTTTGTATCCCAATTTCTTCTCAATCTCTTTTAACTCGCCACTCTCCATTTCTCACGCCTCCTAAATATTTTAAATTACATATTAACTATAAAATATTTTTAGATTAAAAGCAAATTTTATGTATGCATATTATACATGTTGTTATTTTTTAATAAATATATAGCAGCCTGTGTTCTATCTTTAACATCCAGCTTCCTAAATATATTGTATACATGATTTTTAACTGTTTTTTCGCTTAAGAATAATTTATCTGCTATCTCTTTATTGCTATACCCTTCCGCAATCAAACTCAATATCTGCATTTCCCTATCAGTAAGCTCTTTTTTGCATTCATCTGTATCTAAATTTTCAATCTCACTTACCAATGAAGGGTGTATGTAAACACCTCCATTTGATATTGTTCTAATTGCTTTAATTAGCTCATCTGAATCAGCGTCTTTTAAGATGTAGCCTTCAACTCCAATTTTTAATGCTTCCATCAAATATTCCTTGTCATTGTAAATTGTTAGAAACATTATTTTGTTCTTTGGGTTGTCGTTTTTAAGCATCTTTGCAGCTTTAATGCCATTAATATTGGGCATGTTTATATCCATCAATATTATGTCTGGAGAAATTTTTTTAGCAATTTCATATGCTTCTTCACCATCAGATGCCTGATATATGACTTTCATATCTTCTTCTAATTCTATGATTTGCTTCAATCCCTGGCGCAAAAGCACATGATCGTCAGCAATCAAAATATTAATCACTGTTTTTATCACCACCTAGCGGAATAGAAATATAAATTTGAGTTCCTTCGTTTGGCGAGCTGTTTATCTCAAATTGCCCGTTTAATATTTGAACCCTCTCCCTCATCCCTAAAAGTCCAAATTTATTGTCTGCTGATGCTTTTTCAAAACCTATGCCATCATCTTTAATGATTATGCTTACAAACCGATCCCCAAACTCCAATTTTATAATAGCATTTTTGCCTTTGAATGCTTTTTTATGTTTGTCAAGGCTTCCTGTATAACTCTGAAACAAGTTATTTCAATTTCAGGTTTTAATCTTTTATGTTCTGACAGAGCGACAAAATCAACATTTATCCCTGTCTCACTTATAAAATTGTTTATGTACTTTGAAACGGCAGGTATTAATCCCAGGTCATCAAGAATAGATGGTCTTAAATCGTATATGATCTTTCTGACTTCTCTCAATGAATAGTGTGCAATGTCTTTTAGGTTTTTAAGCTCTCCCTTTGCTTTTTCTGCATCTTTACTGATAAGTTTTTCACATAATTCGGCCTTTAAGATTACATTTGCCATAGATTGTGCCGGACCATCATGTATCTCCCTGGCTATCCTTTTCCTCTCCTCCTCCTGCGCTTCAATTATGCGGATATTCAAAAGCTGCCTGTCTTTTAGCTCTTCATATTGGTTGTGAAGCTTTGTCAAATCTCCAGTTAAATAATCCAGTGCGACGCCAATCTGAGTAGAAAGCTTCTCTGCCTTTTCAACTATTCCTCTGTATTCTATAAGCTTTCTCTCCAATTCATTTCTTCTCGTTATTAAATCTTTCTCCTCTCGCCTTTTTAAAATAAGCTCAACTTGAATTTCCTTCGCTTCTTCATATGCTTCTTTGATGGCGTCTTCACTTATGTTTCCAAATCTTTGACTTACATAAGCCAACTTTAACTTAGAGCTTTTTTCTTTCCTTTCCAAAAGCTCCACTTCCTTTATGACTGATCTTACTTTTACTTTTAATTCGTTTATTTGCTCTTCCAATTCATGATACTCGTTTCTGGTCTTCTCCAATATTTCCGAAATCTGTTCTTTGCTGCTACCTATAACTTCTATGGTTTTCTCCACTATGTTATCGAGCTTTTTATCATATTCAAACTTGGAAGCCATGTTTACACCTCAAAGACAAATTTTATTTATCTTATTCGACAAAAAATTTCTAATTCCTTCATTTTTGTATTAAGACATAAAAAAAAGACCCGCTAGGGTTCATAAATGGGCTTAGATGGACTTGAACCATCGACCTCACGCTTATCAGGCGTGCGCTCTTACCGCCTGAGCTACAAGCCCATGGTGGAGATGAGGAGATTCGAACTCCTGACCCCCTGCTTGCAAGGCAGGTGCTCTCCCAACTGAGCTACACCCCCGTCAAACAATTATTATTATACCATATATTATAATGTTGTCAATTACTTTCTATGTTAATTTTTGAATCACCATTTGGAACAGGCACAGTATATTTATTGCCATTTACATCTACATAACTTGCAGGTACATCGCCTACAATAATGCTATCAGCGATAGGCATGTGGGTTGAAACCTGTATTTGCTTCGATGCAAGAGGTGCGATGATTTGAATATTTGTCTTTATGTAAAGATATATTATGTGCCTTGTCTGATTTATTCCAGCAGGTTCAAAACTTGATTGAAAATCTAAGTATACAGATCCTATAGGAAGCAGTCCAACCTTTATTCTAGGCCCTGTATTGGCAAATATATCTTTTGATATTAGACTGCCAAGAGGCAGCTTCACATATACTGATCCTATACTGTTTAGGTTATCTTGAACAGCCTGAGTAATCTTTGTAGACAATATGTTCATCTCTATTGTATTTGCTTGAAGCATAGAGACTTTACCGTTTTTGTCGGTTCTCACATTGATAAGGTCATTATACTGAATTCCTTTCAAGACTTTTTCGTTGATGGATTTATTAATTGATTTTACTGCAACTTCCTGTGCTACAGTCTCGCTAGCTTTAAGAAGCGCAGGTCTTAGCCTGTACGCCACAAATGAATATATAATAGATATTAAAAAAAATATCAGAAAAATGTATATGTAATTTTTATTTATTTCATATAATTTAAGTCTTCTTCTTCCCCATCTTTTTCTCCTCATATAGAAAAACACCTCCTCTATATTTTATGATAGATGAGGTGTTTTGGTTACTCATTTTTCTTTTAATTCTACTATTGTTACACCATCTTCTCCTTCGCCGTATCTTCCCAGTCTAAAAGATTTGACATGCTTATTCATTTTAAGAAGTCTAGCGATACCGCTTCGTAATATACCCGTCCCCTTGCCATGTATTACTGTAACCTGCTTAAGACCAGCGAGATAAGCATCGTCCAGGTATTTTTCCACTTCTATCTCAGCTTCTTCCAGCGTTTTGCCACGGAGATCTATTGATGTTGATATGTTGGAAGATTTTTCATTAATATATGTAGCAAAGCCTTTCTCTAATTTTTTTTCTTCATCTGATTCAGCTTCTCTTAAATTGCTTATATGAACATTCATCTTTAGTATTCCTGCCTGGATTTTTACATTTCCATCTTTATCCGGCTCAGACAATGCTGTCCCAGTTTGATCAAGCGGTACAATATAAAACGTCTGTCCAGGCATAACTTTTTTGGGTATTTTTTTATATACAGGAACTTCTGACTTTTTAAGGCTTTCTTCCATTTCACTTATATTTTCTTTAAGCTTCTTTCTCGCTTCTTCTATAAGTTTATTTTTCTTATCAGATTTTTCAGCCTCTCTTAGCTTTGCAATAATTTCGTCTGCGGTAGATTTCGTATTCTCTAATATCTTTCTTGCTTTTTCCCTTGCTTTTTCTATGATCCTGTCTCTTTCTGCTTCAGTCTGTCTTCTCTTTCTTTCGTACTCCTCTTTTACGCTGTTTACCTGCCTCTTTAAATCCTCAATCTCTTCTTTTGCCTTTTCTGCTTCAATCCTCTTATCTTCAAGATCTTTTATTATATCTTCGAATTTCAGCTCTTCGTTAGTTATATAATTTCTAGCATTATCTATGATTTCTTCATTAAGTCCAAGGCGCCTGCTTATTTCAAAGGCATTGCTTTTACCGGGTATTCCTATCGTAAGCCTGTATGTAGGTCTTAAAGTCTCTACATCAAATTCAACAGAGGCGTTTTCCACACCATCATTTTTCAATGCATATTGTTTTAGCTCACTGTAGTGGGTTGTAGCAATGGTACGGCAATTTATCCTGTGAAGAAAGTCAAGAATGCTCATTGCAAGGGCAGCGCCTTCTGTAGGATCTGTACCAGCCCCCAGTTCATCCAGCAAAACCAAGCTATTGCTTGTAACACTATTCAGTATTGTCACAATATTTGTCATGTGAGCCGAAAATGTACTTAAACTCTGCTCAATACTCTGCTCATCGCCTATGTCAACAAATATGTTATCAAAGAAAGCTACACTTGAACCTTCGTCAGTAGGAATATTTAATCCTGACATAGCCATCAAAGTAAGAAGTCCAACTGTCTTAAGGGTAACGGTCTTGCCTCCGGTATTTGGTCCTGTTATAACAAGTGTATCAAATGAGTCACCTAAATATACGCTTATTGGCACAACTGCATCTTTTGGAAGCAAAGGGTGTCTGGCATTCTTTAAATTTATATATCCATGTGTATTAAATACAGGCTTAGACGAATTTGTGTTTATAGAATACTTCGCCTTTGCAAAGATAACGTCAAGCTCAGTCAACGCTATCATATTTTCGTGTATCTCAGATATATGCTGACTTATATCATCAGTAAGTTCTGACAAAATCTTTTCAATTTCTTGCTGTTCTTTTATTTCAAGCTGTCTTAAGTCATTGTTTAACTCAACAACAGTCATAGGCTCTATAAAAAGCGTTGCACCGCTGGAAGACTGGTCGTGAATAAGCCCTTTAAACATGCCTCTGTACTCCTGTTTTACCGGTACAACATATCTTCCATTTCTTATTGTTATTATAGGGTCTTGAAGTTCTTTTGAGGAAGAAGCAATTATAGAATTTAAGGTATCTTTTATCTTGTTATTTATATGAGCTTTTTGTCTTCGTATATCTTTAAGCGCAGGCGATGCATCATCTGACAGCTCATCTTCTGATATAACAATTCTGTCTATTCTCTCATACAAATCTCTAAGATTTGTGAGCCTAATATTGTATTCTCTTAAAAGCGGATAATTGCTTTCTTCTTTTTCACTCCTCAAATATGATTTTACTCTTCCTGCCAATGACAAAAACCTTGATATTGTCATCAGCTGTCCGATATTAAGCGTTGACTTTATCTTAGCTTTATTTAAAATATCATCTATTTTTTTAAATGCGAATGACATATTGCCGTATGAACTTATAAATGATACGGCTTCATTTACTTTGTCAATCTCTTTTGCGGCTTTATCAAGATTATCATATGGTTTAATATCTAAAGCCATTTCCTTGCCTGGCTCTGAATCGCATAAATTCACAATATGATTAACGATTTTGTCAAATTCCAAATTTCTAAAATATCTCTCTTCCATTATAATACTCCCCTGTAAAAATGTCCTCTTGTGTAATTTTCAATATGAAAATCATAAGTACCAAAATCCAATGAATTTTTGTACGCCTTTAGCACATTTTCTATTTCATCATCGCTTTCTATTGTATCATTTACCCTGATATAAGAAAGACCAGCTTTCTTTAAATCATCTATCTTATCTCCCATCATAAGTATAGATGAATTTAATAATTTAACTCTGCAAAATCCATCACTGACGATTTTTATGAAATTGCCCTTTCTGTCCCTTAATGAATATTTTCCACTTTCACATGCATTTCTATCGCAACTTATGAGGTTTTTTATCGGACAGTATTCCATTATCATAAGAGGTAACCTGCCATAAGCTATAGATTCAAATTTCGTGTTTTTTCTCTTTGTTATATCTTCTATCTGAGCAAGATTAAGCTCTGTTGACAGCGTTATTGTATCAGCTCCTTTAAAAAAGTCTACAGATAAGCTGTTTACAACATTTAAATTAAAATCAATGCATACGTCAAGTCCAAGCTTCAATGACAAATTATAAAGCCCTAAATTAGTAACAAGAACTTTTTTAAACCCTATGTCTTTTATTTTTTTAAGTTCATCCTCTGCATTTTTTATTTCATCCCTCACAACCTGAGGAAATGCAGGTATTATCTCACATCCTTCGCAATACTGCCTCACTTTTTTCAACTCTTCATCTTTTAATCTGTAATCGAAATAAATCCTATCAACTCCAACCTGCGAAGCAATCTTAACATGCTCTAAATTCTCCGTATAAAATGATATCTTTAAATCTTTACTTTTGGCTTGAACATCATCAGTCAGTTTGATATGTATATTTTTAGGTTCATTGTAGTGTAATTTTGTCTTTATAAGATTTTCTACTGCTGTCCTTCTGGTTTCCTTTATTTCGCTTAAAGGCAAAAAAAGTCCTTCATCCATATCTATTTCAATGGTTCTCACGGCAAATGGCGTATCATTTATTGAAGACACCTTCTCAATCAATGTGTCTCTATCAATAGCCTTCTTAACTGCCTTTACAGCATCGACTTTACCGCTATTTACAACTTCTATGCCGCTATTTTTAAGTTTTATATATAATGGCATATTCTCTTTCATCTTCACAAACACATCAATAGGTGATTTATACTCTTTTATATTTGAAAATTGCCTGTTTAACTTTGCATCGTATGTTTTAAAAATAATGTCACCTACTTTTACTGGCATATCTTTAAGCTCTACCGTCTGTCCTTCATCGGCATCATCTACTTTAATACCGTCTGCTACAATTTTGTCAACTTTAAATCCATGCTCACCAGTCTCAGTAGAAATACCGTCGCCTACAAAAAGTGAACTATATAGCTTTAATTTTAATCTTCCATTCCCTTTTGACAAAACTTTACCTAAAGGAATCCCTCTATTTTTAGGATTTATATAGCTCATCATAGAAGGCTTTCTTTCATAAAGGTATCCATTTGAAAAACCTCTGTTGAAAATTTTAGACATCATTTCAATACTTTTTGATACATCAAATTCTTCTGAATCGTAGTATGCATCAATCGCCTTTCTATACGATAACACAACTGATGCCACATATTCTTTCTCCTTCATGCGGCCCTCAATCTTAAAAGAATCTACACCAGATTGTATCATATCTCCAACATAATCAATTGTACATAAATCAGCCATGCTAAGCAAATGCTTATTGCCCTCGATTATATTTCCTTTCTCATCTACAAAATCATATTTTAAACGGCACGGACCTGCACATCTGCCTCTATTGCCGCTCCTTCCACCAATTATACTGCTAAATAAACATTGTCCAGAGTAAGAAACGCATAAAGCACCATGTACAAATGTTTCTACCTCAATACCTGTATTTGCCTTAATATTTTTTATCTCCTTTAGTGTCAATTCCCGTGGCAGCACTACTCTTTTTACTCCCGCCTCTTTTGCAGCCTTAATGCTTTCTAAATTGCTTAAAGTCATTTGGGTGCTGGCATGTATATTTATCTCTGGATAGTATTCTCTCAATAATTTAACAATTCCAAAATCCTGTACGATAATCGCATCCACATTTAGCTTGTACAGATAATCAATGTAATCAGTAAGTAGATCGATCTCTTTGTTAAAAATAAGAGTATTCACTGTAATGTATATCTTTTTATCCCTGAGATGGCAGTACTCCACTGCTTCTTTTAACTCTTCTTCTCCAAAATTTACTGCATATGCTCTGGCTCCAAATAACTTTCCTCCAATATACACAGCATCTGCTCCGCAATTTACAGCAACTTTAAGTGTCTCCAGGCTACCTGCTGGGGCCAATAATTCTACTTTTTTCATCAAACCACCTTATCACTGTTTTTATATATAGTCTTATTCTTTTAATAGATTTTAACCAACATCGTCAAATGTATTAATATACTCTTCTAGTTCTTCTCTAGACGCCTTAAGTTCTTCTTTAAGCCTCTCAAGTTCTTCCGTTAATTCCATTATCTTTTCATCACTGGTATTAAGCTTTGATTTTAACGATACAATCTCTTTTTTTAAAGCACTATTTTCTTCTTTTGAAATAAAAAGTTCATCTGCTATGTTAAGAGCTGACAAGACCAAAATCATTTGAGTTGACAATTTACTATAGTTTTCAGAAATCCCTGATATTACACTATTTAAGTGATCTGTCAACTTCAATATATAATCTTCAGGATAATCTGTTTTCAAAATATATTCATTTCCGTTTATATTTACCGTAATCTTTTTTATCTCCATTAGAACATCCCCTCAAAACCAAACATTACTTTATTTATTTCTACAAATCTTTGCGATTTCCTCCTTTATTAAGAAAAAAAGACCTTTCCGGTCTTTTTTATCTAAGTTGTGCTCCAAGTTTCTCATTTAACTTCCTGATTATTTTGTCGTGCACTTCTTTGACTTCTTCATCTGTCAAAGTTCTCTCGTATGATCTGTACCATATTGAATATGCAACGCTCTTTTTATCTTCAGGAATGTTTTCGCCAGTATACACATCAAACAGTTTTACATCATCTACAAGTTTTCCGCCTGTTTCTCTTATTATGCTTTCTATATCAGATACAAATATATCCTTATCTACTAATACAGCAATATCTCTTTCTACAGCAGGATATTTTGGAAGGGGCTTGTACTTTCTATCATCATCTGCATGTTTAAAAAGAAGCTCAAGATTTAATTCTGCAACGTACACTTCTCTATTGATATCGTAATTTTCCTCTATGTCAGGATTGATTTCTCCAAAAACACCTATGCATTTACCATCAACAATAATATCTGCAGACCTGCCTGGATGATAAAGCGTATTTTCACTTCTTACATATTTAACGTTGCTTACATTAAGCACATCCAAAAGCACTTCAATTACACCTTTTAAAGTTAGAAAATCAATATCATGGCCATACATGCCAATTACCGCCGTCTTCACCTCTACAGGAAGTTCTTCTAAAGGCAGTGATTTTGGAATAAATACTCTAGATATTTCAAAAGCTTTAAAGTCAGAAACCTTACGGCTGTAGTTGGTATACACTACATTTAACATGGACGGTAAGAGAGTCGTCCTCATATACCCCTGATCTTCTCCAAGAGGATTCATAATCTTCACTGCTTTTCTTAGAGGGCTATCATCAGGCAAGTTTATCTTATCAAGGTCTTTCATACCCATAAAAGAAGTAGTTATAACTTCATTTAAGCCGCATGATAGAAATACTTCTTTTACTAGATCTTCTAGTTTTTGCTCTCTTGTCTTTACTCCTGCAGTAATCTGTGTGCCTTTTAAGAGTGTATCTTCTATGTTGTTGTATCCATACATTCTACCAATTTCTTCTGCAATATCAGCTTCACCTTCAATATCGCTTCTAAAAGCTGGAACCTTCACGACTAAGTTTTCACCGTCGCAAATAACCCCAAAGTCTAAAAATGTAAGTATATTTTTCATCTCTTCAATAGTTAGATTTGTACCTAGAAGTTTATTTATCTTTTTATGCCTTACGCTTAAAACTTTTTCTTCTATAGGTTTAGGATATACATCAACAATGCCGTTTAATATCTCACCGCCGCTTAATTCAGCCATAAGCTGTGCTGCTCTATTGCATGCAAGCACTGTAATCTCAGGATCAAGCCCTTTCTCAAATCTTGATGACGCTTCACTCCTTAGACCAAGTTTTTTAGATGTATACCTTATGTTGCTGCCTTTGAAATTGGCACTTTCTATCAATATATTTACAGTATCATCTGTTATTTCAGTATTTTGACCACCCATCACGCCAGCCAAACCTATTGCCTTTTCTTCGTCTGCTATTACCAGCATCTCACTATCAAGTGTCCTCTCTTTATCATCAAGAGTTACAAGCTTTTCACCGTCTTTAGCCCTTCTTACGATTATATGTCTATTTTTGACTTTGTCCAAATCAAAAGCATGCAGCGGCTGACCAAGCTCCATCATTACGTAGTTAGTAACATCTACTATATTGTTTATTGGTCTTATTCCTGCTTTTAATAATCTCATCTGCATCCAAATAGGTGATGGCCCTATCTTTGCATTTCTTATTACTCTTGCAACGTATCTAAAGCACAAATCATCAGCTTTAATCGTAACATTTGCAGGATTCTTGTCAGCAACTTCGCTTAGCTTTATTTCAGGCATTCTATAGCTTTTTCTGTATGTTGCCGCAGTCTCCCTGGCGATTCCAACTACAGATAGACAATCAGGCCTATTTGGAGTTATCTCAAACTCTATAACATCATCAAGTTCAAGGGCTTTTTTCACATCCTCGCCAATAGGAAGTTCTGGAAGTATAAATATGCCGTTTCTCTGATAATCAGGAAGCAAACTTTCATCTAATCCCAATTCCTTTGCAGAGCACATCATGCCATTTGATTCAAGGCCTCTCAGCTTTCCTCTTTTTATTTTCACACCACCTGGCAGCGTAGAACCATGAAGTGCAACAGGTATATAATCGCCAACTTTTATGTTTTGAGCACCAGTTATTATCTGCAGTTTCTCTTCTCCTACATCCACGATTCCTACCTGAAGTTTATCAGCATCCGGGTGTTTCTCAATAGAAATTATCTTTCCTATTACAACATTGTTTATTTCGTTGCCGTAGCTTTTAATTGTTTCAACTTTTGAACCTGACATAGTAAGATCATCAGCCAATTTTTTTGCATCCACCGATACGTCTACATAGTCCTTTAGCCATGAATACGATACTAACATTTGCCTTCCTCCTTAAAACTGTTTAATAAAGCGCAGATCATTTTCATATAAAAGCCTTAAATCATCAATTCCATAGCTTAGCATAGTTATCCTGTCAAGTCCCATTCCAAAAGCAAATCCAGAATACTTCTCTGGATCTATCCCAGACATCCTAAGAACATTTGGATGCACCATGCCTGAACCAAGTATTTCAATCCAGCCTGAATGACCACAGACTCTGCAGCCTTTGCCGCCACATGCAAAACATGATACGTCCATTTCTGCACTGGGTTCCGTAAACGGAAAATAATGGGGCCTAAATTTCGTCTTAGTATTTGAACCGAAAAGTCTTTTTGCAAATAAGTTTAAAACACCCTTCAAATCACCCATAGTTATGCCTTCATCAACTGCAAGTCCTTCTATCTGATTAAATACAGGTGAATGAGTTGCATCTATTTCATCTGATCTGTAAACTCTACCAGGTGAGATAACTTTTATAGGTGGTTTATTTTTTTCCATAGTCCTTACTTGTACCGGTGACGTCTGCGTTCTTAGCAAAATATTCTGCGTTATATAGAAAGTATCCTGTAGATCTCTTGCAGGATGATCAGGTGGAGTATTTAACGCTTCAAAATTGTAATAATCAAGCTCTATCTCAGGGCCTTCAGCAATAGAAAACCCAAGCCCTAAAAATATATCCTTTATTTCGTCTAAAACTTTCGTCATAGGATGTTTATGTCCTATTTCATGAGCTTTCCCGGGCAATGTAATGTCTACATATTCACTTCTTATCTTTTTTTCCTTCTCTACTTTTAATACTTCATCTCTTTTTGCTGCCAAAAAGCTTTCAATCTCAGCTCTTACTTCATTTAATATCTTCCCAACTACCGGTCTTTCCTCAGGGGACAAATTGCCCATGCCCCTTAATATCTTTGTAAGCTCACCTTTTTTGCCTAAGTACTTTACCCTAAGCTCTTCCAATGATTTTATGCTATCGACGGTTTCTAGTTCTCTCTTGGCTTCTTCTAATAAATTTCTTAATGTCTCTTCCAAAGAAATACTCTCCTTTCTTTATTTCCTAAGATGTTAATAATAAAAAAACTCCATCTTTAAAAGGACGGAGATATAACCGTGGTACCACCTAATTTGGCCAAAAAGCCCACTCATTTTGATATAACGGATAAAACCGGTAATGCCTACTATCAGTTCAGCACACTGCTCCAGAGGGAACTTTCCATTACGCAATACTAGCAGTGCTCTCAATCTATGGCACCGCCTCCCTGTCGTATTGGATGTAATGTACTTTACTCTTTCATAGCATTTTCAATATATTTTTGAGATATTATATCATTTTTATTCTATTTAATCAATCTTTGCCTTTGGGACTCATACAGGCATATTGACGCTGCTACTGATACATTTAAAGATTCTGCCATGCCATCCATTGGTATTTTAAATGAACCATCTACATATATATCTAGTGATTTGTTAACACCTCTTGATTCATTTCCAAAAATCAAAGCAATATTTTTTGAAATATCACAATCATAAATGTACTTTTCAGCTTTTAAATTTGTTGACAAAACCCTTACACCGTTTCTTTTTAACGCTTCAAAAAGTTTATCAACTGGCACATCATTTACAACAGGTAGATGGAAAATAGATCCCATAGTAGACCGTAAAGCCTTTGGATTGTAGACATCAACTGTATTGTTTATGGTAAAGACAGCATCTACATTAAATGCATCTGCAGATCTTATTATTGTACCTAAATTTCCAGGATCTTGCACTTCGTCTAATATTATGTACAAACCATCTTCTTTTATCAAATCATTCACATTATAATCAGGCATTTTTACAACAGCCATTATCATCTGTGGCGTGACAGTATCAGATATCTTTTTAAATATGCCTTTATCGACAAATATAAGTCGGTCCTTTTCAACATCCAAGTCAATGTCACAATCTTCTGAAACCAATACGTACTTAATTTCAAAACTGCTTTTTAAAGCTTCAAAGACGCTGTTTTTGCCTTCTACAAAAAAGAGCTTCTTTTCATATCTATATTTCTTCTCTGATAACTTTTTAATGTCTTTTATAAGATCATTTTTTTCACTCGTTATTAACATATAAACTCCACTATCCCGTATATAGGTTAAAACCCGGCAAATAACCGGGTATAAAAATTAAGCATTTAATTGTTGCTTAGCAATGTTTACTAAATCTGCGAAAGCTTTGTTGTCGTGTATAGCCATCTCAGACAGCATCTTTCTGTTTATCTCAATGTTAGCCTTCTTAAGGCCATTTATAAATCTGCTGTATGATATACCATTTGCTCTTGCTGCAGCGTTAATTCTGGCAATCCATAATTTCCTAAAATCTCTTTTCCTTAATTTTCTACCAATGTATGCATAATTAAGTGACTTCATTACAGCTTGGTTAGCTACTCTAAAAAGTTTGCTTTTTGCACCATAGTAACCTTTTGCAAGTTTTAATATCTTTTTATGTCTTCTTCTCGTGACTTTTCCTGACTTTACTCTCGACATTTTTATAACCTCCTAATTATTTACGCATAAGGAATCAAACGCTTTATATTCTTTGCATCAGTTTTGTAGAGATATGCAATCTTTCTTAGATTTCTCTTAGTCTTTCTAGACTTCTTTGTAAGTATATGTCTTTTAAAAGCTTTAGATCTCTTTACTTTACCACTTTTAGTAAGAGCAAACCTTTTTGCTGCTCCTCTATGTGTTTTCATTTTAGGCATGTTCGTATCCTCCTCAATTAAACGTTTTTAGGTGATAATATCATCATCAAATTTCTACCCTCCATATTGGGGGCTTTTTCAACATTACCATATTCTTCTACACTTTTTGCAAATCTATTTAATAATTCTTCGGCGAGATTTGTATGTGCAGCTTCTCTGCCTCTGAATCTAATAGTCACTTTAACTTTGTCTCCATCTTTTAAGAATTTAATAGCATTTTTAACTTTGACACCAAAGTCATGCTCTTCTATAGCTGGAGTCATCCTGATTTCCTTGATATTTATGACTTTTTGCTTCTTTTTTGATTCTTTTTCCTTCTTGCTTTGCTCATACCTGTACTTTCCGAAGTCCATTAATTTGCATACTGGTGGATTTGCCTGTGGTGCAATCTTAACCAGATCGATATGCCTTTCCAAAGCTATCTTGTATGCCTCTTTTGCTGACATTATGCCTAATTGATTACCATCTTGATCAATGAGGCGCACTTCCTTATCCCTAATTTCCTCATTAACCTGCAGCTCCTTGTTAATAAATACGCACCTCCTAAAATTTTACAAAAAATAAAGCGGGTATAAACCCGCTTCTGCACAATCTTAATTAACATTCACTTAGAAACCTGACACCTGTGGTGAAAGGTGAGAAGCGGGTGCTTCTACTTTAAATACATGTTAAATTATAGCACAACTTATCGTACTCGTCAATACCATTTTATAAAGATCAGTATTCTTCGACTCTTTTCTTGTACATATTAAAATTGTCCATCATTTCAGACAGAGAATCGCCGCCAAATTTTTTTGTCATTTCATCGGCTATAGTCCATGCACAAACAGCTTCAAGAACAACAGAAGCTGCTTCCACCGCTGTCACGTCTGAGCGCTCATATACCGCTTTTATCTCTTCCTTTGTGTTTATGTCAACCGAATTAAGTGGCTTTCTCAAAGTAGGTATAGGCTTCATAGCAGCTCTTATTATGATAGGCATTCCATTGGAAATACCTCCTTCTATACCGCCTGCATTGTTTGTCTTTCTTAAAAATTTTCCATCATAATATATTTCATCGTGGACAGAAGAGCCTTTGCTCCTTGCAGCCATGAACCCCATGCCGAATTCAACACCTTTTATTGCCTGAACGCTCATTACGCTATAAGCCAACAGTGCATCTAGTTTTCGATCCCACTGTGTATGACTACCAAGCCCTATTGGAACCCCTTCTATTGTAACTTCAATTATTCCTCCTAAGGTATCGCCATCTTTTTTTGCCTCATCGATGCATCTTTTCCATTCATCCTTGTTTTTCTCTCCACCTATTTCCAAGACATTGCTTTTAACTTCGATTCCAAAGTTCTTCAAAAGAAGCTTCGCCACAGCGCCAACAGACACCCTTGCTGCAGTCTCTCGCGCACTAGCCCTTTCTAATACATTTCTCATGTCTCTCTGGTCATATTTAATAGCACCAGACAAATCAGCATGCCCCGGTCTAGGTCTTGTTATTACCGGTATATCTTTATCCTTCCAGTTTTCATAATCGCGATTTTTTATGATAATGCAAAGTGGTGCACCCGTTGTTAAATTATTCCTTACGCCGCCTAATATGTGAACAGTATCTCTCTCTATCTCCATCCTTCCACCTCTGCCATATCCAGACTGCCTTCTTCTAAGTTCGCTGTTGATAAAATCTACGTCGATGTAAAGATTTGACGGCAATCCGTCGATAATAGCTGTAAGTGCTTCCCCATGGGTCTCTCCTGATGTTAGATATCTCAACTAGACTCCTCCTTTACTTAATAAAACCTTCTCACCTTTGTATATGGCAACAGAAAAAAACAGCACACTAGATAAAACCCTTAAAACCGTTGTTACATACATAAAGACTTCATATCCAATCACTTCATAAAGCCATGTTCCAAAGATTGGCGACAAAAATGCTGCAAACTGCGTTATGATGGTGTAAATTGCGATGTAATTCATCTTTTCCTTATGATCAGGCAACAGTTCCAAAAGCCAGTTTAATGACAACATAGTGTATCCTGCTGTTGCCATGCCACCATAGAAATCAATAACAGCACCTACAAATAGACTTGTAACTTTTGCCCAAAGAGCTGGAATTGTTGCTATAAGTAACGTACTTATGCTTAAAGCTATGCCATTTCCCTTTCTGTCAGCAAGTCTCGCCCACCATTTATATGTAATTATGGACCCAACAGAACCTACAATAGTGGAAATGCTCATCCACATATTATTAGCATGAAGGCTGTCAACCTTATATATTGTAAATATTGGCCATGCCATCATCCACGTAAAAGTAAATATAAATGAGGCAAGGCTAAAATAAATAAACTTCTTCGATTGCTTTATAGCTTTTAAAGAATCTATAAATAATATAGACTTTTCCTTTTTATCCGCTACATAGTGAAACCTTGAATAATAGTACGAATCAAGTATTCCAAATATGAAAGCTATGAAGAACATTATTTGATATCCATATGGAAACTTGATTCTGTCCAGCAGCAAACCTGTTATAAAAACAGATGCAGTACCTAATAAACCTGTCCAAATATTCCTGTCTGCAAACACTTTTCCGCGAAACTCTTCAGGAATCAAGTCACTCATAAATGACTGCCAACACATACCCGTAACAATGGCAGGTAAATTAAGTAACCCTACAAACAACACAACTGCTTCCGGTCTAAATTTGCTCATAAATGGAACCAATGCTACTAAAAGGTAAAACGCTCTTGTTATGTATTCCAAAATATACGCAAATTTAAAAACGTTTTTAGACTTGTTGATAAAAATTGTCGCAGGCAGTATCCCAATAAGAGCCATGAGAGCCGGCAAGGAATTTATAAGGGAGACTTCATAATTGTTAGCACCTAATTTAATCGCAAATATTCCTACGAACGGCATTATCATGTTGTACCCTATTGAAAAAGTTATGCCATTCAATAAATTCATCTTTATGTTGTAGTTAAGATATTTGTAGACCTCCCTATTTTTAGCTGTCATGATAACCCCCCATTAATATCATTACATAACTAGATTATCATGTTTTTATGTGGCAATCAAGAAGTAAAATATCCACCAGCCTAGCCGGTGGATATTCTTTTTAAAGAGATTTATTCTTAATTTCTTCTAATATAGATGATAAAAATTCTTGCATTGATTTAGACCCGATGTCCCCATCCTTTCTAGACCTTACAGAAACATTGCCTGATTCGACTTCTTTATCACCCAGTATAAGCATATAAGGTATTTTCTGCATTTGTGCTTCTCTTATCTTATAGCCTATCTTTTCGTTTCTATCATCTAATTCAACTCTAATATCATTTTCTAAAAGTCTCTGCTGTATATTCTGGGCATATGCTAAGTGTTTATCAGAAATAGGAAGAATCCTTACTTGTACAGGTGCAAGCCATGTAGGAAATGCTCCTGCAAAATTCTCTGTAAGAATAGCTATAAATCTTTCTATGCTGCCAAAAACAACTCTATGAAGCATGACAGGTCTGTGTTTCTCTCCATCTTGACCTACGTATTCGCAGTTAAATCTTTCTGGCATCTGAAAATCTAGCTGTATTGTTCCGCACTGCCATGTACGCCCTATGCTATCTTTTAAATGAAAATCTATTTTAGGACCGTAAAATGCTCCATCTCCCTCATTTACTTTGTAGTCAAGGCCTATGTGCTCCATCGCCTTAATCAACGCGTTAGTTGCAAGTTCCCAGTCTTCATCGGAGCCTATGGAATTTTCTGGCCTTGTAGAAAGCTCTACAAAATAATCAAATCCGAATATCTTGTAGAAATAGTCAATAAGTTTTATTACGCCTAAAATCTCTGACTCTACTTGATCAGGCGTCATGAATAAATGGGCGTCATCTTGTGTAAAGCTTCTTACCCTCATAAGGCCGTGGAGCGCACCGGAAAGTTCATGTCTATGGACCAATCCAAGCTCGCAAAGCCTAAGTGGGAGATCCCTGTAGCTGTGCATAGTTGAATTGTACACAAGCAAAGCTCCGGGGCAATTCATTGGCTTTATAGCGTAATCCTCACCATCGATTTTTGTAAAATACATGTTTTCTTTGTAGTGATCCCAATGTCCTGATCTGTGCCATAGTTCTTCATTTAATATGATAGGTGTCTTTATTTCAAGATAACCTCTTTTTGCATGTTCTTTTCTCCAGAAATCTTCTAATATATTTCTTATAACCATTCCTTTTGGATGGAAAAATGGAAAACCAGGCCCTTCATTGTGAATACTAAAAAGGTCTAGTTCTTTTCCTAATTTCCTGTGATCTCTCTTTTTTGCTTCTTCCAGCATATTTAAGTATTCATCCAGCATGCTTTTTTTAGGGAAGCTTATGCCGTATATCCTCTGAAGCATTTTATTGTGCTCATCGCCTCTCCAGTAAGCACCTGCTACAGAAAGAAGCTTTATTGATTTTACCATCCCTGTGCTGGGAAGGTGTGGTCCTGCACAAAGATCTGTAAATTCCCCTTGCCTGTAAAAAGATATGACTGCATCTTCAGGCAAATCTTTTATAAGCTCTACCTTGTATGGTTCACCTTTTTCATCCATGAATTTTATAGCTTCTTCTCTAGGCAGAACAAACCTCTCCAGTTTTAAATCTTCTTTTATGATTTTATTCATCTCTTCTTCTATTTTAGAAAAATCGTCAACTGTAAATGGCTCATCAACATCAAAATCATAGTAAAATCCGTTGTCAATGGCAGGACCTATTGTAAGCTTCACATCTTTATAAAGTCTCTTAATTGCCTGCGCCATTATGTGTGATGAAGTATGCCAATATATCTTCTTTCCATCTTCATCATCAAACGTCAATATCTCCAATTTGCCGTCTTCATTTATAGGCGTAAAAAGCTCCACAATCTTCCCATTAAACTTGCCTCCAACAGCTTCCTTTGCAAACCTTTGGCTCAAACTCTTGGCTATTTCGTACACATTCTTACCATTTTCAAATTCTTTCTCTGTTCCATCTTTTAAAATTATCTTCATATCTTGTCCTCCTTTATAATTTTTTAAACTAAAAAAACCTCACGCCAAAAGAGGCAGAGGTTCTGCGGTTCCACTCTTATTTATACTCGAAATTATAACGGTATTACCGATCGGATTCATCACCCGCAGCTCAAAGGTGGTCTTCGATATCAAAAATATTTGAATGATTTCAGCCTTAGTCATTCAATCTCTTTGATATTTTTAGATATCTACTTTCCTTCTCATTGCCGAAATATTGATTTTTTATTATTATATAATTGATAATAAAACTTGTCAATAATCTACAACAATCTTACTACAAATGCCTGTAGAATACCTATTATAAAGCCTAAAACCCCTCCTAGCACTACAATCATCTTTAATTCTTTATTGGAAACGTTCAGAATGATCTTTTCAAGTTTTTTAAGCTCAAAAAGCTTTATCTTTTCCTCAACTATTCCTGCTATATCAACTTTTTCAGACATATCGTTTAGCATGGTTGCAGCAGATTCATCTATAAATTTCTCGGCTTCTTTATTTACAATACCACCTACGTAATTGACAATCATTGCTTTTAATGACTTCGGTATAAATGATGGCATATTGTTTTCTACAGCATTGCCTATACCACTTAGTAATCTATCTAAAATATACTGCCGATTCTCATCGTTTAAAAGCTTATCCCAGATATCGTCTATTGATACAAGCTCATTTTCCACAACTTTGCCTATAGACGCTGCAATCTCATCTCTCCTTCTTGGTATAAGCCCTTGAATAGAAATCCCAAATATTTTTACTGGCTCAATAGGCCTAAAAAGCATGACGACAGCTATATAATTCGTTATCCATCCAATAGCTGCCCCAACAAGCCCTAAAAACATCATTTGTATAAAAAAATGCATTTAATCACCTCAACAAAATAGCCTAAATATATAATAGCAGATTTTATACAATAATAAAACCCAGCAACCGCTGGGCATTATTCCCTTGCTTCATGTGCAGCACATAAGCTGCAGCCATTACATATAAATACCCTGTCTGAAAAAATTTTTTCTACAGTATCAAGGACTTCTTTGTTTTTTATATTATTTGCAAAATGGATATAGATTTTAGCTGGTGCCATAGCTATTAAAGTGCTTATAAGCATATCATCATCGCTTAATTCGCCACCGCTAAACTCAATAGTTATATCGCTTAAAAATTTCCCTGTTATTGGGTTATTATCCTTATCGAAAAACCTAAACTTACCGCCTTTATCAACAAGAATATTCAAAACATCTATTTTAGAATCCTGCAGTTCAACAAAATACTTTAAAAGTCCTATAAATTCATCGTACTCCTTCTGCATCAAGTACTCATCAACTGCTCTATCCACAACTTCACTTAGCTCTCCAATAAAGTCCCGAAGCCTAAAATTAACAAATCCCTCTATGTCTATGGTTTCATTATCCTTTAAAAAATCCTCTATTTCTATAAATATTTTTTCTTTCTTCACTAATTTAAATGTTTCTCTATTTACATCGTTATCTAAAATACTGTTTGCTATGTTGGCAATCTTTTGCTTTTCATCAGAATTAAAATAATAATAATATTTATCTATAATCTTTTTTATCAGTTTCTTGTCAATTTGATTTACTATTATATCTGAAATAATATCTGATATATGCTGTCTTATTTTGCTTATATTTTTATATGATGCTTTATCTTCTACATCAATATTGAAAAACGTTATATTGCCACGATTATCTAAATTCACATTAACGTCTATACCTTCTGTTTTCATGTCTTTCAAGCCATGCTTTAAAAAGTCACTGCCATTTTTTAACGCATTTGGGATACCGATAGACAAAAGCTGCATTTTTCTCACTCCCTTCGTTAGTAGTATGTGCCTTAATATTTTTTCTTTGCATCATTAGTAGAGTGGAATAATGGAACCAATGTCTTTTACTTCACCAGATGTTAAAAAAAGTACTTCCTTGTTTTTATATTTCAAAAAATCAATTATTTTCATATAGTTCCTGTGAAATCTTAAATCGCCAGCAACACAAAAAACATCTTTATCAATCAAACCAGATGCTCCTCCAATAAAGCCGTATTCAAATCCATATAATTTTATATCACCTTGTTCTATCAAAAGGCAATCAAATCCTTTCTTAACCGCCGTTTTAAAAATTCCTGCATCCGATGTAATAAAGCTGTATTCATCAACAATGGCAATATTGCATTTAGTATATCCTTGATTTACGTGGATAAACTTTACACCTTTTTCTTCCAGCATTTTTCTTAATATTGGATCAGTGTATTTTAAGTTGTGGAATGCATAATCACCTAATCTTGCTACATTATATGCTATATTGCCGGGATAGTTTCTACTTAACATAGTTTGTCCAAATTTAACGTCTAAATTTAAATCTCTCAATTTATCTACAAAATGTTTATTTACATCAGGAGCGATGATTATATGGCCATCACCTGCATTATGCAATATTATATCAGGATGGAAAGATATAGCTTCATAAAGTGAATTGTGTTTTTCTGTCATTATAGCCTTTATACCTAAACTATTTAATGTATATGCTATTTCCATTTGCCTTCCATCTACCACCACAGCTTTTACTTTCCTATCAGGCACATAAGGGTATTTCAAAAACAATTTATGACCTCCTACCTAAGCATAAAAAATTAGCATACTAACCGTATGCTTAACTTTTCCTTCTATCTTTCAAATATTTGCTTCCCTCCATAGACTTCAATTTTCTTTTTATCTCTGCAGCTACAGCACTTATCTGAAGCTCATTTTCAAATTTCCTATTTTCATTAGTAACAACCGCTATTGATATAGAAACAAATGGAAATCTCTGTATCTCACCGCGCCTATTTATAACTTCTATATAGCCATTCGCCACATCTTCATCGTCATAATACCTTTTTATGTCTTCATCAAAATTATTTATTATATAATTGCATATACATTCGACTCTATCAGGTGTAGTGATAATGATGAAGTCGTCACCGCCAATGTGTCCCAAAAAATCATTTGTATTTCCAAATTTAAAAAGCGCATCTTTTAATATCCTTGATGTCTGTTTTATTATCTTATCTCCACGTGAAAAACCATAATAATCATTGTAAGCCTTAAAATTATCCAAATCAATGTAGAGAACTGCATATAGAGATCCGCTTTTTATACGCCTTCTAATTTCATATTTGATATCTATATTCCCTCTTAAACCTGTTAAAGGATTGGCCATTCTATTATGCTCGATTCTTTGAAAGAGGTTCTTGACTTGTGCGAGAAGTTCTTTCTCATTGAAAGGCTTTGTTATATAGGCATCAGCACCAAGCTCCAACCCATGTATCTTTTCTTCAAAATCATCACTTGAAGTCAAAAGAATCACTGGTACCAATTGATTTTCCTCTTCATCCCTCAAAATCCTCAATAAGTCAAACCCACTTAACCCTGGCATGACAACATCTAATATAATCATATCCGGTAATATCAGCCTATATAGCTTTAAAGCCTCGTCACCGTCTTGCGACTCGTAAATTTTATATCCGGCACCGCTGAGAATGTTTTTTAGAATGGTTCTGCTAAACTTATCATCATCTACGATCAGTATACTTTTTTCATTCACATTACTTCCCCCAAAAATTTTTTCACCCATATATTATATTTCCGTTTGATAAGAATGATTCGCACCAAATGTAAATTAAAAAAATAATAACCAATATATTACATCACTAATAAATTATAATATTGAAAGCAGCAATAGTCAATAAAATATAAATAAAATGGCAGATTCTGTGCTCTGCCATTTTAACACATACATAATATTAATTTTCCGCGGTTAAATGGTCCTAGTGGAAATAAGATTCTTGTACCACAATGCGCTATCTTTCAATATCCTTTTCTCTGTTTCATAATCTACATATACTATTCCAAACCTCTTTGAATAACCATGAGCCCATTCAAAATTGTCCATCAATGACCACACAAAATATCCCCTCAAATTTCCTCCATCGTCTATGAAACGCTTAGCCTGTTTAAAATGTTTCTTCAAAAACTCGACCCTTTTTTCATCATGGACGTGTCCATCATCTGATACCACATCTTTATAGGCAGCACCATTTTCTGTAATATATAATGGCAAATCAAAAGTATATTCATTTTTCAATCTCATCAATATATTGTAAAGTGATTCAGGATAAACCTCCCATCCCATCTCAGTTTTTTCATTATCAACATCTATTTGCTCAGCATTTAAAATACCGTCATTGCCTTTCTTAACAACAGCTCTAGTATAATAATTGACGCCAAGAAAATCTAATTTCTGTGAAATCCGTTTTAAATCGCCATCTGTTATAAAATCAGTCTTTGCATATTTACCAAATAACTCCAGCATATCCTTTGGATATTCACCTTTAAATATCGGATCTAAAAACCATCTGTTTTGGAATCCATCAGCTATTCGAGCGGCAGCTTTATCCTCAGGACTATCTGTAGCTGGAAATACTTCATTTAAATTTAGTGTTATACCTATTTTAGAATCACTTGAATTTATGTCTCTGAATATTTCTACAGCCTTGCCATGTGCAAGCAAAAGGTTGTGTGAAACTAAAACTGCTTCTCCCAAGTCTTTGTGTCCAGGAGCGTGCTCACCTATAAAGTATGATAAGAATGATGAACACCAAGGCTCATTTAAAGTTATCCAATTTCTTATGTACCCGCCAAGCTCGTTAAAAAGCTTTGATACATATTCGCCAAACCAATCTACAACTTCTCTATTAAGCCATCCACCTAAATCATCAGCCCATTGAGGCAAATCCCAATGATAGATTGTGACAAATGGTTTTATATCATTTTTAAGGAGCTCATCTGTCAGCCTCTTATAAAAATCAATGCCTTTTGGATTGTAATGACCTTTCTCTGGAAAAATTCTAGGCCATGCAATAGAGAATCTATAAGCTTCAATGCCTAAGTCTTTCATCATCTTTACATCATCTTTGTAAAGATGATAGTGATCACAAGCCACATCGCCATTGTGGCCTTTGTATACCTTTCCATCCTGCCTGCAAAACGTATCCCAGATTGACATACTCCTGCCATCCTCATTGTAAGCACCTTCAACTTGATATGAAGCTGTTGCTACTCCAAATAAAAAGTCCTTGTTAAAGTCCGACATTTCAAACCCTCCAAAAAAATATTATCTAAGGTGATTATACCATATATTTACTTCTCATTAAAGAAATATCGTGAAAAAAATTTGGGTATATACCATTACGTACATACCCTTCTTATTTCTTAATTCTATTTTAATCTAACTAGATACTTATCTATGCATTAACAAGTTTTATTGCACCATGTGGGCAGTATCTGGTACATACCCCACACCCAGTACATTTATCTTTATCAACATTTATTTCTACCTGAAATAAGCCTTTTCTTTCTAATTTAAAAGCGCCAAACTTGCAGCTGCGACTTGCCGGGCAAAATGGTGATCTATCACAAATATTCTGATCTACATATGCATACCTCATATCATTTCCTCCTTTTAACTTTTTATCTGCGTCTGCGGTATATATTTATACCCCCCTATGGTAATAGGACTGTCTACATTATACATTTATCCAAGTTCATTTGTCAAGAATTTTTTATCTTAACATAGGAAACCATCGTGATGTGAAAATAATTATTTCATACTATTTTTATATTGTATTTTAAAAGCCATTCATTTATCTGTATGAGGTATGCAAATAGCTGCGGTCCTCCCATAAGTTGAGAAAACCATGCTGGGTCATAATCTCTTGCATCAGTATCTATCAAGTTTTGAACCTCAGTTCTATTTATTAACTGCAAAATCGGTGAGGTTGGATTGTCTATTATCTCTTGAAGCCAGCCTTTTACTTTTCTTCTGAAGACTGGGTTATGTGTCTTAGGATATGGACTCTTCTTTCTCTCTACAACAACACTAGGTATATATCCTTTTAACGATTCCCTTAATAATCCCTTCTCCCTGTTATGAAGGTTTTTCATCTCCCATGGGATATTCCATACATATTCTACAAGCCTGTGATCAAGAAATGGAACTCGAACTTCCAAACCTGATGCCATGCTCATTCGGTCCATTCTATCAAGAAGCATTGCAAGGAATCTGGTTTGGTTTAAATAAAATATCTCTCTCATGCGGGCAGATTCTTTGTCTTCACCAGGAAGTTTTGGCACTTCATTTAAAGCTTCTCTGTATCGATCATTTAGGTACTCCAATGGACGAATTAGCTTTACTACTTGTGGTGATAACAGCTTCATTCTCTCTTCTACCATCCTGATCCACGGAAAAGTATTCGCTTCAATTGCAGATTTATTTCTAAACCATGGATATCCTCCAAATACTTCATCAGCACCTTCACCTGATAATGCGACTTTTACGTCTTTTTTGACTTCTCTTAAAAATAAGTACAGGGAAGAGTCCACATCAGCCATACCAGGCAAATCTCTCGCATATAGGGCCGGTATAAGTGCATCTGCCAATTCTTCATTGTCTACATATACATAGTTATGATTTGTATTTATTTCTTTTGATACGATCTCTACCAAATCCGAATCACTATTTGGCTGAAATTGATTGGGTTTAAAATATTTATCATTTCCGATATAATCAACTGAGTATGTTTTAAGCTTGCTGCCTAATCTTTTTAATTTTTCATTGGCAAAAACAGAAACCGCCGTAGAATCTAATCCACCAGAAAGCAACGAGCACAGCGGCACATCTGACACTAGTTGGCGTTTTGAGGCATCATCTAAAAGAAACCGAATCTTTTCCATCGTAGTATCAAGATCATCCTCATGTTCTCTACTTATTAGTGACCAATATTTTTCAATTTTAACCCCGCTTTTGCTAAATGTAAGAAAATGTCCAGGCTTTAACTCATATATGTTGCGAAAAACTCCAACTCCTGGCGTCCTGGTAGGTCCCATAACAAAAATCTCTGCAAGTCCTTCTTCATCAACTTCAGCTTGAACGTATGGATGTGCCAAAATTGCTTTAATTTCAGAGCCGAATATGAGAGAACCATTTTTATAAGTATAAAAAAGAGGTTTAACACCTAAGCGATCTCTCGAAAGAAAAAGCCTGTTTTCATGCTCATCCCACACAGCGAAAGCATATATGCCATTTAATTTATATACACATTCAGTGCCCCATTCGATATATGATGTCAAAAGAACTTCTGTATCTGAATGACCTTTAAATGTATATCCTAATAATGCAAGTTCATGCCTTATTTCCTCTGTATTGTATAATTCCCCATTATATATGATGACGTATTTTTTATCTCCATATTCTTTAATCATCGGTTGCACTCCACCTTCTGGGTCAATTACAATAAGTCTCGTCTGTGCAAATGCACAATGTGGTGAAAGCCATATTCCCCAACTGTCAGGGCCTCGATTCTTAAGCTTTTCACCCATTGATGCAATTATACTGCTTCTATGTGTCAAATCTTCTTCAAAGCTTACCCATCCTGCTATTCCACACATCTTACCAGCCCCTTCCGATATAAATAATAAGGGTAGCTTATTTGATATTGAATTTCATCTGTTTGTAGTATATGTGGAATCATGTAAAATGTGAAAAAGGCTTCTACACATCAAATAATTTTTCTTGTGTAGAAGCCCAGTAAAAAACTAACTATATCGCTTTTTCTCCACGCTCACCGGTTCTTATCCTTATAGCGTCTTGTATGTCATATATAAATATCTTTCCATCACCTACGTTGCCTGTCCTTGCCACTTTTGTCACAGCATCTACGATGCTTTCAACGTTTGAATCATCTGTCACTATCTCTATCTTAACTTTTGGAAGGAGGCTTATTTCTATTTCTTCTCCTCTGTAGATCTCTTTTTTCCCTTTCTGCAGACCACATCCAAAAACCTGTGACACTGTCATACCATGTATTTTTATTTTATTCAATTCTGCCTTAACTTCTTCTAAAACATCTGGTCTTACAATACAATCGACTTTTTTCATTATTTTACCCCCTTGCTTATCCCGGTATCATCAATAACTTCCGGACTTTTCATATTCTTTTCAAGAACTCCATCTGAGTTCACAACAGGTGTCAATTGGAAATCAGGATATGCTAAAACACCCATTTCCGGCAAATCAAGCCCTGCGATTTCATCTTCCGGTTTGACTCTTATACCCATTATAGCATCAAGGGCTTTATAGAACAAGTAGCTTAATCCAAATCCATATACGACTATAACCGCCATGTCTATAAGCTGTGCCCAAAGCTGACCTGTACTGCCGTAAAGTATTCCTGTTACGGCACTTTGTACTCCGTTGAGCCCTGCACCATATGTGCCATCTGCAAATATGCCGACGCTTAAAATACCCCATAAACCGTTCACACCATGTACAGAAAATGCTCCTACCGGATCATCTATCTTAAGTTTATTTTCGACAAAAGCAACAGATATGCATACCAAAATGCCAGCTACCGCACCGATTATAAAAGCTGATATTCCATTTACAAATGCACATGGAGCCGTTATCGCCACAAGTCCGGCAAGAGCGCCGTTGCACATCATAGACGGATCCGGTTTTCCATACTTAACCCACATATAAAGCATTGCAACAAGTCCTCCTACAGCCCCGGCGATCATGGTATTTGTTGCAACAACTGCCAATCTTAGATCCGTTCCATTAAGTGTGGAACCTGCATTAAACGCAAACCATCCGAAGAAAAGTATGATGGTACCGAGAATAGCCATTGGTATATCATGTCCTGGTATCGCCACAGGTGTACCATCCTTTTTGAATTTACCTATCCTCGGTCCTATGACCATCGCTCCTGCAAGTGCCATCATGCCCCCCATTGCATGAACGACACCAGATCCTGCAAAATCAATTACACCATTCCCCAGGCCGAGTTTGGCTCCAAGCTGTGAAAGCCATCCTCCTCCCCAGACCCATCCACCATAGATAGGATAATAAACCATTGAAACGAAAAACGATCCAATTACAACCGCTAAAAATTTGACTCTCTCTGCCATCGCACCAGTAGGTATTGTAACCGTCGTATCCATAAATACCATCTCAAAGAAGAACAACGCATACACACCTACATCATACGTTCCACCACTTGACAGAAAAAATCCATTAAGCCCCAGTAAATTCCATCCTCCTATGCTTAATGCGTGGTTTAAAGGTGCTGTACCACCAAGGCTTGAAAATGAGCCGGAGCCCCCCATCATAAATGCAAAACCTGTCAAGAAAAATCCAACAGTACCTACTAAAAATACCATAAGATTCATAGCCATAGTGTGCATTGCATTTTTAGCCTGTGTAAAGCCTGTTTCAACAAGTGCAAATCCAGCTTGAAAGAAGAATATCAAAAATGCAGTTAACATTACCCATACAAAATTAATGCCAAGCTTATTCTTTGCAACCTGTGTAGCTACTTCTTCTAATGTAGGCTTGCCTGCAACTGCGCTTGTAATGTCCTTTACAGTGCCAAGATTTGCTCCCGTTGGATCGCCACCAGCAGCATATACCACCCCTACTGTCATTGCCAAAAGTAATGCCAATGCAATACCTATTATCACTTTCTTTTTCATAAAAAGCACCTCTATTATTTATTTTTCATATTCTTTTAAAATTGCTGATTGAAAATTTTTTGTCTTTTATATTTTTTGAAAGCCTATGAATTTTCCCAAAATAGATTATTACAAGGTAGATTACAGGTAATGCCATTATGAATGCTGGTACGTGATTTGAAAAAATTAATATTGTATTATGCACAGTACTGCTGTATAATATAAACGCCAAACTTAAAATTAAAATTATTGTATTTATGGTATATAAGATGATGATAGATATTTTTTTCACTTATATTATCACCTCCTTCTAAAAAATGAAGGTGCTTATACCTTAAAAGATAAAGATTAAGCACCTTTGCTTTTAATTTACCAAATAAATTGATTATATTTATCTGGCAAAATTTATATTAATATATTGAAGCTTTTGACTTATTGGTTAAAGTCAATCGCTTTAAACCCAAGATTATACGCTTCCTCGCCATGTTCTACTATATCAAGTCCTAATTCCTCTTCTTCTTTAGTCACTCTAAGCTCCATAAATATGCTTATTACTTTAAGTATGATGAATGACATCAATCCTGCAAAGATATACGTTGCAGCAACGCTTAAAAATTGAATCAACAATTGATTTGGATTGCCGTAAAATAAGCCATTTGCACCTGCAGGATTTATAGCCTTAGTTGCAAATAGTCCTGTCGCCAGTGCACCCCATGTACCTCCAACACCGTGTATTCCAAATGCGTCAAGCGAATCATCATATCCAAACTTATGCTTAATGTAATTGACAGATATAAAGCATATTATACCTGATATAACACCTATTACAATTGCTGAAACGGCTGTAACATATCCTGACGCTGGTGTAATTGCAACAAGTCCTGCTACAGCGCCACTTACAGCACCTAGTAGTGTCGGCTTACCGCTTACTTTCCATTCAGTTAATACCCATCCTATTGCTGCAGCAGCGGCAGCCGTATTTGTCACAACAAATGCATTAACTGCAATGCCATTTACAGATAAAGCACTTCCTGCATTAAATCCAAACCAACCAAACCACAAGAATGCTGCCCCCATCAAAACCATCGGCATGTGATGCGGTACCATCTTTGCATTCTTTCTCTTACCAAGAATTAAAGCTGCTACAAGACCTGATACGCCAGAACTTATGTGAACAACTGTACCGCCTGCAAAGTCCAATGCACCTAAGTTTTTAAGCCATCCGCCATTTCCCCATACCCAATGTGCAAGTGGATCATATACTAACGTTGTCCAAAGGAGTGTAAATACTATAAATGCTGAAAATTTCATTCTTTCAGCAAACGCACCAGTTATTAAAGCAGGTGTTATTATAGCAAACATCAATTGATATACCATAAACGCTAGAAGTGGTATCGTAGATGAATAAGTACTGTCGGGTTCAAGACCGATGTTATTAAGTCCAGCCCAATGTAAATTGCCTATCAAGTGGTATGTATCACCACTGAAAGATAATGAAAATCCAAATAATACCCATTGTACAGAAATAAGTGCAATAATAGTAAAACTTTGCATCATTATGCTTATCACGTTTTTCCCATTAACCATGCCACCGTAGAAAAGTGCAAGTCCCGGCGTCATAATCATGACTAAAGCTGCTGAAAATAATATAAACGCCGTATCTCCTGTATCAATCTTTCCTGTAGCAGCAAAAGCTATGTTTGGTACTGCCGTTATTAAAAAAATTGCTGGGACAAATATCTTTTTTTTCATATAGATTCCTCCTTTAAATAATAATAAAAGAAGACGCCCTAATACATAGGTAGCCCTATGAATTAGAGCGTCTTTGCTCTGCCGTTTTAAAGTAACAATATTTATTTAAATTATATTATACTATGATTTTTAGATATGTCAATATAAAATTTTTGTATTTAATCGGGCCTTATAAAAAGCAAATTCCAAAATATATCTTAAATGAATGGCATCGTGAACCTACTCCATCCTATAGAGGATGGAGCTTCCTACTTCATAGACCATTGCCTGCTGTTATTCGTATCAGGTCTTACACAATCTCCATAGGCGTAACTTCGGGAGGAACCTTCCCTACCAAAAATATTACTCTTAGGCTGTTATGCCAAATTGTCCTAATCCTTCATACAACACATTTATCGCTGCATTTACATCTCTGTCTATCTCTAATCCACACTCACATTTGTGTACTCTTACTGATAAGTCTTTTTCTACTATTCTTCCACATCCTGAGCATCTTTGCGATGTATATGCTGGATTTACTTTTATGAATATTTTTCCTTCTCTCTCCGCTTTATACTGTAGAATATTTGTCTAACATTCCCCATCCTGCATTTGCTATTGATTTTGCAAGTTTATGATTTTTCATCATATTTTTTACTTGCAAATCTTCAACGCATATAATGTCATTATGTTTTACTATGTTATAGCTTATTTTGTGGAGATAGTCTCTTCTCTGATTTGCTACTTTTTCATGAAGCTTCGCTAATCTTTTCTTTTGCTTTTCTCTGTTTTTGCTTCCTTTCTTTTTTCTTGATAATTGTCTCTGTGCTTTTTTTAGTTTCTTCTCTGATTTTTGTAGCCATCTAGGATTTGAGTATAATTCTCCATCTGATGTTGCAGCTATTGAGTTTATTCCTTTGTCTATTCCTATTGCTTTTTCTCTTATGACTGTTTTTTCTTTTTCTTCTTCTACTTCAATTGACAGGTTAATATACCACTTTCCTGCATGGTATTTTATGTTTATTGTTTTTACTTTTGTCGGATCAAAATTTCTGTGTGCTTTTATTTTTATATGCCCTATATTTTTTATGTACACATATCCTTCTTTTCCAAAGTTTCTTTTCGCTTCGCATTGTGGAAGTGTTATAGATGTGTAGTGGTATTTGTCTTTGAATTTAGGATATTTTGCTCTTTTGTCAAAGAAGTTTTTATATGCCCTATCTAATCTTCTCAACACATCCTGTAATATCTGCGATTGTACTAATTTGTATTCTGGATGTTCTTTTTTGTATTTTGGAAGCATGTTTTGCTGTTCTTCGTATGTAAGTCCTTTGCCATATTCTTTGTAATGTTTTATTCTTTGATCTAGTGAGTAATTGTATAATTTGCGGCACAAATATAATGTATAAAAGAGTTTTTCTTCTTGCTCTTTTGTTGGTTCTATGAGAAAATGCTGACATAACATCATTTTTTCTCGCCTTGGCTTTCTACGATAAAATTTTCTGCATCTATTATGACATATTATTCTATGGCAGACAATAGAAATTCATCTCCCACCTATAGAGGATGGGAGACTTCTTTCAAGCCTTCGTTAAAAAATCATAATGTGATTAATAACTGATCCAATTATTAGCACATATAGATCTTTATCTAGATCTCTTATTTTTGTACATTTTTCCTATTGCATCAGCGGAAAGTATAGCAGCATAAACATCTGCAGCAACAACTTTAAAGGGCATATTGTGAATAGTTTCATCAGGCGCACAGGAAGCTTCTGCAACTTTTTTAATCTTTTCATAATTTATTTCTTTAATTCCAATATCTTCTAACGTAACAGGGAGTCCAACACTCATGCAAAACTCTACTACTTCCTCAATCTCCTCTAAAGGACTATTTTCAAGCACCAACTGTACCAATGTTCCAAAAGCTACTTTTTCACCGTGATATAATTGGTGACACTCTTCAATAACAGTAAATCCATTGTGTATGGCATGAGCAGCAGCAAGTCCACCACTTTCAAAACCTATTCCACTTAAATATGTATTAGCTTCTACTATGTTTTCAACAGCTTTTGTGACAGTTTTATTTTCAACAGCAAGTTTTGCTTTTAATCCATCTTCAAGTAAAGTATCATAGCAAAGTTTGGCCAGTGCCATTGCAGCTTTTGTAGATTTTGCTCCAGCCATCGTAGATGCATTAGAACGTAGACATGCTCTTGCTTCAAAATAAGTAGCTAGAGCGTCACCCATTCCAGCAACAAGAAGTCTTGCAGGGGCACTAGCTATAATTTCAGTATCTACAAGCACTAAATCAGGATTTTTAGGAAGCAAAAGATACTTACTAAAGATTCCCTCACTTGTGTAAATTACAGATAATGCACTACAAGGGGCATCTGTTGAAGCTATAGTAGGAACTATAACTACCGGAATATTTTCGTAATAAGCAACTGCTTTTACAGTATCAAATATTTTTCCACCGCCAATGCCAACTATGACATCAGAGTTTGTTTTCTTAACAAAATTTCTAAGTCTTTCGATTTCTTCTTCAGAACATTCTCCGCCAAATGATTCAAAACAAAGCGAAATCTCTGTGTTGGAGAAGCTTTCTTCAATTATAGATTTTGTTCTGATAATACCATTACTACTAGCAATAACAAGAAAATTTTTCCCTAAAGATTTTGTATGTTCGCTAATTCTTCTAAGTTCTCCATTGCCTTGTACATATTTCGAAGGGCCTATTATAGCTTTTGTCATCGTTAACAACTCCTTCAATTTAAATATATTATATAAAATTTGTTAAATATATAACATATTATATACATAAAATTTGCATGAGTCAATATAATTAGGAAATTTAGTCTAATAAATTTAGGAAAAATTACAGTGCAGAATTTTTATTTTAGTCTTGCTTGCTTAAAAACTTTGTTATGATATGAAACCTAAATTTTACATGTCCAAAGAAGGCTTTGCACATACACATATCTTTCGCAATTTTAACTACACATCTAACATGCTTAACTTTAAAATAAATATGATAAATCTTAAGTTAGTCTTGATTTTATCAATAAAAAATTTAGGCATGCACCAAAACAATTCTAACACACTTATGTTGTCACAACACGTAAGATTTACCATTGCCATATATATTAAGAAATAATGTTTCATCATTTCTAAACTCTCTATCCTATTGGTAGAATAGATCATATTTTATCAATAAACATTTTCAGCTACTGAATTATATAAAACTGATACTCTTTCATTTAACTTGTCAAAATATAATAAACTTTAAATCAATTGATGGTTTCTTGTGAAGAAGCGGGTATATGACAAAAGCGCAACTGTAAAACATGCTATTGCTGTAGTAGATGTCATCATAAATGTAACCATCATCTGATATTTAACCGCATTTACAGGATCAACACCGCCAAGAATTAAACCTGTCATCATTCCTGGCAACTGCACAATTCCAAGTGTTTTCATACTATCTATCGTAGGCATCATTCCTGTTTTGATAGCTGTTTTTAGTATTTTCTGCGATGCTTGTCTTGAATTAGCACCTAGCGAAAGATATGTTTCGATCTCATGCCTTCTATTTTTCATCTCATCTTTAAGCCTTGACACTGTTAATCCAGATGAAACCATTGCATTTCCGATTATCATACCCGAGACTGGAATCACTTCCTGTGGTTTAAAGTGTATACTGCCAAATAATATGAGTGCAGTAAGTGTAATAGCAGCACCAAATGCAATAGATATTGTTATAAAATAAAACACATATGGTATTCCCTTTCCTCTTTTTGCCGCATTATTTCCTGCTACAATAATCATTACAATAACCATCGCAAGTGTAAATAATATATTATTGGCGCTAAAAATATAATGAAGAATATATCCAACAATCGTAAGCTGTACAACCGCTCTTACAGAGCCAATAATTACTTCTTTTTCAACGCCAAGTTTTTGATAATATGAAATAAAAATCGATACCAATACGAGACTTGATGACAATATAAGTGACAATACGCTCATTCAGTTTCCTCCTTTGTCAATTTCCCATCGATAAAAAGCTTTGTTACATCGTTTTTAGGATTCAAGAAAAAAGTTCTTGTTTCTCCGTATTCAACTAGTCGACCTTTGTTTATAAAAACAGTATAATCTCCAACACGTTTTGCCTGTTCCATATTATGCGTAATCCAAATAAATGTAAGATTTAATTTGTTTTTTAAATCCATTACAAGCTCCTCAATCACTTGTGTAGATGCTGGATCTAGTGCAGACGTCGGTTCATCTAGCAGTAAAACTTCAGGTTCATTTGCAAGTGTCCTTGCTATGGAAATTCTCTGTGCTTCACCACCAGATAAATCATCGACTTTTCTTGTTCTATAATTTTTATCAAGCCCAACTATACTTAAATAATATTCCACGTCAATACCTTTCTTTCCTTTAAGCATAGGTCCGTATTTAATATTGTCTTCAACCGTACCATCAAAAAGATATGGCTGCTGAAAAACCATTCCAATCTTTCGCCTAAGTTCGATTATGTCATAATCTTTTATATCCTTTCCGTCTATCAATATTTTGCCTTCAGTTGGGTCAATAAGTCTATTTATTAATTTTATCAAAGTAGACTTACCAGCACCTGACGGCCCTATGATGGTGTATATATAACCCGTAGGAATTTCAATTGTTATGTCTTTCAATATTACCTCGTCAGAATCACTATAGCCTACATCTATAAACTTTATCTCTCTCATTTTGTGCACCTCACAAAAAATCATAACACATCATTTATTTTACATGTTCCCTATCTTTTATGTATACTAAATACTGTAAAAAAAATCTGCATCTCAATCTAGTTAATCATGAATATAGACCAAAATCGGCACAAACAAAGTATATAAATCAAATCAAGTTTTCTCATCTATAGTTAATTAATCTTATGATGGCACTGTAAACGAGAATAAATCCAATTATAATTGGTATTGCAAATGAAATAATATTTAATACATTAGCACTATCAATTATCGCAATTATTGAAGATATTAATATTATCAATCCAATAGACAATTGTATAACCGGATTTTTACCAATTCCTTTTATTGGCTTTGAAACGCGTCCTGTTCCTATATAATAGCCTGGATTATATTGATTCTCTTCCCACTCATCTAAGTCTTTTAATTTCTCATTCAACATATTTTTCTTACTTTTATTTAATTTATTACTTTTTTTCATAAATAGCGCTCCATCCAACAAATATATTTTTTATTTTTAAAAATACCTTTGATTTATAATATCACAATAAAAAGATAAATTTCAACCATATTTTGCCGTCAAATAATCATTTCTTCTAAATAATATGCTTAAATAAAGGAATAAACAAAGAGATGTCGAATTAATATATTTAGATATAAGACACTATAATTTTTTAAAACTATTTACGGAGGTATTCATATGTACGATGTTGTAGCTTTGGGCGAATTGTTAATAGATTTTACGCCTGCTGGTAAATCAGAAAATGGAAATACACTCTTTGAAATGAATCCTGGCGGAGCACCTTCAAATGTACTAACTGCTGTAACGAAGTTAGGCGGTAAATGTGCTTTTATAGGAAAAGTTGGAGACGACCAATTTGGACATTTTTTAAAGCAAGTTCTTGAAAATAATAATATCGCTACTACAGGCTTAAAAAACACTTGTCTGGCAAATACAACACTGGCTTTTGTCCATTTAGACAAATCTGGTGACAGAAGTTTTACATTCTATCGAAATCCAGGTGCCGATATGATGCTGAATAATGATGACATTAACCTAGATTTAATAGACAGTAGCAAAATATTTCATTTTGGATCTCTATCTCTTACAGATGAACCTTCAAGAAGTGCGACCATAACTGCTTTAAAATATGCCAAGCAAAACAAAAAAATAATATCTTACGATCCAATTGGAGGCCACCACTGTGGAAAGATGAAACAATAGCCAAAAAAGAAATCTTTTTCCCATTAAAGTATGTAGATATAGCAAAGCTGTCTTTAGAAGAATTGCATTTCTTAACTGGTGAATCGAATATTCAAATAGCTAGCGATATATTATACAATATGGGAATCAAGCTTGTATTGGTGACATTAGGTCAAGACGGTTGCTATTACAAACATTCATCAGGTTCTGGGCACATACCTGCATATCGTGTCGATGTGGTAGACACAACAGGAGCAGGCGATGCATTTTTAGGTGCTGTTTTATACAACATATCAAAAATTGATTTTCCGATAGAAAAAATATCATCTAAAAAAATTGCACAAATCGTCAAATTTGCGAATGTTGTAGGTGGCCTATGCACAACAAAAAGGGGTGCAATCCCATCAATACCGACATATGATGAAGTAGAAAATTTTTTAAGGAAAATGAGTGAAATGTAATTAGCAATCAAAGCGGTAGAAAATGCCTGCTTAAATGTTAAACAAAAGATATTATTCTACATAGTAATTGGGAGTGCAGTACATAAGCACTAAATTCGAGGATTATGTGGCTTCTAAGGGTATTGTTCATTCCTTTTGCAGGAAAGACAATCCCTATGACAATGCTTGTATCGAATCCTTTCATTCTGTATTAAAAAAGGAATCTATACTAATTTTAAAATATAGACCTTTATATAATTCAAGTCAATAACTGCAGAAATTTATAAGCAGTTATTGACCTTCTATACAAATAAATTTACTCACTAAATGATATTAAAATTCTATCATCATGCTGTCGTTTTTGGCTGATTCTATTATTTTGTCTATTATCAACTGACTTTTATAGGCCTCTTCAAAAGTAGGCGTTTCTTTATGTACTATTTTCCCCTCTACAATGTTCAAAAAGAAATTCATAAGGCTAGCCATATGCATATCTACCATAAATCCTAATGAATATTTCGGATCTGGATATATTGTATCAACATATTTTGAGAATGTGCTCTTCTCTTTATAATTGCCGACAATATACTGATTATCCTGTTTTTTGTAAACAAAAGCATATCTAGGTTGCTTTGTAGATATGGTTATAGAACCTTTTGTACCGTATATCTCAAATCGCGTCTCTTCTTCTATATCCGCTGATATCCTAGATGTCTCCACTGTCCCCCATGCACCATTCTGCATCTTAAAATATGCTTCTGTCCAGTCATCTACATCTACTTCTTCGTATGAATCAAATCCATTTGATGTGGGTCTTTTCTTAAAATATGTCTCTGATCTTGCTTGCAATATCTTTACTTCTCCAAGCATAAACCTTATTGCATCCACAAGGTGTATTCCCAAGTCAATTACTGCTCCTCCACCAGATGTATCAAATCGCATTTTCCACGACATAGGTCTTTTAGGATCTAGATATCCCGAATGTAGCATTAAAGCTTTAAAATTTAGCACATCCCCTATCTCGCCATTGTTTATTATGTCCCTCGCCTGATTTATTGCTGGCATAAATCTATACATGAGGGCCGCTTGGTTTATGACATTTTTTTCTCTTGCCATGCTCATCAATTCAAAAGCTTCATCACCATTTAATCCGATAGGCTTTTCAAGATAAATGTTTAAACCTTTTTTCATAACCTCAACTGCCTGTTTCTTATGCAGATAGTTTGGAGTACATATATCGACAGCAGTAAGATCATTATCTTGCAAAAGTTCGTCTATTGTTTTTACACCACCTTCAAAAAAATACGGCAGGTCATCTATGTTATTCTTGCAAACTTGTCCAAATTTTACTGTAAATGGTAATCTTTTAAAGATTAGAGGGATTGCAAAACAAGCTGTAGCATGAATCGTCCCTATGTATCCAAGCCCTATGAAACCTAATTTTATTTCTTTTGCCATATTAATACCATCCTTAACTTTTATAATTTCAACCAACTTATTTTTAATACAATTCTTAATTAACTTGTACTTGCTTAATTTTAGCTAATATACAATCATAACCACACATCTAGCGTGTAGTTATGATTGTATAATTTATAACTATTTAAGTATCCCTAAAGCATAGCCTAAAATTCCTATTGCAAAAAATCCAAATATAATCCATATGGCATTGACTTTCTTTTTTAATAGTGACATTGTCGCAAACGTTAGCAACAATGGTAAAAGTCCTGGTAATAATTGATCTAATATGTCTTGTACAGTTGTTGTAACAGTCTTTCCGTTAGTAACTACTTTTGAAACCACCACAGGTACATTTATCGTGGTCCATTTTGAAACTAATGCACCCATTACAAATAATCCAAGTATTGCTGCGCCTTCTGTTAATTTCTGTAATCTATTGCCACGCATATCTGCTATTATATTAGCCCCTTGCTTATATCCATACATTATACCATACCATCTTACTGCAAGTCTAACAGCATTAAATAAGACAAAGAAAAGTATAGGTCCAAGTATATTACCTGTCATAGCTATAGTAGCACCTAGTGCTGCAAATACAGGTCTTATTGTTCCCCAAAATATAGGATCACCTACACCAGCTAATGGACCCATAAGACCAACTTTTAAACCATTTATCGTAGAATCTTCTATTGGTGCACCATTAGCTTTTTCTTCTTCCATTGCGGCTGTTACACCTAATATAGGTGCAGTAACATATGGATGTGTATTAAAAAATTCAAGATGCCTTTTAATTGCTTGTTTTCTTTCTTCCCCACTATAAAGTCTTCTTATGATAGGTACCATCTCAAAACAAAATCCTAATGCTTGCATTCTCTCAAAGTTCCAGGAGCCTTGATGAAAATTAGAACGTATAAACATACTTATTAGGTCTTTTTTAGTTAATTTTTTTTTGGCTTCTTCCATAATGACAATCATTCCTTTCTAATTTCTTTTTATAGTTCATCTAAATCATCACTTGCAATTTGTTGATATTTTGGATTTAATTGTACATATACAATTGCTGCTACTAGACCAATTATTCCCAATGCTACCAAGTTAAAGCTTGTAAATGCTGCTATAACAAAACCTAAGAAAAAGAATGGCATCAGATATCTAGCTTCCATCATATTTATAACCATTGCATAACCTACTACAACGATAAATCCTCCTGCAATCTGTAATCCCCTCGTTACTACTTCTGGTATAGAATTTAACATTGCATTAACTCCACTGGTACCAGCAACCGAAGCTACTAATGCTACAGGTATTGCCACGCGAGCCGCCTGTATCAATAAACTAATAAGATGGTTTCTGTCTATTCCACTTAGATCTCCTTTTTCTGCATATATGTCAGCCCTATGTTGAAAAAATACAGTTATTGTTCTTGCTAATATTGTTAAAACTTGTCCAGCCGCCGCAATTGGAACTGCTATCGCAATACCAGCTCCAATTGATTGATGTCCTGCAATTACTAAGATAGTTGAGATAGCACTTGCAAGCGCTGCATCAGGAGCCATTGCAGCACCTATATTCATCCATCCAAGCGCAATCATTTCAAGTGTACCTCCAAGAATGATTCCCGTTTTAACATCACCCAAGATAATACCTATAAGTGTTGATGCAACAAGTGGGCGATGAGTCTGAAATTCATCAAGTACACTACCAATTCCAGCAATTGCAGCAACCAAAATCACCAGTATTAATTGTATCGTACTCATCTATTTTCCTCCTCCAATATTTATATTTTTGACATTAAGTCAATTTTGGGATCTGATGAAACTTTTCTTATTTCAAGTTCTATCCCCATTTCATGTAACTTTTTAAAAGCCTCAATATCTTTTTCATCAACAGATACCGCATTAGTAATCATTTTCTTGCCATCCTTAAATGACATACCTCCTATGTTTACAGATTTTATATCTACACCCCCTTCTACCATTTTTAATACATCTGTCGGATTTGTAAACAAAAGGAGAGCTTTAAAGCTATTGTATTTAGGATTTTTATATACTTCAATAGCTTTCTCAATCGTTAAAACATTTGCTTTAACTCCAGGTGGTGCAACTTGAATTAATAGTGTTTTCCTTAACTGGTCATTTGCAACTTCATCATTACAAACTATAATTCTATTACATTTTGTTTCCTTAGCCCATAATGTTGCTACTTGCCCATGTATTAATCTATCATCTATTCTTGCTAGAACTATTTCCATCATAATTCCTCCTCACAATAATTTTTACTTTCTTTAAAATTTCTAATTCCAAGCTTTGAAGCTTCTTTCAGGTG
Organism: Thermoanaerobacterium thermosaccharolyticum DSM 571; assembly: GCF_000145615.1. Taxonomy (NCBI): domain Bacteria; kingdom Bacillati; phylum Bacillota; class Clostridia; order Thermoanaerobacterales; family Thermoanaerobacteraceae; genus Thermoanaerobacterium; species Thermoanaerobacterium thermosaccharolyticum. The sequence goes on from NC_014410.1 coordinate 1,827,745, forward strand.
TTCCACCAAGTCATCTAAAGTCTCTGACGATCTCCTAGCATATGCCTCAATCAACATAGGTAAATTAACTCCTGTAATTACATCCATCTTTTCGTTTTCATTTGCTAAAACAATAGCAGCATTATATGGACTTCCTCCAAACAAGTCAACTAAAAACAATGCACCATCTGTTGTATTCAATTCTTTTAATACTTTTTTATATTTAGATATCAAATTTTCAATACTTTCACCTGCCTCAAAAGTTATGCTTGCAACATTCGTTTGTTTGCCATAAATAAGCTCTGATGATTTAATTAATTCTTCTGAAAATTTCCCATGTGTTCCGATTATTAGTGCTATCAATATATATACCCTCCTGTATTTATATTTTCGTATATTTTTAATTGCAAAAATCATGCCAAAAAAGTGTATTAAAAAAGTTCCACCTTATAAGCCGTGATTTATAAGGTAGAACTTTTACTTTAAATAAAATCATCAAATATATCGATACACTGTTTGATTTTTTGATACACTTTTTTGATACATTATATTAATACTGTTGCTCACACAACATTTCAGCAATTAAATAAATTTCATCATCTATTAAATTTATATTCAGTGCGTCTGAGAATATTTTACTGCAATTTCTAACTTTTTCTATTATATCCTTATTTAAATTTAATACACTATCTTTATATTTAATACTATCATTTATAATTGTTCGTTCTAAAGCACAGCCAGTATGAATAATTAGTTTTATCTTCATCGTATTGCTAAATTGTTTATTTAACTCTATTTCCAATCTATTACAAAATCTTATTAACAAATTTATAATCTTGTCTGGATTTAAAAATGTTAAAAATTGATTTAAACTATCCCTGCAAAGATTTCTAACTGCTATGTCTTGATCTTTCTTTACAATTTTGATGCTATGATTAGATACAATTTTTCTTAATAATTCTTCACCATCATCTTCAATTAGTCTTTCTAAAGATATAAATGGTACTGGCAGATTTGGATCTTTCATTCCTATGGAAGCAATTATATTATATTTATCTTTAATCTCTGATAAATCATTTTTCATATTTTTAATACCAACAGGAATAATATTAATTTTTTCGTCGGTTATATTAGTAACTATATCATTTACAAGTTCTTTTAATTTAATAGCTGTTCCTTGACCACTAGAACAAATCGTTATTATAGCTTTTTCCTTATTGCTATTGTTTTTAACTTCTGTTGCATATCCTCTAAAATCTTTTAGAGATTCGTAAATACTATCTAAATCTAAATCGTATGCGTATGACTTTCTTATTGCCTCAATTAATGTAGGTGTTGATACCATATCTAAAATTTTTACTTTTATGCCTGTTTGTTCAGTTATAACTGTATCAAAATTGCAAAGAGAACCCATATCAACAAGCAACAAAACTCCCTTGCCAGAATTTATTTTTTTTACTTTTTCAATAATAGTTTTTAATATTTCATTCGGACTAATATTAAGTGGCATATCAACTGCTTCTACCTTTTTTTCTCCCATTAGATCCCCCAACAAACTTGTTGCAACATTTACCATACTGCTAGCTGTACTATCCCCATGAGCAGCAACTATTATTCCAACATGTGCATCTTTCTCTTCTTCGATATTAACCAATAAAATGGTAATATACCCAACTTCTGCATCAGGAACAATTATATTGTACTTTTTCTCGATTAAACTTTTTATCTCAAAGGCAGTCTCAATTTCTTCCTGTTTATACTTAAGAAAATCTTTTACATCAAATGACTGTATAACCATATTATTTTTTATTCTTTTAAACAAAGCACTTAAATGAAGACCTAATGCGTATATAAATCTATCACTGTATTTTCTCTTTAATTTATTTTCAGCAAATTTTTTTATTTCACTAGCAAAATCCAAAATATTTTCATCAACCACCGATAACAATTTTTCTTTTTTATTTTTAGTATCCTCAAATTTTTTATAAAATCCCTTTAAATGAATTTTTATGTCAGTAGCAATAAATTCTTTTATGCTTTGTTCATCCATACCTTCACTTTTTAAAATACTTATCTTATCTTCAATAATTTTATATAAATTAAATGGTGGTTCTGATAAATCCTGATTTAAACTAATTAATATACGGTCATCATTTGGTGTGACAATCAATTTTCCGTTTACCAAATCACTTATTTCTTCTATATCTTTTCTTTTATTTCTAAAGTTTAGAAGACCTTCTTTAATACTAGACGGAAGCATTTTAAAGTCAATGTCTATGCTCTCTTTATTCATAAAATTTAAAAATCCTCTTGCACATATAAGCTGTATATTTGATTTAAGCTGTCCTATATTACCATAAGTTACACTGCCGATAAGTGCTTTTACAACATCTTCAGTAATACTTATTTTTTTATTCACCCTGCGGGCTTCTTTAGAAAGAAGATATCTAACCATTTCAACTTTATCACTACATGGCCTATCTTCAAAAGATGGTATATTAATTATAATTGGAATTCTCCTCATAAATGTTTTAAGTAAATGTGAATTTATATCTTCATTTGTAGCACCTATTATTAATACATTTGCCTTTCTTTTTCTTTCCGTCTCTCCCAACTTATTATATGTTCCTGTATCCATAAAATAAAATATCATTTCTTGCCCTTCTGGTGGCAATCTATGTATTTCATCAAGAAATAAAATTCCTCCATTTGCTTTTTCTACAAGCCCATCTTTGTCAGTATCTGCTCCAGTAAAGGCTCCTTTGACATGTCCAAATATCTGAGATATAAGTAGCTGTGAATTATTATAATAATCAGCACAATTAAATGCTACAAATGGTGCATTATCATCAAATCTCTTAATTTTTTTACCGTATTCAAACATAATATTTGCAAATAATGTTTTTCCTACGCCTGTCTGACCTATAATTAAAGAATGAAGTCCATTAGGTGGGTATAAAATAGCAGCCTTTGCTTGTTCTATTTGGTTTTTTAAACTGGTTTCACTGCCAATTAGACAATCAAATGGCGACATCTCAATCTTTTGTTCTTTTTCTTCTTTTATAAGCTGCTTAATGTCATCTACTTCAATTATTTCTTCGGATATCTTATCTTTTAATATTTTCTCTATCATGTCTCTATGGATATAAAGAACAGGTCTTTTTTTTATTTTTATAACCTTGTTCCTTCTAACAAGTTCATTTAATTCTTTACTAACATTTGTTCGAACTAAATGTAAATTTCGGGCTATTTCATCTGTACTCAAACCCTGTCGGTCTCTTAATTCATCAATTGTCCATTTCATTTCTTTTAAATATTTTTCTATTTTATCAATTCTTTTCATGATATCACCTTAATAGAAATTATAAATTCTAATAAAGCTAAACATATAGCACATCACATCATTTATTTTATATTTTTAATAGCAAACTTACAATAACTAATTTTTAGTTAATTTTATGCAATATCTAGATTTATAACTTGCATATTTTGATGATTAAGTTGTTTAAATTATATTAATTATTGGTATCATGAAATATCAAAAATGTTTTACCTCATAAAAATAAGGGAAAAAGAATTTTTGTATTTGTTAAAATTTTTCACTACAAATCAAGTGAAAGACACTAGCTAACCGCCGTATTCTCGCACCACCTTATGTACCTTACAATATACAACAGTTCAGCAATTAAATAAGCGAAGTTTCCTTTTTGCACTTGGCAAAAGTTATCAAAACTTCAGCAGCTATTTTATATATTTCTTTAATTCTTCTATATTTTTCGGTATATTATTTCCATCTATGATTCCCTTTTCTTTTAAAATTTCATATATTTCCAGAAGCATAGGCTTTCTCAAATCACTCCAACCAAGTTCTTTTACATTAGTAAAAATAACTTCAGGTTCGCCTTTTGCAACAACTTTTCCATTCTTCATGACATATATATAGTCAGCCCATGAATAAGCAAAATCCACATCATGAGTTGATAAAATGATCGTCTTCCCCTCTTCAATCAATCTATCAAACACACTCATAATCTCCTGTACATGATTAGGGTCTAAATAAACCGTTGGCTCATCCAGTATTATAACTTCAGGTTCCATAACTAAGATATCAGCTATTGAGACACTTTTTTTCTGCCCATAGCTTAAAAAATGGGTAGGCTTGTCTTTCACATCAATAATTTTCATTTGTTTCATGACTTTTTCCACTTTTTCTTTTACTACATTTTCTGGAACATCTAAATTCATGGGACCGAAAGAAATCTCTTGGTACACACTGGCAGAAAAAAGCTGTATATCAGGATTTTGAAAAACAATACCCACATTCTTCCTGAGTTTTGTAAGTTCAGAACGATTGTATTTTATTTCTTCCTTGTTATACAATATTTTCCCTGATTTAGGTTTTAAAATTCCATTGAAGTGCAAAAACAATGTCGTTTTACCTGCACCGTTTGGTCCCAAAACTGCTATCTTTTTACCCTTCTCTATCAACATATTTACACCATCTAGAGCTTTTGTACCATCGCTGTATTCAAAAGTAACTTCTATCGCTTCTAATATAAATTGTTTTTTCATAGTTCACCTTCTTAAAAGTATTGATGTGCTTATTAAAACTAATTCTATCAAAACAATAAATATTAAATTTCTATAACAAAATCTGTAATCTTTACTGATAACTTTTAATCCCCCATTATAACACCTTGCTTCTAAAGCCACATATAAATCCTGAGAATCTTTGTAAGACTTAATAAAAAGAGAAGATATTAAAAGTCCTAAAGACCTGTAACTATTTTCTAATGTAGCATATCCTAATCTTGAATTCTGAGATGTATAAATTTCCCCAGCGGTATCAAATAAAACAAATATCAGTCTGTAGGTTAGCTGTAGTAACTCCAAAAATAATGAAGGAATTTTCAATTTCTTTAAGATATCTATAATGTCAACTACAGGAGTAGTGAGTACGAGAAAATACAAACAAGATACTACTGCCAAAGTTCTAAAAAACAAAGTAACAGCAGTACTAATGCCTTTCGGAGTAATTCCTAAAGTTACCCCAAAAATATTAAGACTTATTAATGCAGCACTTTTATCGCCTATAACATTGATGATAATTGCTAGTACACTTATCATTAAAAAAGAAAATGGAATTAACATAAGTTTTATGTATACTTTTCCTGGAATTTTTGCTTTTAACACAGTTATCATAAACATCAAAATAATTACTGCAATGTTTGTATATATATCAAATACAAAGCACAAAATCATTGTTAAAAAGGCCAATAAAAGTTTTTCAACAGGATGTACGTTGTACATCCTGTTCGTATAAGAATAATTATCTATTGGCATTTTTTCTCCCCTTTGCAAGACCTATATAATATCCTAAAAATCCTGCGCCTATTGCCGCTTGACACGCAAACAGAAGGCTCTCAATTTCTCCACTTGGTGGCTCCCAAACTGGTTTCAACCATGGTTTGTAATTTTTGTCTACCTGAGTGATAGCCTCTGTCGCCCTGTCATCTGCACCAATAAACTCAGCATTTTTAATTGTAACAAGAGGAAACACTATTAGCGAAATAACCAACAACCCTAATATTAAATTTATCATTAAAAACTTTTTATCCCTCATACTAGCTTACCTTCTTTCTCTAAAACATTAAGCTCAATGAGTTCTTCTTTACTGTAGGCAATTAGCAAATTGATTACGAGTACAGTTAAAAGCCCCTCGCTTATCGCCAAAGGTACCTGAGTCACTGCAAAGATCCCCATAAATTTTAAGAAAGAAGCTGTAAATCCTCCTACTTCAGCCGGAAAAGCAATAGCAAGTTGGAAGGAAGTCGTCACATATGTAAACAAATCCCCAATTGAGGCAGCTAAAAATACTGCAAGCCAATTTGGACCGCCTGCCTTTTTTACTCCTTTAAATATATAATAGGAGACAATTGGTCCTACTATTGCCATAGAAAATGTATTGGCACCCAAAGTTGTTATGCCACCATGAGCCAAAAGTAACGCCTGAAACAAAAGCACTATAAGTCCTAAAACGCTCATAGCAAAAGGTCCAAAGAGTATAGCTCCAAGTCCTACACCAGTTGGATGCGAACAACTTCCTGTAACAGAAGGAATTTTAAGTGCTGAAAGCACAAAAGCAAAAGCACCTGCAAAACCCAAAAGCATTTTAAGTTTTGGATTTTTCTTTACACTTTTGTTTATCGTCATAAATCCTACAATTACAAAAGGCAAAGAAGCTATATCCCATATTATGCACCATTTAAGAGGAAGAAAACCTTCCATTATGTGCATTGAATATGCAATTTGCGGTGCCATCAAAAGCAATGCAAATACCGTTAACAACATCCATTTTTTCACATTAAACACCTCTTTTTATAAAATTTAAGCAAAAATTAAACCTCTTAACTTACCAATGGCGTTAAGAGGTTAAAAAACACAATAAATATCCTGTTATAACACCTCCTCTATCGACCGTAGAGTAAGTTTGACACAAATACAGGCAGGTCTCCTGACTTAGGTTCATCGCTCTTTACGCCTTCCCACCCGGCACTCATCAACTTCCGCTGAGAGACTAAGCAGTGGCACAATGTAAAGAGCTCACTATCACAGTGGCGGGACCGTGCAGGATTTTCACCTGCTTCCCTTTTAACCCAATTTGATTACAAATTGGGCACCTGTATTCGCCTGTTATCAAATTTTATTCTTAAATAAAGTATATCATTTTATAAATATGTTATCAATAAAAATTGAAAATGCTTTCAGTTCCAAAATTTTATGAGTTCATTCAGTTGACATTGTATAGACTGATACGCTTTTATCCTAATTGCTGGCTTGTAATTTTCATCACATCTTTCATAAGACTGTCAACATCTGTTATCACAGCAGGATAATTTACATCAGGCCTTTTTATTAAAATTACAGGAATACCTAGCATTTCAGCAGCTTCAAATTTTTCTAATATCCCTCCCACAACGCCACTTTCTTTTGTCACGATCACTTCTGCCTTTCTTTCTTTCAACATTTGATAATTTAGTTCGCTGCTGAAAGGACCTTCCATTGCTATTATATCTTTTGGTGTTAGCCCTAAATCTTCACATTTTCTTAGGACATTACTTAAAGGAAGTACTCTTGCCGTTACCTTTTTCCCCATTGCCCAGAGGAACTTAAATTTTTCGAGGTTTTTACTGCCTACAGTCAAAAAAATATTGTGATATTCTTTACATTTCTCAGCTGCTTCCTCAAAACTTTCAACTACGACGGCATTGTCATAATAAATGCTTTTCCTTTCATACCTTATATACTTTATACCAGTTTTGTTACAGGCATTTATAGCATTTACGCTTACATCTTTTGCAAACGGGTGAGTCGCATCAATTATAATATCTATATTATTTTTATAAATAAATTCAATGAGATTCAATTCATCCAGTGCGCCTTTGTGGACTTTTATTCCCTCACTAAAAAGGCTTGCACCATAATCTGTCACTGTACTTGCAATAACCTCAATACCTTTAAATTTTAATTGCTCCGTAATCTCCCTTCCGTCTTTAGTACCTGACAAGACCAGTATCATAAAATATATCCCCTCGGTGTTATCATTTTGCCTTTTTTTACAAAAGTGCTTTCGTTACCTATTATTACAATTGTCCTCATATCAATTTCATAATTTGCCATTTCTTTTAAAGTGGTAATTATCACTTGTTGTCCCTCTCTTGAAGCATTTTTTACTATTCCAACAGGAATATCCTCTCTTTTGTATTTCATAATAATTTTCTGAGCTTTTATAAGATTTTCCGGTCTTTCTTTGCTTTTAGGGTTGTATATGACAATTACAAAGTCAGCCTGTGATGAAAGTTCCAGCCTTTTTTCTATCACCTGCCAAGATATCAAATGGTCTGAAAGACTTATAACTGCAAAATCCTGCATTACAGGTGCCCCTAGTATAGCAGCTGCAGCATTTAGAGCAGTTACTCCTGGTATTACTTCTATTTTTAAATCTAGGTTTTCTTTGTGGACAACCTCATACATAAGCCCTGCCATACCATATATCCCTGCATCACCACTTGACACAATGCACACATTTTTGCCTTGCAAAGCTAATTCAACAGCTTTTTTAGCCCTGTCAATTTCTTTTCTCATTCCTAATGAAATTACCTCTTTGCCCTCAATTAAAGGTTTGATAAGGTTTATATATGTAGTATATCCTACGACTACATCACATTCTTTTAAGGAAGTGTATGCTTTAAAAGTCATGTCATTTATATCCCCAGGACCTACTCCTACGACTTTAATCCATCCCATGCCAATCCTTCTTTCTAAATTTATACACAGCTAGCGTTATCCCATTCTTTTTAAGATATGCTATCTCTTCTCCAGCGTTACTAGCCAAATAAGCAGAGGGTCTTGCAACACTTCCAACCCCTACTGTATGAAATACAAAATCAGAAATAGGAAATTTGTTTTCTATTTTTCTCAGCTCTTCTTTTGTATAAAAAACAAGAGGAATTTTTAAAAATTCCGCCAACTGAAGTATTCCTTTCTCTTCTTTTTTTATATCTATAGTAGCAATTGACTCTATGCTTTTTAATCTCAAATTTAGATTTTCAAAAGTTTCCCTTATAAAAGTAAGCAAATCCTCAAAAGCTATTCCTCTTTTGCATCCTAAGCCAATAACTACATTTTTAGGTCTTAATATGACATAAGGTTTTTCTGTCGGTTTTTTTATTTCCTTGTCAGTTATGTAAACAAAGGCATCAACTTTACTGTGAACATCGTTATTTATGTAATCTTTTAATAACGGTATTTTTTCTACACCTTCATCAAGAATAAAACGTACATTTTCCCCATTTACAAAGGCTGCACTGACCTTTTTTAAATCCTCTATATTTTCAAGATAGTAACCATAATCTTTCGCAATCACATCTAAAGATATGACGCCCTCTACATCTGTTGCAGTTGTTATAACAGGCTGTGCTCCAATTGCAGAAGCCACCTTTAAAGTAAGTTCATTTGCACCACCTACATGACCTGATAAAAGGCTTATGGCAAATTTCCCTTTTTCGTCTACTACTACAACAGCAGGGTCAGTAAATTTATCCTTCATCACTCCTGCAATTGTTCTTACCACAATCCCTGTAGCCATTACGAAGACCAATCCTTGGTATTTGGTAAATATTTTATGGACAAAGTCTTTAAAAATTCCTTTTATTACGTAATCTTCAGTGGTTGCGAATTTTTCTTTTACATATACATCTCCTTTTAACTTTTGGCCAATATCATTTGCCAACCTCGATGCATTTTTTGTGAGAGCAATTATCGCTATTCTCATAAATCTTCCTTCTTCCTGAAGCTATGAGAAAATTCTTTATCATAAAGTTTTGAATAGGCTTTTATATTTTTTAAAAAATCTCCTACAAGTATCATAGCAGTTTTATTTATTCCCTTTGATTTGACCTTTTGCGAAATGTCGCTAAGGGTACCTCTAACAATCACTTGATCTTCCCAAGTAGCTTTATAAACAATTGCAACAGGTGTATTCTCTTGGTAACCCTTTTTCAATTCTGAGACAACTCTGTCAATTTCCTGAACACTTAGAAATATCGCCATAGTAGCTCCATGACGTGATAAATCTTTTAGTTCCTGCTCTTTAGGTACTACTGTCCTTCCACCTATTCGTGTTATAATCACTGTCTGTGTTATTTCAGGAATTGTCAATTCTTTTTTCAAGACTGATGCTGCTGCCAAAAAAGAACTAACACCGGGAATTATTTCATAATCTATATTTTCTTTTTTTAGCCTTACAATTTGTTCATGTATGGCACCGTAAATAGCAGGATCTCCTGTATGTATTCTTGCTACATCTTTTCCATCCTTATGAGATTTTACAATAAGCCCAATTATTTCATCAAGATTCATTGTAGCACTATCGTAAACTTCGGCCTTTGGCTTTGCGTATTTCAATATCTCTTTATTGACAAGTGACCCTGCGTATATGACAACATCACAAGCCTGTATTATTTTTATGCCTTTTAATGTTATAAGTTCAGGATCTCCTGGTCCTGCACCAATAAAATAAACCACAGCTACTTCACCTTCTTTGCAATAATCAAAGACAAATAGTCTATCTTTTTTCCTATGTATTTATCAAGATCGTAACATATTTCTTCATCTTGATGACCGCACTTTATTACAAGATATCCTTTGAAGTTTTTTTCTTTTAAAAGATTTACTATTTCCTCGTATCTTCTCGAAATTTTCATCAATACCACGTTATCAAACATATCAAGTGCTTTTGAAATTTCTAATATATCTCCTGATGGAACAACTGCAAAAGTTTCATTCCCCTCTGCAATTGGAATATTTAATCTTGAAGCAGCTGCGCTATATGAGCTAATTCCAGGGATGGTCTCTGTCTCATAACCTTCAATTCCCTTTAGAATGTATATGTAAGTACTATAAATCATGGGGTCTCCTATTGTTATAAAAGCTACATCTTTCCCATCATCAAGAAATTTTTTGATTTTTTTAATATTTTCTTCCCATTTTGCTTTAAGATCTTCTTTTGAGTATGTCATTGGGAATTCTATAAATACTACATCACATTTTATATAAGGCTTTGCAATTTCATAAGCAATACTTCCTTCTCCTTTACTTGAAGGAGCTATCACCACATCTACTTTTTGAAGTATTTTTACAGCTTTTAAAGTAATTAAGCTTTCTTCCCCCGGTCCCACTCCTATACCGTATAATTTTGCCATTCTATCCCTCTCTCTTAGCCGATATAATGTATACAGGATTTTGCGATACCATCATCGTCTTATTTCCCGCTTCTTTTGACACCGAAATATTGACGCATATTGTTTGGACCGTAAACAATCTTTGTTTAAAACAATGATGAGCAGAATACACAGTATCAAGTGTAATCCCGTTTACTACAACTACCCCATCTTCCTTTAATTTAGTTGTGACAATGTCAAATATTTGATACATTTTATCCCCTGTCCCCCCAATGAATACCCTGTCAGGTGAAGGCAAATCTAAAAGGGCATCAGGAGCTAAACCATACACCACAACAATATTTTCTACGTTAAATTTCTTAATGTTTTCGTTTATAAGTCTTACACCTTCTTCCTCTTTTTCAATAGAATAAACAACACCTTTTTTCGATATTAATGCAGCCTCAACGGACACAGAGCCTGTACCAGCGCCAATGTCCCATACTACACTGTCTTCTTTAAGCCTCAGTTTAGATATTGACAAAACTCGTATTTCTTCCTTTGTCATTGGGACATTGCCTCTTACAAAATATTCATCAGGAATTCCAGGTGTCATATATTGCCACATGTTATCACCACTACATTTAAATCAAATTTTTTATTGCAGTTTAAAAGTTCTTCTACTGTAAAAGAGTAAATCCTCTCCGTATCATAAGACAGATTTTCACCAACGTGTATTTTCCTGTCTTGCAAATTTTTTTCTTTCAACATAGCTGCAACAAATTGCGGCGTATGCGTATCATCAGTAAAAATAGCGACTTTTTTATTCTCTTTTACTTTTTTTACCAAATCTTCAGTACGACCATGTAAGCTTACAACCGCCAAGTCATTCATTGTTATTTTAAGTTTTGCACACATATACTGTATTGAGCTTATGCCTGGAATTATTTCTAATTGCTTTTTGTCCACATATTTTAAAATCACTTCCGCTATGCCATACAAAGAAGGTTCTCCTGATGCTAAAATAACAATATTGCCTTCTTTGTTGAGTATACCATGATAATCTGTTGAAGCGTTTATCATAATCTTTTCGCAATCAATATCTTTAAATTCTTCAAGATGGCGCCGGCCTCCCACCAGTACATCTGCCTCTTTTATTCTTTCAAGTGCATAAGTGGTAATGAATTTTTTGTTTCCCGGCCCTATCCCTACAATTGTCACCATTCTACTTTATCACCTGCTTTTGCAATAATGCCTCTTTTCAATGAAATGAGATGTATTTCGATATTTAATTTATCGTAAACATACTGCTTACATTTCATGTAGACCCTGTCTGCTATAAACTGACTAAAGTCTTTTATATTGATTCCCGCCTTTTCAATTATATCAAGGGCTTCTTCTGTCGTATTTGAATCCAGAACTTTGTCAACAGTCTCTTTATCTGCACCAAAATGGGCTACATAGGCCGCCATTATTTCTGCTCTCGCATCTGCAACATGGCTGTGGGTATTAAATATCCCTGCCGCTACTTTTACGAGTTTCCCTATATGCCCTGCCAATACCACATGTGTAAAACCGTACTCTACTGCCTTTTCTAGCATAAATCCCAAAAAATTACCATAAGATATGATGAGTCTTTCTCCCACACCTTCTTTTAAAGCATATTCTTTGCCATAATTTCCTGGAGCAAAAACTACCCTTTTGTATCCTTCAGCAGAAAGGATAGAAAGTTCTAACTCAAGAGAAGATTTTAAAGCTTCCTCCGACATAGGCTCTACAATCCCTGTAGTACCAAGTATTGATATACCGCCTACAATTCCAAGCCTTGGGTTGAAGGTCTTTAAAGCCACCTTTTCACCGCCTGGTACACTTATGGTAATTTTTACACCTTTCCCTTCCGGCAGTACTTTTTTGACTTCATTTAAAATCATTGACATTGGAACAGGATTAATAGCGGATTTCCCAGGGCTTACGGGAAGTCCCGGTTTTGTGACTACTCCAACTCCTTCGCCTCCATAGACTTCTACCCCTTCTCCTTCTTTTACCTCAGCCTTCGAATAAATTATAAGGCCGTGAGTAGCATCCGGGTCATCCCCTCCGTCTTTTCTTATACCGCACTTTACCCAGCCTTCTCCTGAAGTTATATCCAAAACCTCCAGCTTAAGCCGCCATCCCTTTGGAGTATCTATCTCTACAGTATCTAGTCTCCTACCTGTAAAAAGCATGTAAGTAGAAGCCTTCGATGCAGCGGCTGCACAAGATCCTGTAGTATAACCATACCTTAATTTTTTTCCTCTCTTTACAGCGTAGTTCTCCATAAACACCACTCTATCTTTCTATCATGTAAAGAAGGGCATTAACTATCGCTGCTGCTACTGTGCTTCCTCCTTTTTTCCCTTCTGTTATGATGTAAGGAATATCAAGCTTTTTTACCTCTTCCTTCGCCTCTTCAGCTCCAACAAAGCCAACAGGAACACCTATTATAAGGGAAGGCTTTGCTTTTCCTTCTCTCGCAAGCTCTATGAGTCTAAATAAAGCTGTGGGGGCATTTCCAATAGCAAAGATTTTATTGCTTTCGTCTTTTGCCGCTATTTCCATAGCTGCCATTGATCTTGTAATGCCACACTTCTTTGAAATATCTTTAGCTTCAGGAAGATTAATGTAACTTTTTACTTTTGAACCTATCTTCTCTAATACCTTTTTATTTATTCCTGCTTCCGCCATCTTTGTATCACTAACAATATTAAATCCTTCCTTTAGTACCTTTAAACCGTCTTCTATCGCTCCTTTTGAGATTTTAAGTATATTGGCAAATTCAAAATCTGCTGTTGCGTGAATCACCCTTTTTACTATTAAAAGCTCTTTTTTATCGAATTTAGACTCATCTATGTTTTTGCCTATTATTTCAAAACTCTTTTTTTCAATTTCCCACGGATCTTTTATGTAATTCATAAATTATCTCTCCAATAAACTTTATTTTACTTCCTCTGTCCTTTCCAAAATTATATCCACGATTCTGTCGTCATAGCCAATTGGCCTTCCAAATTTTATAGAAAGACCGGGATACTTCTTTCTCTCCTCTTCAAAAACCATCGGTATATCCTCTTTTATATGTATTCCTTCGAATAAAAATAGTGGCACAGCAACGATATCATAAATACCTTCTTTTACAAACTCTTTAATAGAAGTAGGGATGTCAGGAGTGTCAAATTCCATAAATCCTGCCTTCACATTTTTGTATTTATTTAAGCTCTTTATTCTATCTACCACCTTGATTACAACTTTTTTTGTCTCCTTAATGCGGCTCCCATGAGCTATGACTAACAACCCTTTCTCCATTTTATCTCTCCTCTTTCTACTACAAGCGTTAAAGCTCAAGCTTTTTTTCTAGGTATTCACTTGGCTACTTTTTTATGCAAAATTAAGATAAAAAATTTGGTCTGAAAGTGAAAGTTTCTTAATATCCCAGTCTCTCCTATAAAGTTTAATCACTCTGTAAGACAGATTGAGATTTTTTATGAATTTCTCAAACTTGTTGTCAAGCCACGGTGGTGTCCATGCCCCCGATCTACAAATATGTACAGCTACCGTGTATATACCTTCAGGTAATACATCTATATCCCTGTAATATCGAATTGAAAAAAGTTTATTAAAATCTTTAAAGTCCTCAGGCTTTTCAAAAGTATGAGGACTATATATTATGTGAGCCCTTTTTATTTTGCCCTCATTTAAGAGCTTCCCCAGCCAGTTGGCACAGTTTAGCTCAAAATTAACCGAGCTCATTCCTGCATAGCCTAAATCAGCGTGTGTGTCGAAAGAATACACTTCTTCACATTTATTAGCTTTGGCGATATAATAGGATAGCATATGAGATTCAGATACAAACACTTTGATATTTCTTATAAAATCAAAATGTTCTTTTATTTTGACCCAAAAATCTTTTAATACAGAAGTTGTATCTACTGACTTTTCAAGATCCTCACCTTTTAAAACACTTTTTATATACCTCTTATACCAGATTGCCTCTATGTTTTTTTGGTTTTCAACATAAGAACCCAGCCACTCTCTTTTCAAAGGGATAAAGTAATCCCAATCTATGCTCAAAAGGCTGTGAACCATATTCACCACCTATTAATCTCTAAAATACCACCTTTATTTAAAATAATCTAAAAATTGAATTTGATTTTATTAGTGGGCTTTAAAATAAACCATATTTATTCTTTTTAGCAGTATTTGCGTAAATAAAGCATATATTGGCACATTGATAACTTCTCCTACAACTTTTGGAGGTAAAGTAGTTACTATTGGTATTTTAAATAACAATTGAAGAAAATAAGGCACGAGTATTACTGATGAAATGAACTGACCTACTCCAATTGCTATTAATAATTGCCATAGAGAAGGAATTGGAGCTTTTACCGGCTTCAAAATCAAAGGAGGAATAATACCTGTGAGAGCTGCTGTCATTGTAAAATGTGGCATATATGGTCCTAAAGGATTAATGTAATATCCAATTATATCACCTACAGCACCTACTATTCCTCCTGCTGTTGGTCCAAACATTATTCCTGCAAGAATTACCGGTAATGCGCCAAAGCCAATTCTTATACTTTCAATGCCGCCAATAGCTATTTTAATACTAGCTATTCTACTTAAAACTATGTTTAGGCTAATCAACAATGCTAGAAAAACCAGTTCTCGCGCATGTATTTTTTTCATTAAACAAGCCTCCCTACCATATTTTATTGGGATATAGTGAAACTACTACACAATTAGAAAAAGACTACTACAATGGTACCATAAAGTCTATATATCCTCAATACTCTCAAATCAAGTTTCTGTTGCAAAATACACAATTTGATTATTTTTATTCTCATCTCCTTGTATTGTCCATTTATAATCATATGTGTTTTGAATTTTTTACGTTTTTTATTTACCAATTATTAAAAACTTTTTTCTTTAATATTTTTAATATTATTATAGCAAATTAGTTGCCTTTTTATATAAAGTACAAAAAGGCACGATAGTTTTTCACCATCATGCCTAATTTTTATCATATACATTTGTTTTGCAATATTACTTGTTTTTTGATAATTTTTTCTAAAAACAAAAAACTGAAGGAATTTTTTCTATACTTGACATTACTGTATACATACTATACAATAAAGTCATGGAAAAAAAGATTGAAAAAATAAGTGAATTATTTTTAAACTTAATATGCGAATTTTACGAATATGATAGCAAGGCTCGTACTTTTGGTACAGATACAGAGCTTTATCATTCCGAAATACATATGCTTCAGTGTATTCAAGATAATCCAGGTTTGCATATTTCTGCTATTGCACGTAAATTAGGTATCACAAGGGGTGCGGCATCACAAACTGCTAAAAGACTTGAAAGAAAGCAAATGATTGTAAAGGAGATGAACCATACCAGAGGATCTAAAGTCGTCATGTACCTCACTCCCAAAGGTGAGATAGCTTGTTTCAACCACAAGTGTGCACACGAAAAGTACAACACAATCATATCCGAAATTCTAACTGGATCGGATGAAGAACAATTAAAGTTTCTTTCAGATTTTCTTTTGCAGTTTGAAAAAGCGTTAAAGGAAAATTGATTTTTATATAAAATGTGTATAGTATCTATACAATATTCATAGGAGGTTTCTAAAATTGAACAATCAATTCAATGAAAAACTATTTGTTATGACAAGATCGTTTATAATTTTAATGGCAATTGTTTGCGGCGTTTCCGTTGCAAATCTTTATTATATTCAGCCATTGGAAGCACAAATTGCAGCTACATTTCATGTTTCACAAGGAGCAGCGGGAATTGCAGCCATGATGACGCAAATTGGTTATGCATGCGGCCTTTTACTTTTTGTTCCGCTAGGCGATATATGCGAAAGCCGTTCACTTATTCTACGTATGCTTCTTTTTGTTGATATATCACTACTTGCAGCTGCACTATCGCCTTGTTATTTGTTACTGCTCTTTGCCATGTTTACCATGGGGATTACGACAATTGTGCCACAGATTATCGTGCCATATGCAGCACATCTTTCACCTCCGGAAGAGCAAGGTAAAGTCATTGGAGACGTTATGAGCGGTCTATTGATTGGAATCTTGATATCAAGAATATTTAGCGGGCTTATTGGTGCAGTTTTGACCTGGCGGGCTGTTTATTTATTTGCAACAGGATTAATTATGATCCTTATGATTTTGATTAGATATTATTTCCCAAAAGATCAACCTTCCTCCCAAATATCGTGGGGAGAGTTGCTTAAATCCATACCATATCTTATAAAAAGTGAACGCACATTGCGTGAATCAGCGATTAACGGCTTTTTCATGTTTGGTTCTTTCAGTACGTTCTGGACTTCTCTCATTTTTTTACTTGAAACACCGGTTTATCATATGGGAACAAAAGAAGCTGGCTTATTTGGACTAGCAGGAATAGCAGGTGCTCTCGCGGCACCTTTGATTGGAAAAGGATCTGACATAAAAAGTCCGCGCTTCACAGTAGGAATCGGTGTCATACTATCGACGCTTGCCTATCTATGCTTTAGCCTATTCGGATATTATATTTGGGGCCTTATTGCAGGTGTTATCATACTTGATCTTGGAAATCAATGTGGGCAAGTCTCCAATCAAGCAAGGGTACAAGCGCTTGGCGATTCAGCACGCAGTCGCAATAATACTATATTCATGTTTTCGTATTTTATCGGCGGTGCAATAGGTTCCTTTCTTGGCACCCTTTGTTGGCAGCATTACGGATGGTACGGCGTTTGCATGGTAGGACTTACATTTCAACTTGCTGCGATAATTACTCATTTTTTGATTTATAGGAGATAAAAATTTGATGTATAGTAGATCCTTATATACTCAACTGTTTAAAGTTTAAGAAGCTTAGCCGGTGCTTTTTTAATAGGCAAAGATTTCAAAATTTTACTTTCATACTAACCTCCTAAGTATGACTTTTTAACCCTCTCATGGTTTTTTAAGACGGCTGTCGCACCTTCAAGTGAGATATTTCCTGTTTCAAGGACGTATGCTCTATCTTCAATAGATAGGGCCCTTTTAGCATTTTGCTCTACTAAAAGTATAGTTGTGCCGTCTTCGTTTATGCTTTTTTATTGTCTTAAAAATGCCTTTTAAAGCATTAACCATTCCATATGATACATTGAGATTTTCTATCTCTAACATATTTTAAGCACCTCCTTCAATTGATAAAATTTCAGATTCATCAGGATTTTTCTCTACTAGGTATGGCACCTACCATGTATATATCTCCTGGGCGAAATTGATGAGCTTCCTTATTCCGTAGATCATAGTATATCCAAGAGCTATTATTGCGTATATACTTCCTAAAGATAGGCCATTTATTAACTGCTCAAAAAATATTTACATAAATATCACCTCAAGTTAAAATATATTAATCGAGTAGGAGCTGAATAATTATTTTATTCAGCGTCCTCTCACACCACCGTACGTACCGTTCGGTATACGGCGGTTCATTAAGTGTTATTTCTCAAATTAATTTAGTCCAAAATCGAAAAAAATTATCAGATTAAATAATCTTGTGATCAAATTAATGCTAGAGGAATTTAAGAAAATTTTATCATATTCCTTTAGCATTAACCTTAACTGGAGAGATTATTTATGCAAATAATTTTCCATGTTGATAACATTGAAGAATATTTGCAAAACGGCAAAAATTACAATTTCCCTAGTTCTCCAGATAGATGTCCTCATTCTGATTGCAAATGCAGAGTAAAATTAAAAAAGCACGGATTTTACCATCGTTACTATTTAGATGGGGCCGTCTGCATAAAGATAACCATAAGAAGATATATATGCCCTGTATGCAAAAAGACTATTTCCTACCTTCCTGACTTTTGCCTTCCTCATTTTCAGTATTCTTTCAACATGATTGTAAGCTCTTTAAAAAAGACGCTAATCAGAACAAAAACTCTAAGTTCTATCATAAGTGACTTTAAAAGAAACTTTCCTCACATACTATTTTCAAGACAACATGTATATTTTTACACTAAAAGAATAATCAATAATTTAAGCTTTATCATATACGGTTTAAGGTAAATAGACCCTTACATAAAGATACCTACAACTGGCACTGAAAGAGAGAGAGCCAGAGAGATTTTGGACGTAATAAACATTGTACCACTTTTCTCTCAACGGTTTTATGATTATTGCCAAAAATCATTTCTGGCCTCTCTCACATAATTTTAGCATCAAACCTGATAAATTTAAATCAAAATGTTGATTTTTTTTTTAGCAACATAACTTTTTCCTTTATTAGCCCCCATGTATGAGTTAAAATTACGATTAGAAATCAAAAGGTTAAGGGGGAAAATACAAATGCTTGATGAAAAAGCAAGAGAAGCTGTGGCATTAAAAAGATTTTCACTGATAAGTCCTGTATTAAATGGACAAATAAAAAATCAAAAAGAATATTTTGATTCTCTTTCCGATAAACCAATTGAAATGCCTTATCTTGGAGTAAGAAAATACACTCCCAAAACACTTAGAGGGTGGCTATATCAGTATTTAAGGGGTGGCATAGAAGCATTAAAGCCAGGTTATCGAAGTGATAGAGGTAAATGCAGAAAGATAAATCTTGAACTTTCAGAAAAGATAAAGCAAAAGAAGCTTGAACATCCTGAAATGCCAAATAAACTTCTTTATGAAACATTAATTGGAGATGGGATAATATCACCAAATAAAGTATCACTTTCAACATTCTATAGGTTTTTGAAAAACACTCCGGTAAAATCTTTAGACAAAGAAAAAGATGGTAAAACAAAGAGGTTTTCATATGAATAAATCAATGAACTCTGGCAAACTGATGTAATGTATGGACCATATATTAAAGAGGGTAAAACAAAAAGGCAAACATACCTTATTGCATATATAGATGATGCTTCAAGTCTTTGTACTTATGCTCGCTTTTACTACACTCAGAACTTTTTAGCTTTAAGAGACTCATTTAAAGAGGCTGTGCTAAGAAGAGGAATACCCAAAATGCTTTACACTGACAATGGAAAGATATATAGAAGCACTCAATTAGAATATATCTGTGCTTCACTAGGTACAACTCTTATTCATGCGGAACCTTTTTTCGCCACATAAAAAGGGGAAAATAGAAAGATTCT
The DNA here is from genome assembly GCF_000145615.1 of Thermoanaerobacterium thermosaccharolyticum DSM 571. Classification (NCBI taxonomy): domain Bacteria; kingdom Bacillati; phylum Bacillota; class Clostridia; order Thermoanaerobacterales; family Thermoanaerobacteraceae; genus Thermoanaerobacterium; species Thermoanaerobacterium thermosaccharolyticum. The sequence continues at coordinate 1,847,617 of NC_014410.1, forward strand.
TTCATACGGTAAGAATGAGATTTTTAAGCACAATAGATCCTACATCTATAAAGAGCATAGATGAACTTAATATAAAATTCTTTAAATGGCTAGATGAAGATTACAACAGAAAAGAACACAGTGGTATTGGCATGAGTCCTTTAGATTTTTTCATGTCACAAGTGTCAAGGATAAACATGTTCGGTGACATAGATATGTTGAATGAATGTTTTCTCATAAAAGTAAATCGTAAGGTAAACAAAGACGCTACACTTAAAGTGGAAAATATACTTTATGAAACGGAAGAAAAGTTTAAAAACATGCACTTAGAAGTAAGATATGACACAAAGTGGCTTATGACTAATACACCACTTCTGCTTTATCATGAAGGCAAAAAAGTAGGAGAAGCATACAAAGTGGACTTTCATGAAAATGCCAAAATTCCTGTGGAATATATTGAAAACAAAAAAGTGGCAAGCAAAAATGAAGATACTGTAGATTTTGATGCAAAACCTAACCCAACAGTAATATCTTTTAATGATATTGTTGATTAAAAAAGAGGTGTTTTAAATGTTCACTCAATATTTTGGAATGAAATTTAATCCATTCTCAAAAGAGATACATGCAAATGACCTTTATATAAGTGAAGACATTACTGAATTAAATGCAAGGCTAAAATATTTGCAAGAGACAAGAGGCATAGGACTTATTATTGGAGAAGCTGGTTCAGGTAAATCTACTGCATTAAGAAGATATACTGAAAGCCTCAACCGCTCAACATTTAAAGTATGCTACTTTGCTCTGTCTACACTAACTGTTAGGGAATTCTATCAAGCATTAGCCATGATTTTAGGGGAAACACCTGCATACAAAAAAGTAACACTATTTAGTCAAATACAAAGAGCAATAACAGAACTTTACTATAGCCAGAAGATAACTCCTGTCATAATATTAGACGAAATACAACTAGTTTCTAATGACGTTCTTGAAGATTTAAGAATAATATTTAACTTTAATATGGATTCTCAAAACCCATATATATTGATACTTTCAGGACAACCCCACATAAGGAACAAACTAGCCTTGAATGTAAATAGTGCATTAAGGCAAAGAATTGCCATAAAGTATGTAATGCAAGGGCTAAAAAAAGAAGAAATTCAAGACTACATAAAAACAAGAATGAAAATAGCCGGTGTGATAGATGATATATTTACACCACCGGCATATGAAGCAATATATTCTATAACAAAAGGACTACCAAGATTGATAAATAACCTGGTAACAGCTTCTTTGCTCTATGCATATTCTAAAAGACTAAGAGAAATAGATGAAGAAGTAATATACCAGGCACAAAATGAAATAAGTTTGTGAGAGTAGTAACTTTTGCTACTCTCATTTTTTATTATATATCAAATGCCCTAATTTTGCGGGTCTTTGACAGTTTAATAAACATTGGAATCAGTAAAAGCCTTGAAAACAAGGCTTTTTTTATTAAAAAATAGTCAAATTTAGTTATGGAAATATTGCGTAATTTTGCGTAATGTGTTATTATAAAAGGGATAGGAGGAATTTCATTATGAGGTTATGTATATCACGCTCAAAAAATGCCGCATCCCTATACGTAACAAAATCTATATATGAAAATGGAAGACGCTCTACAAAAGTTGTTGAAAAACTTGGTACATATACTGAACTTAAAGAAAAACTTGAGGGACAGGATCCTATTGAATGGGCAAAAAAATATATAGAAAAACTTAACAAAAAAGAAAAAGAAGAAAATCGCGATATTATCGTGAAATACTCCCAATCAAAGATTATTACAAAAGACGAGCAAAATTCTTTTAATGGTGGTTACCTTTTCCTTCAAAAAATATATCATGAACTTAAACTCAATAAACTTTGCAAGAAAATTTCTTTGAAATATAAATTTACTTTTGACTTAGATTCAGTGCTTTCAAGGCTTATTTA